>CAZGLZ010000058.1:0-22026 GCA_964526245.1 uncultured Chloracidobacterium sp. | reverse complement strand
CGATCGATAACCCGCCGAAATAACGGAGTTCGACAACCCGTGCTTTCGGCGGGTCCATTTTTGCAAGCCTCTCGAGAGCTTCATCAAGAGCAAGTAGTTCATTCGACTTGTCAGGAGAGACGACGAAGATCTCCTCTTCAAGCGGTAGGATCTCCGCATCGCCGCCGCGTTTATTCGCAAGATGCTTGCGGGCATGGTCCATTAGGATCCGCCGCATCACCTGGGCCGCGATGCCGAAAAAATGGGCCCGGTTCTGCCACTTGACCTGTCGCTGATCGATCAACTTCATGTAGGCCTCGTGGACGAGTGCGGTCGGCTGAAGCGTGTGGTCGGACCGCTCACGTCGCAGATAGCTGCCCGCCAACCGACGAAGCTCGTCATAAATGTGAGGAAGTATCTGGTCAACGGCGTCGGTGTTTCCGTCCGTCAGTTCCAGAAGCATTTGGGTTATTTCGCCGGAGGAATTGCTGCTCATAGTCGGATCACGGCAAAGGGACTCCGCGATTATATTTGAGGTAACTGCCGATAGCAATCGCGGCAACTTACCGCTGATACTTTCGCATCGGGCTTCTCGCGTTTACTGGTGACGTACATCCCGCGGCTTGCCGCGACTACCGGGAGATTAATCATGAGAATGCGATTATATTTGGTTTTGACAGTCCTTTTTGTGCTCGGCGCTTCGGGCGTCGCACTTGCAGACCTTAAGGTAAAGACCCGGCAAACCGTTTCCGGGCAGAGCTATGAGAACACAACGCTGATCAAGGGAAAACGGCAGCGTTCGGAAATGATGAATGGCGCGATGGTCAACATAACTCAGTGTGACTTGAAGCGGGCGATCCAGCTAAATCCGGCAACGAAGACGTTCATCGTCAATGAATTCGGACAGATCGAGCCCGCAGCCGCGAATACAACGGCCTCAACTAGCACCGAGCCAAAGACCGTTAAGGGTGGGCGTGTCATGATGACGATCAACATACGCGATACCGGCGAGAGAAAGCAGATGTTTGGCCTTCAGGCTCGCAGGTTGGTCGTCACGACGACGATGGAGTCTTCGCCCGATGCCTGCAGCCCGGTCAATACAAAGATGGAAACGGATGGCTGGTATGCCGATCTTGAAGCTGGTCTCGATTGCGATAACGCGGCATATTCCGCTCCCGTCAACGCCCGTTCGGGCGGCTGCAAAGATCGTTTTGAGACGAAACAAACCGGAACCGGGAAGCGCGGTTTCGCACTCTACGAAAAAATGACGATGTATGACGGAGCGGGGAAGGAGACGATGTCCATGGTGAGCGAGGTCATCGAGCTCTCGAAGGCCGCTCTTGATGCAGCACTGTTCGAAGTGCCGGCGGGTTACCGTGAGGTCGAGGATTCGGCACAAATGTATGCTTCAGCCGGAGAACCTGCTTCGACTTCGGTGCCGCAGAGCATTAAGGGCAACTATGGTCAAGGATCACCGCTTGCGACAAATGTTTCTCGAGCCGCATCGGCACCGACCGTATCCGACGCACCGGCGGGTGAGAAAAAACCGGGAACCGTCCGCATCGGGCTTGCCAACGTAAAGACCGGCTCGCTCGGCAAAGAAATGCCGGCGGCCGAGCTTGCCGAGGCCGTCCGAAATACGCTCATCGGATATTTGAAGATGCCGAACGTTGAGGTCGTGCCGCTCGAAGCACGGCTTCAAACGGCGATCGATGCCGAAGCAAAGGAAAAGGATTGCGATATGGTCATCTACGCAACCGTTTCGCACAAGAAAGGCGGCGGCGGATTCGGGATGTTCAGCAAGCTTGCCTCGCCAGCACTCTCGAGCATCGGGTATGGCTCGACCGCGGGTGCGATCGCAGCAAGCACCGTGCTCTCGGCTGGTTCGATTGCCGGGAGCGTGAAATCTAAGGATGAACTGAAGCTGGAGATCCGAATGGTCAATGCATCGGGCCAGCCAACACTAACCGGCGAGTACAAGGCAAAGGCGAAGAACGACGGCGACGACATACTTTCCTCCCTGGTCGAGCAAGCTGCTGAGGCAATAGCGAAGTCGATCAAATAGCGAAAACATCAGACAGGAAGGGCCCGGCAGGTTTAGCGACTTGTCGGGCCATTGTTATTGAGGTTCGCTCTGCGAGAGCCACGCGGCGACTTCATCGTCTGTTCGCAAAAGGTCGAAACCGGGGGCTTGTTCACCGAGAAAACCCTGAAGTTGGCGTCCGAGTCCAAAATGGACGTTAGACGCGATCCAAAAGGCTATTCGCGTTCTAGCGAAGCTCGCGGAATTGCGTGCAAACGACCTGGCAATTGCGTCGATATCATCGGTGCTAATGCTTGGCGTGAGAAGCTTTCTGCAGTCCATCAAGATGGGACTGCCAGCGAGAACGTGTTCATCAGCGGCAAGATGCTCGTGAAGCTTCAAAGTGTCGACGAGGTCGAATTCTCCATCGAATACGACCAGGACGTGAGGGGGCGCAGGGATATAATCAACCTTCCATTTCATAGCGGGTTTTGAAATGTATCGGAACCAAATTGTCGGCTAAGTATAGATGGATTCCCGCCCGCAGGCAAGGAAAATCTACACTATTTTAGGTATCCAATTCCGCCATCGACGTGCAATATCTGTCCGGTCGTCCACGACGAGCGGTCAGCGAGTAAAAACTCTGCCGCAGCAGCTATGTCCGACGCCCGGCCATGACGTTTGAGCGGATGGCGTTCGCCCGCTGCATCGCGTTTTTGATCGGTGTTGAGCAGCTTTTCGGCGAGCGGCGTATCGGTCAGCGAAGGTGCGACACAGTTCACCCGGATCTTTGGCGCAAGCTCCGCGGCGAGTGCCCGGGTCAGCCCCTCGACGGCTCCCTTTGCACCGGCGATCGAAGCGTGGAACGGCATTCCGGTCTGGACCGCGACCGTGCTAAAAAGGACGACCGATGCAGAACCGGCTTCTTTTAGATTGGGAAGAACGCTGCGAATGGCCCTTGCCGCCCCTATGTAATTCACCTCGAGGTCCCGCAAGAGGTCGGCATCCGTGAATCGATGAAAGGGCTTTAGGTCAATGGTGCCGGGCAAGTACGCGAGCCCGTCGATCGGTCCTTCAACGGCTAGTTCATCGCTTAGGGCGTCAAACTGTGTATGTGTCACTCCGGCAAGGCCGGCGACTTCCCCCGGCGTTCGCGAAAAGACGTTGACCGCGTTGCCGGCTTCCGAGAGCGACTTGGCGAGTTCATATCCGATACCGTAGCTTCCGCCGATGAGTAAATAGGTCTTGTTCATAATATTATTTGAGCGACGCTAGAAAATGTTCCGCCCGTTCGTGGTATCCGGCCCGCTTTTCCGGCGGCATTTTGTCGAATGAGCGGACAAGCATGCCTAAACGCGGGTTGCGCTCCAACACGTCGCGGTGAACGTCCATGAACCGCCAAAATAGGGCGTCCCAAGTCTCGCACCACTCGCCCTTCCGGTAGTCGCTCATCTTCAAAATATAGTTGCTGCCGCTGAAGTAGGGCTTGGTTGTCATCAAGCCGCCATCAGCAAATTGGCTCATACCATAGATATTCGGCACCATCACCCAATCGTATGCATCGATGAAAAGTTCCATGAACCAGCGATAGACCTCGTCGGGGTCGATCTCGCAGAGCATCATGAAATTACCGAGGATCATGAGCCGTTCGATGTGATGACAATAGCCCGTCTCAAGTACCTTGCGGACCGTGTGGTCGAAGGGTTCGATCCCTGTAGTACCTTCGTAGAACGACCGCGGCATCTTCCGGTTGAATTTCCAAAAGTTCGCCGTACGTTGCCGCCTGCCCTCGATCAAATACACGCCGCGGATAAATTCACGCCAGCCGATGATCTGGCGAATGAATCCCTCAAGCGAGTTCATTGGTGTGCTCCGCATTTCTGCGTGGTCGAGAGCAGCTTCAATAACCTCGGCCGGAGTTAGCAGGCCAATGTTGAGGTATGGCGAAAGAACGCTGTGAAAGAGGTAATGCTCATCGCGAACGATCGCATCCTCATAGTCGCCGAAGAGATCAAAGCGCTCAGCCAGAAAAGCCTCAAGCATTTCCTGCGCTTCGTTTCGTATGACCGCCCAATTGAACGAGTCGAGTGAGCCAGGGTTGTCGGGAAATTCGTTTTCGATCGACGCGATCGCTTCCAAAGCAAATTTGTTTTGACGAGGCGGCTTCGTTGCCGGAATCTGAAGGCCCTTGGGCACACGTTTACGGTTTTCGGCGTCAAAGCTCCATTTGCCGTCTTTCGGCCGGCCGTCCGGTTCGAGCAGAATGCCGCGGGATTTTCTTTCGGAGATGTAGAAGTCGGTCTGGAAGTAGCGTTTTCTGAAGCCAAGTTTGCCGAGAACTTCTTCGGCCTTATTCAGAAAACCAGGAGAATCGTGGATCTTGACGGATAGGCCGTATGACCCAGCCGTGCTTTTGATCCTGCGGAGAAGCCAGTCGTCTTCAACGTCGCAGATGTGAATCGACTCGACACCTGCCTTTGCAAGTTCGGGCAATAGCTCGCGGATGTCCGATCGCGGATCGTTCGACTCAATGCATTCGACGCGGCGGCCGCTTCGGCCAAGCTCTTCCTCATAGGCCCTGATTGTCGCCCGGTGGAAAGCCAGTTTCTGCTTATGGAAACGGACTTCGCGGAAAAACAGGTGTTCCTCGACCAAATAGACGGTCTCGGCCGCCTCGACCGCCGGATTTGGCGTGAAGAGCTAATGCGGAAAGACCAAAGCTGCTGATTTTTCTTTCGAATTGCGGGTCATTTGTACGTCTTGTTCTTCGGATGGATTGCGGACATGGTTGCAGATGATCTGCATCGGTGATATGTTCCCGCCCGCGACTTCGCGTAAGAAGCTAGCAAAACCTTATACCTACAAACCTTACGGAGGAACTATGAGCACAACCCCAAAACCCGCGGCGAACACCGAACAACCGGCGAACCTACCGCCACCCGTTCAGGTAATGAATATTGTAAGCGGGGCGTTTCTGGCGCAGGCCGCATACGTTGCCGCGAAGATCGGAGTTGCCGATCTGCTGGCCGATGGCCCGCGGACCGCGGAGTATATTGCGGTCGCAACGCAAACGAACGAGGACGCGATCTATCGGGTGCTTAGGGCTCTTTCGGCCAGCGGCGTTTTTACCGAGACCGCGCCGAGGACTTTTGCTAATACACCGGCAAGCGAAACGCTTCGCACAGATCATCCCGAAAGCACCCGCTATATGACCATTTGGATGGGCGAACCCGAGCATTGGAAGGTTTACGGCGGGATGATCGAAAGCGTAAAAACAGGTCAGCCCGCATGGGACTCGGTCCACGGCGAACCGGTCTTCAAGACGCTTTTTGAGACCGATCAGCCGCTCGGCGACATTTTCAACAAGGCGATGACGTCTTTCTCAAACGTAACGATACCGGCGATCATCGGAGCCTATGATTTTTCAAGTGCGGGCACGGTTGCTGACATCGCGGGCGGCTATGGGCACCTGCTTGGCGCGGTTCTGAAGGCGAATCCCGGTGTAAAGGGCGTGCTTTTCGAGCTTCCACACGTACTTGAAGGAGCTCCGGAAATGATGGAAAGCTACGGAGTCGCCGACCGCGTGGCATACGTCGCCGGCAGCTTTACCGAATCGATCCCGGTCAAGGCCGACGTCTATTTCATGAAGCACATCATCCACGATTGGTACGACGACAAGAACGCGGTGATCCTCCGCAATATCCGCGAACATATGGCCGACGACGCAAAAGTGCTGATCCTCGACGCTATCTTGCCGGCCGGCAATGAACCGCACTTCGGCAAGGTGCTCGACCTCGAAATGCTCGTCTCGCCCGGCGGTAAAGAGCGTACCGCCGAGGAGTTTGAGAAGCTGCTCGAACGCTCGGGACTGAAGATGACAAGAATCATCGAAACGAAAAGCCCGGTCGGCATTGTCGAAGCAGTTAAAGCTTAGTTCTCATCATGAGATCATTTAATGGAGGCCCGCATTTATTGCGGGCTTCTGTGATATTTCGCCAGCCGTTTCATCGCGTTATCTGGCGGAGTCCTTAATCACTTTATCTGAGCAGCAATACTCACAATGACAAGCAAACGCAAAATCGTACATGCTTTCCTCGCGGCCGTAACACTACTTTCGCTCGCCGCTCCGTTCATAACTGCGGAGGCTCAGACTCGTCGCGGGGCAGCGACCGCATCTGCCCGGACGAAGCCGGCCGCTTCAAAATGCAAGGGAGCGTGGACGGGTTCGATAACCTACACCCGCACGCAGTCGATGTCTGACACAAAGACGACCGAGCGCGTCTCGAACCGCGGAAAGGACACGACGACCTTCGAGATGAAGTATGACTACAAGGCTCAGGTCGCGGTCGTCGAATCGCCCGAACAGAACGGCAGCAGCACGGGCAGGGCGACCATCAACCACAGTTTCACATCGAGCGAGACGACAAAGGCCGTTGAAAAGAACTCTTGCGACCGCGGGAAAACCTGGCGAGACATGAGCGGCACTTTCGTCTCACAGAGCCAAGTGACCGGTTCAGGCAAAGAAGAGGCCTCGGTCGGGATCGGCGTAAACGACGATGGTACTTATAGCGTCAGCGTCGGCCTTCCGCCGATCAAAGGCCAGGGAACGGGCAAACAGACCGCGGCATATAGTGGGCAGTGCGTCCCGAAAGAGGGTAAGAACCTCACGATGCCTGCGACCGAAACGACGATCGAGGGCAACTCGCTAACCTCTGACGGCAGCCACCGAATCGATCCAAGCGACCCGAACCGTTTGAGCGGCAGCTTTTCGCAGTCTTTTCAAAACGTAACGGAGACGATAACGTGGAATCTTCAAAAATGCGGAGCCCCGCTGCGGCTTATCGACCTCAAGTTCGAGGAGATGAAGTACCCGAACTGGAACGACTGGGTCGAGGTCACCGAGCAAAAGGGAACGACCGACGGGAATTTGGTGCGCATCAAGGCGAAGGTGCTGAATGCGTCCGGCGAGACGAAATACGCCGACGTCAAGATCAAAGAGACCTACAAGGGCGATAAGTGGGACGGTGCTCGGCCGGACGCTCCGCTCGAGGATCTTTCGGCATCGGTACGGGTCGAGCCCGGCGAGGAACGCGAGGTCGAGTTCGTCTGGGATTCATCCGGCTATGCATGGTACGACGACGGCCGCCCGCGGCTCGTTCAGCGGATCAAGGCCGAGCTCGAGGAGAACGGCAAAAAGGCGGATGAGATGACCAAAAACCTTAAGGTCGCTCCGAAGCCGGTAGTGCTGGTCCACGGACTTTGGAGCAACTGGAAAGCGTGGGAAAGCTGGCAGAATATTCTGACGACCTCGCATAGCTACGATTGGAAGGCGTATCCGGTCGGCGAGAAGCCGGAAAAGGGAATTATGAACACCGGCGGGTCGTTTCTCTCGACCAATGCGACAAATTCCATCTTTGAGAACTCGCAAGAGCTCGGAAAATACATTCGCTACGCACAAGAGGACCGAAACGCCTGGCATGTGGACATCGTTGCCCATTCAATGGGCGGGCTCATCTCGCGGCATTACATTCACCACTTTATGCCGCCGAGCGAGGACGGTCGCCCGCAGGTTGCACATCTCGTAATGTTGGGCACGCCGAATATGGGCTCGCCGTGTGCGGACGTGATGAACACGGCGTTCGAGACGCTCGGCAAGAATGTTGAGGCAGTCCGGCAGCTGCGGCAGGATGTCGCGGCCGAGTTCAACAGAACGGTGACAAACCGGAAGGGAGTGAAGTTCTCGGTTCTTGCCGGCGATCCTCTTCCGGTTATGTGCAAAACCTACGTTTGGAACGACGGCGTGGTGCCGGTGCCCTCAGCCATTTGGCAGATCAAGGACAATGCAAAGTCGAAGAATGTCCACACGGAGCTTACCGGTACAGCGGATTTTTCCGCCTTCGTGAAGCCGCGATTGGCCATCGGCCCGAAAGGAAACCACTTTCCCGAAGCACCGGAAGTTCCGAGCCTTCCGAACTATCAGGGCGGCCTTAGCGATGGCGATGCCGGGCTTCTTTTGGGAAGGAACTATGGAGCGGCGGCAAGGGCGGACGTCTTCGCTCGCTGGCTGACACTCGAACCCGGATCGCAGACCGAGATCGACATGCCGGTCGCGGCCGGCACGGACGATCTTGGCCTGACATTCATCGCGAATGCGTCTGTTTCTGTGGTGCTGGTTGCTCCCGACGGAAGGATCGCGAGCAAAGATGAGGCCGGATCGAGGACCGCGGGAAGTCCGTTCCGCTCGCTATATGTTGAGCAGGGGGTGAAACCCGGAGTTTGGAAGGTCCGTATCGCTAACACCGGCACGCAAAGAGCCGACATTGCACTGACCTCGTGGTCAGGAGCCCGGAGATAGATCAATGAAAGCAACTCTCAGATCATTTTTGATTTTTGCATTAGCGGCTTCGAACGCGTTCGCCCAGATGGCCACGAACTCGGATCCGGCGGCGGTTAAATTCGTGACATCGGACATCGAGAGCTTCTGGAAAGCCTTCGACAAAGCTACCGCCGAGAACGCGGAGGAAATCTATGCTCAGGAGTATTTTGCTCCCGGCTCGGACGGGCTCCAACTTTTCCTGAAATATCGGATCGGGAACGCAAAGTCATTTGCCGAGCAGGTCACTTCGTCGCGGAAATATTATGACGGCCTGCGTGCTCCGAGCAGAAAGATCGCTACCTTTGAGCCAAAGATGCGAGCTTCCTTTCGTAAGCTCAAAGAGCTTTATCCGGATGCGATATTTCCAAATGTATATTTTGTGATCGGGCGGATGAACTCCGCCGGTACGCTTGCTCCGGGCGGGCTGCTCATAGGTGTCGATATGTTCGGTGCCAACGGCCAAGTGAATCTCGATGGGCTGTCGCAATGGCAGAAATCGGTGATTGCGCCGATAGAAAAGGTGCCGTTCGTCGTTGCTCACGAATCGATCCACTATCAGCAGAAGTATTCGATCCCCGGCGAGCCGACCTTACTGCAGAAATCCATCAACGAAGGGGCAGCGGACTTCATCGCGGAGTTTATTTCCGGCGGTCACGTGAATCCGCACCTGCACGCTTACGGAAACCCGATCGAGGAAGAACTTTGGAATGAGTTCAAGCAGGCAATGAATGGCACGGATGTCTCGAACTGGCTATATCAAGGGGATCAGGCAAAAGATCGCCCAGCCGATCTCGGCTACTACATGGGCTACAAGATCACGGAGAGTTACTACAGGAACGCAGCAGATAAGCGGGCGGCGATCAAAGAGATCCTTGAGATCAAGGACTTCGAGGAGTTCCTTAAGACGAGCCGCTACGAGGAAAAGTTCGCCCGTAAGGCTCAAGGAAGCTGAGGCCCGTTCATCTTGCGAAGCAACTCGCCGTAGCGCTCATCGCCGCGTACAGGGTCAAGTTTTGGTTCGACCGCCGTCCAGACCAACCAGGGATCGAAGTTCGTTCGGGCGGCTTCAAGATATTCGAAGCCACGGTCAGTATCGCCGACCGCAAAATAGGCAAGAGCGAAGAAATAGCTGCCAACATAGCGTTCCTCGGCGATCTTTCTCCAGCGTCCGATGCGTTCAAGTGCTTCCTCCGCACGACCGGCGGCAACGAGTGAATAACACAGTGGATGCAGAACGAGCGGAGAATCGGGTGCAAGCTCTTCGGCGATCAGTCCATTCCGCAGCGATGCATCGATGCTGCCGGCCTGAAGCAAGGCGTTGCAGGCCTGAACGTGGCTTTGCATCGAAGTAGGTGCAAGTGCAAGCAACTCATCGCTCTTCGCGACGGCACGCGTGAAATCTCTCGCCTGATAATAGGTCCACGCCGTGAGCACCTTGGGGCGGAGAGAAAGCGGATCGAGCGATTCTGCCGTTTCAAGTTCGAGGAGCCCTTCGGTTGTACGTCCGCTAGCGACTAGATACGAAGAAAGCCATTCGTGCCCAAGCGGATAATTCGGGTTCAGCTCGATCGCCCGGCGATAGCAGGCCTCGCTCTTTGCCCATTCCTGCATATTTGAGTGGTATAAGCCGAGGGCCGCATGTGCCTCAGCCAGACCGGGGTCTATCTCGAGCGCGCGATTGAGGTTCGCGTACATCTGCGGCAACGCTACATCGGGTGGAATTAGGCCATAGATCAGCGCCCAACCATTGAAATCGGCAAGGCCCGCGTATGCAGCTGCAAATTGCGGGTCAAGTTCAACGGCACGCTGAAAGGAAGCGAGGGTTTTCGGGAACGTCTCCGGTGAGAACTGGCTCCAAAAGAACCGTCCCTGAAGATAGGCATCAAGTGCGGCCGGGTTTGCGGTGCCCCGCTTTGCCATCTGCGAAGCCATTTCGTCGTCGATATGCGTAAGCAGCGACCGCGTTACCTGCTCGGAGATCGAGTCCTCGAGGTCGAGCAGATCGACCGTCGATTCAAAAAAGCTTGCGGACCAACGGATCGAACGCTCGGCGACATCAAGCAGTTGGACGGTCAGCCGAATGCCTTCAGGAGCAGCTCTCAAAATGCCGTCGACGACAAACTCGACATTTAGTTCGGTCCCGCATTCGAACGGATCATCGTTGCGTTCGGCGGAGACCACGACCGAACTAGTCGGCCGCACCTTGAGCTTACGAACGTTCGAGAGCCGAAGTGTTAGCGCATCCGCAAGCGCGGTTCCGAGGAATTCGGGTAAACCAAGGGCCGACGCCGACGACCCGATAAGCCGAAATGGCAGAACTGCGATCGACCGTTCTCGGCCGTCCGTTCTTGGGGCTGTCGTCGTTTCGAGTGCGATCGGGTTGCCGGTACGTTCGAGTATCGAGCGATATCGCGGATCGCTCCGGATCGGATCGAGCTTCGGGTCAACCCCGAACCAGACCATCCATTCATTTCTTTCCTCGAGAGCTTTCTCAAAATACTCAAAGGCGCGGTCGTGTTCTCCGCTCGCAAGACAGGCCATTGCGAGGAAATACGGCTTGACGTGTGATGTTGATTCGAGCTCGGTAAGCTTCGAAATGATCTTTGCGACAGACTCTTTGTCGCCCTGACCCGCCCGGGCAAAGGCGAGCATGTATCGCGGAAGGCCCGCAGCCTTCCATGACTCGGCAGAAAGCCTCAGAAGCTCGACGGCCTGGTCGTAGTCGCCAGATTCAGTGAGCGAATTTCCGAGGTGGAGCATCGCCTGCGGCATACCGGGCGCCATTGAAAGAGCTTTGCGGGCCTTCTGTGTTGCCTCGGAATTCATTCTGCAGAGATAGTACGTCCATGAAGACATCAGAACTGCCCGCGGGGCGAAGGGGTCGAGGGCTTCTGCCTTAAGGATCTCGCCAACGGCCTCATCCACGATGCCTTGGCTGCAATAAATATTTGAAAGGCACTCGTGAGCAAAAGGGGTGTCCGGATTTGAATCGAGAGCAAGCCGGACAAGCCGTTCCGCCTCGCGCCAATCACGCCTCCACAGGAGCTCGATAAAAGCTTTACGTGAAAGTGCCTCGGCCGAATCGGCGTCTATCGTAATTGCTTTATCGATCGCCGCCTCTGCCTCGGGAAATGCCTCTGCGGACGGAATTTCACCGAAGATCGCCGACCAAATGTAGAAATCCGCGATCCCGATATAAGGAAGCAAAAAATGAGGGTCGCGATGGACAGCCCGCCGAAACTCCTCGAGCGAAGCGGTCAATCCTTCGTCGGTAAATCGGCTCCAATGAAAGCGGCCGCGAAGATAGGCGGCGTAAGCTTCGTTGTCTTTGGTGGCGGGCCGATGAAGTTCCTCACGATCCTCCCGCGGAAGCTCGGGCAAAAGTGCGCCGGTAAGCTGACGGCAGATCGAATCTTCAAGCTCAATCAGGTCTAATGCATCTTCCTGAAACTCGCGGCACCAGACCGCGTCTCGCTTTGCCACGTTGTAGAGGCTTGCAGTAACGCAGGCTTCGCCGTCGGACAATCGGCTTGAACCGGCAAGGACGAAATCGACACCAAGCTGAAGTCCGGCATCGAAAGGCTTCCGGCTGCTGAAAGAAAGGACAGACGTCGTCGGGCGCACCACGATGCGAGCAAGTCGTGAGATGCGAGAAACGAGCGAATCCGCAATACCGACGCCAAACGCGTCAGCGGCCGAGTCGGGTCCTTCAGCGTCAAAGGGAAGTATCGCCAAAGTCGGCTTCTGGGGCCGCGACGGCGAGATGACTGCGGCAGTCTCTCCGACAATGGACTCGGATAAAAAGGACTTGACCGCCTTGTGCAGATCCCGAGCTTCGGGATAGCGTTCCTCCGGATGAAGCGCAGTCGCCTTCTGGATGATCGCACGTAGTCCGGACGTGAGGCTCTGATCGTTCGGGCTGGCGGAATCGCCTTCTGCGAGATCGCTTAGAATTACGCCAAGCGAATAGATGTCCGAGGCAACCGTTACCGCTTCGCCTCGTGCACACTCCGGAGCATCAAATTTGCTGGTGCTGAAGCGACCGGGAGCGAGACTCGCATCGGGGTCGCAGCGACGAAGGCCAAAATCAAGCAGCTTCACTGTTCCTTCGTCGTTAACAAGAATGTTCTCCGGCTTGATGTCTCCGTGGAGAACGTCCGCTTCGTGGGCGGCCTGAATCGCCTGACAGATCTGCCGGAAGATGTCGAGACGCTCCGACAAGTTGAGCTGATGGCCTTCGCAGTATTCGAATAGCGTGGCCCCCTCGACGTATTCCATCACGAAATACGGTGAGCCATCGACCGACGTTCCTCCGCCGTAAAAGTGAGCAATATTCGGGTGGTTAAGGGCAGCGGCGATCTGACGCTCGCGTTTGAAGCGCTCGAGCGTGATGTCGTCGTAGGAGCCATGCGGGAGAAGCTTTACAGCGACCCGCTGGTCGAACTCACCATCAACGCGGATACCAAGATAGACCTCGCCGACGCTGTCGCGGCCGAGTACGGTTTCTAGCCGGTACGGCCCGATGCGGGCGGCGGCTCCAGGATCGGCATTTCGCAGGGGCTCGCTCATCGAGAAAGCCTAATTCTGACATCAGCCGAGGATGCGGTCAATCCTACCTTTTTGAAGGTTCTTTCAGGCGGTTGACGATCGTTTGAAAACGCGGTTCACCGCGAATCCCGTCGAATCGTGGATCGACTTCGAGGAAGTTAATGCCGTGCGAATCTGCGACGTCTGCACGCTCGAGTGCGTCAAGAGCTTTCTCGGTCATCCCAAAATGCAAATATGCAAGAGCCTCTTCGTGAGCGAAGGCGTAAGGGTTCTCGGCGACCGAACGCGCGGAGGCGGCTTCATTTAACGTCCGGAGCGACGCCTCGCGATCCGACTGCGGGTCGCGTGTTTGCAGTTCGATAAGCAGCCAGCTTGGATCGGCGGGGCCGCCGTTCCCGTAATTGATCTCTTTGCGGAAGACGGCCTGTGCAAGCGCGAGGTCGTTCATTGCCGAGGCCGTCCAACGCTTCACTTTGAGGGCCGGCAGGAACGACGGATCCTCTGTAAGAACGGCGTTGGCTTCACGGATGGCTTCCTCGTAGTTGCGGGCGTAAAAACTCGCCATGGCTGCCGCAGACCGGACGGCCGGCGACCGCGGATCAAGACGTCTAGCGGCACTGATCTCCTGTGCGGCCTCTACGTGTTTGCCGGTTGCGGAAAGAAAGAGTGCGAACCAGTGATGAGCTTGCGAGAGCGAGGGGTTGAGCTGAATTGCACGTCGATATGCAAGTTCGGCAGCCTGTCGGTCGCGGTCCGCGTAGAACTTAAGATAGGCGTCGGCGGAATGTGCCTCGGCGAGTCCGTCGTCTAATGCCAAGGCTCGATCAACGTATTCGCGTGCCTTTTGATACGAATCCGCAGGAGCGGTCATGTCGTAAAGCTTGAGGAGCAGATACCCTTCGGCCATTCCGACGTAAGCGAGAGCAAAGTCGCCGTCCTTTGCCAGCGACTGCCCAAAGGTTGTGATCGCCTGTCGAAGGTCTGCCGCCGATCGCCGCGAAAGCTGATAGCGTCCGATGAGGTAGAGCTCATATGCCTCGGCGTTCTCGGTATAGCTCTTCTCTACCTGATAGCGTTCGAGTGCCAGCGGTTCGATGCCGAGAGCCGTCCATATCCGCTCAGCAAGATCGGTCTGGAGCGGAAACAGCCCTTTCTCATCAGCGGTGAACGTTTCCTGCCAAACGCGGTTGCCGGATACCGTGTTGACCATCTCGGCCTTCAGGGTAGAGACGCCATTATCTATCGAGAGTTCGCCCTTCACAACAAAATTCGCTCCAATCGAACCAATCGTCGCGAGATCGTCTTCGCGGATTGTACGCGCAGAATTTGCCGAGATCACCTGAAGCCCTTTGATGTTGCCCAGCTTGTGCGTGAGAGCGTCTGAAAGCCCGACGCCTAGATTGAACTTGTCATCCTGAACCGCACGGAACGGAAGCACAAGAATTGTCGGTGTAGAGAAAGGCCTCTCGTTGATCGTATTCGCCCCGCCTCCGATCAACGACGGCAACACAAAATAGCCAATACCTGCGAGTATCAGGAGTCCGGCCACCGCGGCCGCGACCTTGTTCGGGAAGCTACCGACAAGTGCCCTCGGCGCTTCCATCCCGGCCGTATCAGGCCCCTCGTTGATGACAAGCGTAGTCTTCTCGTCCGGTCGCGAGAGGCTGCCGTCTGTATCGTGGCCCAGTCGATATCCGCTTTCCGAAAATCGCTTGAAGAGCATCCGGTAACCGGTCTTTTCAAGGATTGCGTCGAACCTCGGATCGTTCCGGATCGGATCGAAGGCGGGCTCTACGCCGAGCCAATTCAGCCACGCCTCTCGCGATTCCAAAGCTTCCTCAAGTTTCTCGATCGCTTTCTCATGATCACCGAGTTCTAAGTAGCCGAGCGACATCTGATAGGGCGACACGTATCGGTTCGCCGATAGCGCTTCGAGTTCAACAGCCGCCTTGCGTGCCTCTTCGTCCCGGCCCGCCACGGCGAATGCCTCAACATTTGCGATGCGGGCAAAAAGGCCGTCACCCATCAAGGTGATCGCCTTTTCGTTCTCTTCGAGCGCCCTGCGAGGTTCGTCTAAGGCACGCAATACCTTGCTCAATCCATAGTGGCCGAGACCATACCCAGGGAAGTCACGGACGACCTTTTCGTATCTTTCACGTGCTTCACTGAACCGCCGGGCGTAATAGAGCCCCCAGGCGATGTTGTGTTGATTGAATGGCGTGAGCGGGTCGAGTTCTGCTCCGCGCTCTGCGAACTGCAGAGCCTCGGAAAACCTGCCTTCGGTAAATAGCACGATCGAATACCACACATAGGCATTAGCATTCGCGGGGTTGAGTTCGAGAGCCTTGAGCAAATATGTTTCTGCCCTTGACCAATCGTAGTTACCTGCGTGAAGACAGAAGCCAAGCGTCGCGTTCGCCTCCGAAAGTCCCGGATCGAGGTCCACTGCTTTCTGAGCGGCTGCGATGCCAGGCTGAAAGCACTCGCTCGGCGGCAGAACACCGATAATCCCGAGCCAGGCGTAGTAATCGGCAATGCCGGTGTAAGCAAGTGCGTAATTCGGGTCCGCCGCGATCGCCTTATGAAAACTGACAAACGCTTGGGCGAAACCTTCTTCGGTGAAACTGTTAAAGTGATAGCGGCCGCGTAGATAGCTTTCGAACGCTTCCGGATCATCGGTTCCACGCTTAGCAAGTTCGTCGACAGTCGCACCGCTGATCTGCGGTAGGATCGCTTCGAGCACGCGGATGGAGATCGTGTCCTCAAGAGTCAAAACATCGGAAAGCGTCTCGTCGATCGATGTCGCCCAGATGGTCGCGTTGTCGGCAATGCTCAGAAGCTGGACATTCACGCGGAGCCGGCTGCCTGCTTGCTTGATGCTTCCGTCAATGATGAATTCAACACCGAGGGCCTCGCCGGCTTTCACCGGATCGGGCTGCTCCTTGCTGAACGCGAGTATCGAACTTGTCGGCCGCACGGTCAGGCTTTTGACCTTGCTTAGCCGAGTGATCATTGCATCGGCAAGGCCGAGGCCAAGGAAGCTGTGGTCCGTGTCACCGGGCGGGCCGAGATTTATGAACTTGAATGGAAGTACCGCAATGGATCTGGCGGCTTCAGATCGCCGAATGAACGAATTTGATTCGGCCAACCTTTTCGGCGAGTACTTTGGAGCTCGGATCTCGGATCCCGCCAGAAACCTTTCGATGTCATCGGCAAGTTCCGCAGCCGAGGAATATCGATCTTCGGGCCGCTTGGCGAGAGCCTTCATTACGATATCGTCAAGGCCCTTCTTCAACGTGTCGCGAAGTTTTTCCGTGATTGTTCGCCGCGATTTCGCAGGACGCTCCGCGTCGCCGTTGTACCGAGCGAGAAGCGTTTCATCGATCCTCAAAGCCGCGCTCGGCAATTCAGGCATTACCTCACAGACGACACGGCTGACCTCGTGCAGGGCTCGCCCTGCGAAACTATAGGGTTTATGTCCGGTGAGAATCTCGTAAAGCAGTATACCGAGAGAATAGATATCGCTCGCCGGCGTAACTTCCTCGCCCTGGACCTGTTCCGGACTCGAATAGTCCGGGGTCATCATCCGCAGCATTGACGCCGTTGGGTTGACCGATTCATGGATCAGTTCGGGGTCGAGTATTTTTGCGATACCGAAATCGAGCAGCTTCGGAACGCCTGCATTATTGATGAGAACGTTGCCCGGTTTGATGTCCCTGTGAATGATCTGACGGCCGTGCGCGTACTCGACCGCCGAGCAGATCTGAATGAAGATACGGAGTCGATCCTCGATCGAAAGCGAACGGGAATCGCAATAGTTGTAAAGCGTTTCTCCGTCAACATACTCCATCACGAAGTACGGAAGCCCTTCTTCAGTGGTTCCACCGTCAAGCAGTCGGGCAATATACGGGTGGTCGAATGATGCTAGGATCTGGCGTTCGTGCCGGAATCGCCGGACGATAAAGTCCGAATCCATGCCCCTTTTGATCAGCTTGACCGCGACCTTTTGTTCGAACTCACCGTCAGCACGCTCACCGAGATATACGGAACCCATTCCGCCGCGGCCGAGTTCGCCAACCAGGCGAAAAACACCGATCTTGCGCCCATGGAGGTTAGAGGTAGCGTCGGTCTGCGGCGCATCCGACAAGGAATTAGAGATCTCCTTTTTCGCTTTTGTAGAGAGAAAACGGCTGTCCGTCCAGACCGAAGCCTCAATGAATTGCTCGTTAGCGGCCTCGCTTCGAAGGAGCTTTTCAACTTCAGGTATCAGTTCCGGAGCATCGGAGAGCTGTTCTTTGACGAAGGAAAGCCGCTCCGCCGCGGGCACCTCGAGTGCCGCGTGAAACGTTTCCTCAATTCGCTGCCAATCGCCGCTTTCCACGCCACTACATTATAGGCGCCGATGGCACAAACGTCATTTCGGACAAGGTACGTAAACGCGATTTCTGGAGATTCAGTGTAATTGTGAGTTCAAACAGATTAAATATTGCCAAACACTCGGTGTTTTGATATAGTTTTCGGTGGCGCAACTTGCGCTCCCGCCTTCTGCATCCCGCGATGTCTAAACCAAAATTAATTTACATCGTCATTCCCACACTTCTGATCGTCGGTCTTCTCCCGCTGATCCTCACCGGCTGGTTCCTTTCGGAACGCAGCGGGACCGAGCTTAGAGCGGTCGAGAACCGATACCAGATCCAACTTGTACAGGAAAAAGCTAGGTCGCTTGAGATGTTTCTCCAGCGGCAGCTCGACCTTGTCGGCGGCCTTGCAAATGGTTTTGCTCTGGCCGGAACGCCCGAGGTCTATAACCAAGTTCGCACCGATATGCAGCTTGAGGAAAAGCTGCGAGAGAATCCGGACGTCCTGGCCCTTTTCGTAACGCCGCCTGCGGGCGAAACGCTCGCTCTTTATCGTCCCGGAAACATCGGGAAGCAGCAGATCGATTCGATCGCCAATACTCTTATCGCGTCATCGCAGGGCTCGGCCTCGATGATCTCCAAGCCGACCGTTACAGAAGGCTCGAACGAAAGTGTGATCGCGATCGGTTCGCGGATCGGAGGTAAGGATGGGGCCGGATCGGTCATAGCGATCGTCAGCCTATCAAATATCGGGAAGATGCTCGTCGGAAAGGATGCTGTTTCAGAGGAGCAGATGTGGGCTTCCGGCCTTCCGATCATTCTTATAGTTGATGAGGCCGGACGGGCCGTCTTTCACCCCGACCCGCTTGTGGCCCGCCAGCAGCGGCCGCTGACAACACTCAAGATCGTTTCCGAATGGCAGCAATCGAGCGAGCAGATCCAGTCCGGGCTCGTGCCGTTTGTCGGCGAATTTGGTGGAAACGAGCACTCGATGATCGGAGCGTATTCGACCGTCGATTTCGGCACGAACGCAAAATTCGGAGTCATCACGATGCAGGACGAAGCGAAGGCCCTCGCTTCGGTCGGCGAGATGCGAACGCAAACATGGGTGATCAGCCTCGCTTTTGGGCTTTTCGCGTCGCTTGTCGGTCTGTTCGTTGCTCGCCAGCTCGCCCAGCCGATACTCCGCCTGGCCCAGGCAGCCGAGACGGTCGCGAAGGGTGATCTTTCGACGCGTGTCGAGGTCGGCGGTGTTAAGGAAACGGCGACGCTCGGCACTGCGTTCAACACCATGAGCGACCGGCTCGAGGAACACATTCGCCGGCTCGCACAGGCCGCACAGGAGAACCGTGAACTCTTCGTGGGTACGGTAAAGGCACTTGCCGCTGCGATCGACGGAAAGGACAAATACACACGCGGCCACTCCGAGCGCGTTGCCCGCATTTCTGTCGCGATCGGAAAAGAGATGAATCTTCCCGAAAAGGAACTCGAAGCTCTAAGGATCAGTGCTCTCCTTCACGACGTAGGCAAGATCGCAATAGATGACAACATTCTTAAAAAGCCGGCGGCCCTCACTTCCGACGAGTTCGACATAATGAAGACGCACCCGGTGAAGGGCTACAAGATCATGTCCCAGATTCCCGGCATGGACGAATTCCTCCCCGGCATGTATTCACACCATGAAATGGTCAACGGCGAAGGATATCCTCAGGGCTTAAAAGGCGACGAGATCCCGCTCCAGGCAAAGATCGTTTCGGTCGCAGATACGTTCGACGCAATGACCATCGACCGGCCGTATTCGAAAGGAATGCTCCTAAGCGAGGCTCTGGACCGCATCCGGGCACTTGTCGGAACGCGTTACGACGGTGCAGTTGTGGAAGCTCTCGTTCGCGGTTGCCAGAAAGGACACATCGGCCGCGGCGTTGTTCAGCAGATCGCAACAACGGTCAAGGAGGGCGATCGCGTCGTGAATGTGGGCATAGGTCAAAATTTAACCGCAAACAGCGGCCACGATCCGGCCGAGCTCCCAAAGGTAGCAAACGATGGCGTTACAGGAGCACAAGTTACACGAAACGTGGCAGGTTGAGGTCGGCGGCACGGTCTACGAGGCACAGTTCGCCGAATTGCCGGAATGGATAAGCGAGGGTTCGCTGCAGCCCGAAGATAAAGTGCGCCGCGGAAATCTTCGCTGGATAGAGGCCCGTAAGGTTCCTCAGCTCGTACCGTTCTTTAACGCTAAGGCCAAAGGCGAGCCGCTGCCGGTCGTAGTTTCCGAAACAGTTCAAGCGGCAGTTTCGCAAATGGTTGCAGAGCCGCAGATCGCAATACCGACGTTGCCGGTTACGCACGTCGTTCAATCGGCAAATACCGTGAATCAAATCGCTCCGGCAGATGTGGCAGACAACTCCCGGTGTGCGAATCATGCTGACGTCCCGTCGAAATACATTTGTTCCGGTTGCGGTGTTGGCTTTTGTAAGGCGTGTCCCCGGTCATACGGCGGCAGCGTCAGGATCTGCCCAGCCTGCGGCGAACTCTGCCGCGATGCGGAAGCGGTCGCGGCCGCAAGCGTTGCCGCGAGTTCGGCCGCTCTCGGAGGCGAAACGTTCGGCTTCGGCGATCTGGGTTATTCATTCGGCCATCCGTTCAGGTTCGGAACCAGCCTGGTTTTGGGCGGTATTCTTTACACTTTCCTCTCGCTCGGGCAATCGGCCGCAGGGCTCGGTGGCATCTTCATGGTCGCCACAGCTCTGATCGCCGTCATGGCGACGAACGCGATCTCGTTCGGTGTGTTGGCCAACACGGTCGACAATTTTTCGAAAGGCGCGATCGATTCGAACTTCATGCCCGACTTCGAGGATTTCTCGATATGGGAAGATGTTGTTCATCCGCTATTTCTTAGCCTCGCAGCCTACATCTCAAGCTTTGGCCCGTTCATACTTGCGGCAATCGTCGGTGTGTATCTGATCTTTAGCGCAGTCAGCAGTAAGGTCGAATCGATTAATGCCGACCTCGAGAGGATCCCCGGGACCCACTATTACGCACAGCGTGACGTAGCCGAACAATCTTCGGAGGTAAAACGTGTCTTGACCGAGGCTGCAGACGGCAAAAATGAACAGATCGCGAGCGTTACCGAGCCGACGGGCGCACCGACGCCGGTTATCGACGAAGACGCACGGGAGCAGGAGGAGCTTTGGGCAATGGCGCAGCAGCACAGACAGGCCCAGCTTGAGTCGGTCATCGGGCCCTCGCCGGAAACACGCGACGCGCAGTTTCAAGAGTTCCTGAGCGGATTCTTGCAGCTTGCAGCTCCGCTGGTCGTGGTACTGATGCTGACCTTTCTTTGGGGGTTGTTGCTGTATCCTGCCGCATGTGCCGTTGCGGGTTATACACGCTCATTTGCGGCGACGATAAATCCCGGCACCGCACTGAACACGATTCGGCATCTTGGCTTCGATTACGTGAAGCTTCTCCTTTTCGGCCTGATACTGTCGATCTTTTCCGGTATCGTGATCGCGATACCGACCATGTTGCTTACTCCATTCGATATGCCCGGAGTCGGCAATCTGCCGGCGAAAGCGGTGGGAGCGTTCATCGGCTTCTATTTCTGGGCGGTTTACGCGTGCCTTATCGGACTGATGCTGTTTCGCAATCGCGATAAGCTTGCCTTGCCGAGATAAATTCATTCGCAACCGATGGGAAATGCCCGTGCGTTGTTCGGCGCACGGGTTTTTTCTATACTCAAAGATTCGCGGTTGGTTTTTATGGCATTTTGGCGCAGAAAAAAGGAAGACCCATTCTCAACCTCGGTACTTGGCTTGGACAAGTCGATCGAGGAGCTGAAGGCACAGGAAGAAGCGGTCGAAAAGGAGCTCGGCGTCCGGTTTTCAAAGGCGATCGCAAAGACTCGCGACTCGCTGAATGACCGGCTCGATTCGGTCTTTGAGGGCCGTAAGCAGATCGACGAGGCGTTGCTTGATGAACTCGAAGAGATGCTTATCTCGACCGACATTGGCGTCAAAACGACGATGCAGGTCATCGAGGCGGTGAGGAAGGGCGTTTCTCGGAAAGAGATAAACGACATCGATGCTCTGAAGGCGACGATGAAGCGGGAGCTTCTTGATATTCTCGGGCATTCCACCGGCGGTGTCGCTTCGGAAACGGCCGTTGACGACGCGATCCGGCCGTACGTTCTAATGGTCGTCGGAGTTAATGGGGTTGGGAAGACAACCACGATCGGAAAGCTTTCGCAGCGGATAAAGAATGAAGGCAATGACGTGCTGATCTGTGCGGCGGACACATTCCGTGCGGCGGCGTCGGATCAACTCGAGATCTGGGCCGGGCGGGCAGGCGTTCCGATCATTCAGCAAAAGCAGGGAACCGATCCAGCCGCAGTTCTGTTTGACGCTCTTCAATCGGCAAAGGCTCGGTCGGCTGACGTGCTTATAGTTGACACCGCCGGACGTCTTCACAATAAAGCGAACCTGATGGCAGAGCTTGAAAAGATGAAGCGGATCGCTGCCCGCGAGGTAGAAGGTGCTCCGCACGAGACGCTTTTGGTTATCGACGCAGTGACCGGCCAAAACGGACTTGAGCAGGCCAGGCAGTTCACTAAGGTCGCGAACGTCACCGGTATCGTATTGACAAAACTCGATGGAACGGCAAAAGGCGGGATCGCGGTCGCGATCTCGAAAGAGCTGAATCTTCCGATCCGATACGTCGGCATTGGCGAGCAGGTTGATGAC
>CAZGLZ010000057.1:0-22112 GCA_964526245.1 uncultured Chloracidobacterium sp. | reverse complement strand
CGATCAGCGACCCCGGCGTGCCTCTCGTCCGGGCCGCCCACGAAGCCGGCATTCAGGTGATCTCCGTGCCCGGGCCATCAGCTTTGGCAGCGGCGGTCGCTGCCTCGGGGCTTGGGACCGACGCCATTTTCTTTGGCGGATTTCTTCCCTCGCGGCCGGGCCAGCGGCGAAAGCGGCTCCGCGAATGTGCCGAAATACCCGCCACTCTCGTCTTCTACGAGTCGCCGCACAGGATCGCCGCAAGCCTTGCCGATTGCCTCGCCGTGCTCGGCGACCGGCAGGCGGCTGTCTCCCGCGAACTCTCAAAACTCCACGAACAAACGCTCACCGGAAAAATAAGTGAGCTCATAAAGAAATTTGATGCAAAAGCCAAAGGCGAATTCGTTCTAGTTATTGACCGGGACAGTTCAGCGGCGGAAAACGCCGAAACGAATGCTCCGGATTTGAAAGAACGGGTCAAAGCTCTTGAGGCAGAGGGGTTATCGCCCCGCGAAGCACTGAAGAAAGCGGCGAAGGAAGCTGGCATTAACCGCTCCGAGGCCTACAGGCTTTTGCATATCGACGGCGACTAGCCTTCCGCCCCAAAAGCTCAAACTTTGAAATTTTCTGAACGGACCAAAGGGTCCGCAAGCAACTTTTGATCGAGAAGAGGATTCTGAGAAAGCGCAGTCTCCTAAGATTTCGCTGAAAGCCGAGGTAACGAAGATCATGCTTAGATCACGCCTAGCACTAGCCGCATCCGCCGCCGTGGCGGTAGTTTCCATCCTGACCGCTCCTTTGAGCACCCAAGCACGCCGCTGCGAGGAAGAACCGCCGAAGACCGTGCTTGCCCTCTACCGCGAAAGCACCGAGATACATATCGCCAAGCTCGACCGCGAGGTTGAGACCGGCATCATCGAATCCGGCGACGACTACCAGGTGGTCGGCATTCAACGGCAGTTCTCGATCTCATCGACGCTTAAAGGCGAAACACGTAAGTTCATCGCTTTCGACGATCAGGAATACCGCTACACCGGCCAGCAGCCCGAACCGGTCGAGGAAGGCCCGGAAGAGCATATGGTCGGCACCAAGGTCGGCGACACGGTCATGCTTTTCGTCAAGCGTGACGAAGAGAACAAAGACAAACTCGTGCTTTCGCACTACCGCGATGCCGAGAAAAAGCTCGAAGCCGAGCAGATGACCGCCTACGAAAAGATGATCGGCAGCTTGAACAGCCTTTTCGCTAACGGCGAACCTAAGGACGAAGCGGTGGTCGGTTGGCTTATGGACGTTGCCCGCGACCCGCAGACCCGCTGGGAAGGCGTGTTCGAACTTTTGACCTCGATCGAGAGCGGTGAGTACCGCCAGCAGCGGCTTGATTATCTGAAAGAGCGAAAAGCTTCGGCCGAGGGCCTCGAAGAATGGGAAGCCGAGGAACTGAAGGAACTGACGGCGAATCCGCAGGACAGCAGCTCGAAGCTTGCCCGTACACTTACGGCCTCGCAGAAAGAAGAACTGCTTGCCCTGGCACTCGAGATCAAGGCGGAACCGGCCGGCGAGGACAGCGAGTTTCCGCAGATGGCCGAGGGTGACCGGGTCCTGATCGAACTCGTTTCGAGGTGGGGCGATACGCGGCTCGTCGCCAAGATGGCCGAGCAGCTTCGCGAGGGAATGGAACCCTACCAAGCATCGCAGATGATGGAAAAGATCGTTCGTATCATCGACGACGCCGATGCACGCAAGATAGCCGAGCGGTTTTCCGGAGTGTTCTATATGGACGCCGACGAAGCCATTACGGCCGAACGTGCCGGAGAAATGGAACTGACCGCTGAGGAAAGCGGCATCTTCCCGAACGCTGAGAACAAGAACCCGGCCGCGGTCAAGACCTTTGGCCAACTGAAGAATGAGCTGATCGGCAAGTTCGTCTCTCGCGTTGAGGTCGTGCTGACGTCAGCAGCAAAGTGAACAACAGTTAGCTTTGACCCAAGCGGGCGGGGCCGAAAGGCTTCCCCGCTTTTTCATTCTCTCCTAAAGAAAGATTGGCAACTGCCCGATCACTTCGCTCATCCCAAGCACGTTACTGAACTGTAACAGAAAAGGCTCGGCAGATTTAGCAGTACCAAATTTGTTGGGTCTTTTCGCTTGCCTACGGGCTTATTTTTCCGAAGGAGCATTATTCCATATGAAAAAGTTCATTTTATCTCTTGCACTCGCCGCATTTGCCGGCACCGCAGCATTCGCTCAGACCGATGAATATAAGAAAGGTGAGGTCTATGTCGGCTTTAGCCACCAGCAGGTCGATACCGGTATTACGCCGGACGATGATTTTGGAGACGTACTTGGGCGCCGCGAGCCTTTTAACGGATTTCAGGTTTCCGGTGTTTACAACATCAGCCGCTACGTCGGCATAAAGGGTGATGTTTCAGGAGCCTACAACAACACCCGATTCAGCTTTACGGTTCCTCCGGGTGACCGCGTTGCCTTTGATACGAGTAACTCGCTTTACAACTTCCTCGGCGGGGTTCAGTTCAAGGACAATGCGTCGGATGCCCGCGTAAAGCCCTTTGCGCATGTCCTTGCGGGTGCGGGGCACGGCCGCGTAAAGGTCAAGAATGTTGACTGCAATCCGCAGATCATCTGCACCGGGATCGAGGGCACGACCTCGGAGACCGGCTTTGCGGGTGCGTTCGGCGGCGGCGTTGACGTCAAGCTCAGCAACCGTGTCGATCTTCGGCTGATACAGGTGGATTACAACCCGATCCGTCTTGACGGAGCCACTACCCACAACTTCCGATTCGGCATCGGCTTTGTCTTCAAGTAGATCGCGGCGAACACGAGTATCTGAAAAGTAAGACCTTAATTTCAGAATTCGGTTCGAAACGAAAAGAGGCCTCTGTGTTCTAATGCTCGTAACACAGAGGCCTCATCTATTTTGCCGTGACGGGACGGTTTACCGCTCGCGGAGTTCCGGCGGCAGGTCCTTATCAACCTTTGGCCGCTCCCTCAGGTCGGTCAGTTCCCACATCGTCAGAAAGATCGTCCGGGTGATCTTTTCATACTTCGCGTAATCGATCTTGTCCGCGTGGTCGCCGGGCTGGTGATAGTCCTCATGAACGCCCGTGAACCAAAAGGCGATCGGGATCCCATTGACGGCATAGTGGAAGTGGTCCGAACGGAAGAAGAAGCGGTTCGTGTCCTTCGGGTCGTCGTATTTATAGTTATAGTCGAGCTTGAGAAACCCGTTGTTAGTGCCCTTTGTTATGGCTCCGAGCGTCGAGCTCATCATCTCAGAGCCGATGACGTAAACCTCATTGGGGCCGGCGAGGTCCCTGTTTCGCGGGTTCGTATCGCCGGGCTTTTTGCTTCGGCCGATCATATCGATGTTCAGCTGGGCGATTACGTTCTTGATATCGACGGTCGGAAACTTGTTAAAGTATTCGGCTCCCCAAAGGCCCTTTTCCTCACCGGCGTGCCAGACAAAAAGCACCGAACGCTTAGGCCGGACCTTTGATACGGCCAACGCCTCCGCCATTGCGAGCAAAGCGACCGTGCCCGAGCCATCATCATCGGCCCCGTTCCAGATCTTGTCCTCACCCGGTGCGTTCGGATTTGTTCCGACGTGGTCGTAGTGGGCTCCGACGGCAACCATCTCTTTCTTCAGCGTTGGATCTCCGCCTTCCCACAGGGCGACGACGTTCTGCGTGTGAACGATCTCCGGTTTAAGGGCAATGCTTAGGCTAAAGTTCTTGCCTACTTCAAAGGAATTCGCGGCTCCGGCAACCGGGTTCCCGGCCTCACCGGCGAAGATCGCTTCGGTCAGTTTACGCGAGGCGATGAACACCGTCGGCTGCGGCGCACCGCCTTGATTGGCAACGGCCGGCTGAAGCTTATCGACGACCGTTCGCGAACGGCCAAAATTTTGAACCACAGCACCCCAATTGTCGTTGAGGAAGCTCGAGGCAAGCACCATAACACCCGCGGCTCCGTTGCTGCGGGCGTAGGTCACGGCATCTGCCCAGTCAGTTCCGCGTTCGCCGGTCAGGTCCGCCTGCGTAACGCCGGCGGGAAGCGGGACCAGATTTCGCCCGCCGACCTGCCCTTCGCCATAGACGGCAATGATCTTGCCGCGGACGTCGATGCCCGCATAGGGATTCAGATTCTTTGACTTGACCATCCATCCGTTGCCGGCAAAGACGATCTTCGGCGACATCGTGCCGGTATCTGTTCCGGAAACCCTGACCAGATCGACGCCATAGTCGAATTTCTGTCCGTTCACAGTCACGAAGGTCTCTGCTGCATTTATGCCGTCACGCCTGAGGGCCATCTTCTGAAAGAATGTACCGTTGTCACCGGCGGGCTTAAAGCCCCAACGCGATAGGTTCATCTTCAGGAACTCGGCCGTTACGTCGAGGCCCTGCGAGGGCGTATCGCGGCCGGCCATAGCATCGGACGCGACAAAGTGCAGCCAGTTGCTGAGCTTATCGGCGGTGATGGTTTCGGCGATGCGGCGTTCGGCCGGCGTTATCCGGACGGGTGCTTGTGCCAAGGCAAAGCCCGGCGCAAGGAGGCTGATGAACAGCAGTAGAGCAAATAGGTTTTTTCTCATTATCTCTCCAATGAATAAGTGGTTAGCTGATGATGTAAATACGGAATGCGAGCCCGGCAAGTTTCGATTCAGCTCCCAATGATAGCGATCTTATGCTTATTGGCGAGGCTGACCATCGCATCGCGGTCGAAGACGAGTGTCTTGCCGGCAGTGACCGAAAGGCAGGTGGCACCGGCGACGATCATCGTCTCGACCGTCGGAACACCGACCACGGGCACATCGAACCGCATATCCTGATCGGGCTTGGCGACCTTGACGACCGTCAATTTGCCCTTCGCAAGTTCGCCCGCCCGGCGAATGGTCGCATCCGTTCCCTCCATCGCCTCGATCGCGACGCAAGCCTTCGCCCGGACGACGATCGTCTGCCCGAGGTCTAGCCTCGCAATTTCCGATGCGATGTGAAGGCCGTAGGCGATGTTCTCCTGCTCGGTGTCGTTCGGGGTGCGTTTGGTAAGTGGGCCGGCCGGGGCAAGGTGATCCTGAATAAAGAAGGTCGAATCGATCAGTTCGATCCCTTCCTTTGCCATTTCATCGGCAACGCCGCCGATGAGCGCATCCGTATTACGCTTCGGTAGGTTCCAGAGCATCTTGAGCATCCGGACGTCCGGCAGCGAGCCCGAAAAGATCTGCACATGCTTGACCTGCCCGGCCATTATTGCCCGGCCGACGCCTTCGCGCTTGAAAAAGTCGATCATCTTGCCTAGCTGGCCGATGCCGACCCACGTAACTTTATCGGCGACCTCGTCGATCCGCGGATCGGTCTCTTCCTTGATGGCGACTACGGACAGCGAAGCTCCCGCCCGCCGAGCTCCCTCGACGACCAGAAACGGAAATTGCCCATTGCCCGCGATGAGGCCGTATTTCATATACTCAGATGAATTCTAATTCACACGCCCATAAAGCAGAAAACGCGGCCTTCAAAAGACCGCGTTTCCCGTATCGTTCATGACTTCGGGCGTTATTGCCCTGCCGCCTTTGCCTTGGCAAAATCACCCGCCTTGAAGATCGAGATCTTGCTCGGCGTGATGTGCCGCTTAACGGCCGCATTGACCTGCTCAAGAGTCAGCGCCTGGACCTTCGCTTCAAGCTCGGCGTTCCACTGATAGGTACGGCCGATCTCAAGATAGCTGGCAAGTCCCGAGGCGATGGAGCCATCCGAAGCCCGCTGACGCTGCTGTGCAAGCAAGTAACCCTGTTTGGCACTCGCAAGCTCTTCGGCGGTAAAGCCTTCGTTGATCACCTTGACCATCTCTTCCATGAACGCGGCCTCGAGCTTGTCGCGGTTCTCGGGGGCATAGATCGCCTGGCCGAAAAAGACCGCGCTATCGCCGACCGAAGGCACCTGCAGCCCGGCACCGACGCCGTAGCTGAGGCCGTCCTTTTGCCGGATGCGGGTAGCAAGCCGCGAATTGAGGAAGCCGCCGCCGATGATCGAGCTCGCGATCTGCATCGCCGGATAATCCGGATGATCGTTGTTCATCTGGATATTTAACCGGGCGAGGAAGAAAGCGTTTGCCTTATCGGGAGTTTCAAAGGTCTCATTGGCGGCCGCGACATCGGCGTGTCCGGTTATGACGCGTGCGTAGGGCTTCGAGCTCTTCCAGTTACCGAAGTGCCGCTCGACGAGCGAGGTGACCGCCTGCGGATCAAAATCGCCGACGACGGCAAGCTCGCCATTCGATGCTCCGTAAAAGTCCTTGTGGAAAGCCTTTACATCCGCAAGCGTGATCGCCTTCGTTTCTTCGATGTCCTCATCGAGCGTGCCCGAGTAGCGGATGTCGCCCTTCGGGTAGCGGTTGAAATGCTTCTGCATCGCACGCAGGGCAACCTGTGTCGGGTCGCTGCGGCCCGATTCAAGCCCCGCAATGGTCTGCGACTTCAACGTATCGAACTCGTTCTCAGGGAAGCTCGGTTCCTTGAGGATCTCGGCAACAAGATTGATGACTTCGGGCAGATTCTGCCGCGTTGTTTCAATACTTACGTTTGCACTCGTAGCACCGCCCGAAACGCGAACCGTTGCCTTCAGCCGGTCGAATTCGTCCTGGATCTGCTGCCGCGTCCGCTTTGCGGTTCCGCGGGTGAGAAGGTTGCCGACCATGTTGGCGATCGCCGAGCGGTTCATCAGGCTCTTCTCATCGCCGAACCGGAGACGCATATTTGCAAAGACGGTATCGCCGCGGTTCTCCTTGGTGAGGAACGCCGTCTTGATGCCGCCGATCTGCGAACGAACGGTACGCGACTCGATGTTCGTAGGCGTCGGGTCGAACGCCTCGCCGGCAGCGATCGCTTCGCCGCCCTTGTATTCGCTAACAAGTTTGGCCAGTTCGTCCTGCGAGACCATCGGGATCTCGGCACGGTCGGGCGTTTCGGTCGGGATGAACTTTGCGACCGTCCGGTTCGATTGCTTCAGGTACTGCCGGGCAACACGCTGAACGTCCTCGGGAGTTACGTTGCGGATGCGGTCGCGGTTGATGAAGAAAAGACGCCAGTCGCCCATTGCGATGTATTCGCTAAGGCCGAGCCCGACGCGGTTCGGGTCGTTGAGCGTCTGCTCAATGTCCTTGAGGATCGCGGTCTTCGAACGCTCGACCTCTTCCTTGGTCGGCGGCTCCTTGGCGAACGATTCCAGGGTCGAGACCATTATGTCCCGCACCTCATCGACATTGCCGTCCTTGGCGAGCGTCGCCGCGTAGAACTTGTAGCCGGGGTCGTGAAACTCGAAGACGTTGCCGCTGACGCTGGTCGCCTTTTTAGTTTCGACGAGCAGCTTGTAGAGCTTGCTCGAAGGCCCGCCCGCGACCACATCAGCAAGAATGTTGAGGGCCGCAGCGTCCGGATGTGAACCCGCCGGGATGCGATAACCGGCACCGACAAGCTGGATGTCGCCCGTGCGGCGGACCGTGACCATCCGCTCGCCATCCTGGACGGGCTCGACAGTGTAGATCGGCTGGAGCTGACGTTCCGGCTTCGGGATAGCTCCAAAGGTCTTCTTGATAAGGCCGAGCGTTTTATCGACGTCAAATTTTCCCGCGACGAGCAGGACGGCATTGTCAGGCTGGTAATACTTGCGGTAAAACGCCTGAAGCCGCTCGATCGGCACATTCTCGATATCGGAGCGGGCGCCGATGGTCGTCTTGCCGTAGTTGTGCCATTCGAAGGCGGTTGCCATCATCCGCTGGAGCGTTACGCGGAAGGGGCTGTTCTCGCCGGATTCGAACTCATTGCGGACGACCGAGAATTCGCTCTCGAGGTCCTTCTTAGCGATGAAGGAATTGACCATCCGGTCGGCTTCGAGGTCGAGCGCCCACTCGAGGTTATCGTCGGTGGCGGCAAAGGTCGCGAAGTAATTGGTGCGGTCATACCACGTCGTGCCGTTCGGGGCCGTTCCGCGTTCGGTAAGCTCTTTCGGGATGTTCGGGTGACGCGGCGTGCCCTTGAAAACAAGGTGTTCAAGCAGGTGGGCCATACCGGTCTCGCCGTAATTCTCATGCCGCGAGCCGACCATGTACGTGACGTTGACCGTGATCGTCTGCTTCGTCTGATCGGGAAAAAGCAGGATGCGAAGGCCGTTGTCCATCCGATATTCGGTGATGCCCTCAACCGTCGCCCCTTTAACGATGCCCTCCGGCAGCCTCGCCCCTGTCTGGGCAGGAACCGCAACGGCCAATCCGTTAACAAGCAAAGCAAAAATAGCAAAGCTCAACAAAAATGGACGCAAGAAAACTCTCTTATTCATAATTAACCCCTCGATATTCGTATCGTCTTTTTTCCGGGAATGGTTTCGGAGTGCCTCCGAACTTCGTGTTCGCCCTTCGGCCCGCCGGATCATCGCACCGCGGCGATAAAAGCATCTCAGCTCAACCGTTCGGTAATGAGATCCGGGTCGCGCCTTTGGTCGATGACGGCGTCGATCATCACGGTCTCGGACGCAACGTAATAGTAGATCGAATATGGAAATCGCCGGGCATGTTTAACGTAGTAAGATTCGAACGCTCTCCGGTGAATTCCCGCCTGAATCCTTAACCCCTCGATCTCAGCCAAAAGCTCTGTCAAAAATCTGGCCCCTAGTCCGGATTGCAGATCTTCGTAAAAATGATAACCGTCAAGCAGATCTTCAAGTGCCTGCGGGAGTATTTTGATCTTCACTTGATGAGGCCTTCGAGCCGGATCTTTACGTCGTCAAAATCAAGATACTCAACTTCGCCATTCATTACAGCCTGCCTACGTTCCTCAAGAACGGTATTGTGCCAAGCCGGCGGTTCGCTTTCCGACGGGCTCTTGCTCATCACCCGCCAAAGTTCCTCCATTAACTCGACTCGCTGAGCCGGGGTCATTTCTTCAATTGCCGGGATCGTACGCACTTCCATTTCATTATTATACCGCTTTTCGACGACTTTATTTTAAGCCGCCTGTTCGCGGGCGTGGTATGAGCTTCGCGTCAGCGGTGACGATTCCACGTGTTTGAAGCCCATTTCGAGGCCGATCCGTTTCCATTCGGCAAATTCCTCGGGCGTTACGTACCGCTCGACCGGCAGCCGCTTTTCGTAGGGCTGCAGGTATTGGCCGATGGTCATGATGTCGCACGAAACGCTGCGGAGGTCGCGCATCAGATCGACGACCTCTTCAAAGGTCTCGCCGAGCCCGGCCATGATGCCGCTCTTGGTCTTCATTTCGGGTTGATGCGTGTCACGCCAGCGGGCCGAGCGTTCGAGCAGCTCAAGCGTCTGGTCATACTTCGCATCCGGCCGAACTCGGCGGTAAAGCCGGGCGATGGTTTCGGTGTTGTGATTGAGAACGTCGGGCCGGGCGTTAAGGACGTTATTTAGCGCGTCCTCGTCGCCGTTGAAATCGGGTATCAGCACCTCGACCTTGCAGCCGGGGTTTAGCTCGCGGACCTTGAGGATCGTTTCCGCCCAATGCATCGAGCCGCCGTCCCGCAGGTCGTCGCGATTGACCGAAGTTATGACGGCGTGCTTGAGCTCAAGATGCTTTACGGCCTCGGCCACGTGCGTCGGCTCCATCGGGTCAAGGTCCATCGGCTTGCCCTTATTAACGGCGCAAAAGCCGCAGTGCCGCGTGCAGGTATCACCGCCGAGCATGAATGTGGCGGTCTTGTCCGTCCAGCACTCAAAGATATTCGGGCATTTCGCCTCTTGGCAAACGGTATGCAGATTCAGCCCGTCGATCAGGTTCAGTACCTTGTTCTGATTCGTCGGGTCGCCGAGCTTGATCTTTAGCCAATCCGGCTTCTTCAGCCTCTCTCTGCCTTTCCGGTTCAAAAACTTCTGAACCAGCACCTTTTCTTCGATCATGATGTTTGTTCGTCCGATCAAATGACCATCAAATTCGACTCCGTCGCAGCCCTTACAGCTCCGATCGGAATTTTCCTGTCGAATGTTACCAGTCTAGCTTTTTTGTAAGTGGCAAGTCCAAGAAGATAAATATCCGTGATCTGTTTCGAACCGACGATCATACTTGGGTCAAATTCTCGATCGTTGATTATCGATACAGGCTCCGTCCAAAATTCGTGGTCAGTTTGGGCAGTCAGGCCGTTGAGTCGAGTCACTAAGTCGGGAATTGAGAACTTATTGGAACCGGGATACTTGCTCCCGGAAATTACCCGAATCGTGCCGATCTCGGTGATCGGACAACTCGCCCACCCATTTCCTTCGATCATGGGCCACACCTCGTGAGCGGCATCATGAAACGCGTGCTGGGGATCGAGAAGAGCAACGAGGTAATTTACATCAAGCAAAGAACGCAAGTGACTAAATGCCCTCCTCTTCTCGGATCTGATCGACGAGTTCGTTCGTCACTATCACATCGCGACGAGGAAGCAACGGTACCCCATTTCTGTATTCTATTGCCGTCTGCCCTTCTGACTTCCGCGTAAGGCCGAGGCGGGCAAGGCGAGAAATTATCTTTCCCGCGGTCGTTCCTTCACGCTCCGCGATCTGCTTCGCCGCAATCAACACATCCCTTTCTATATCGAGCGTCGTCCTCATATCTTGATGCTATTGCATCACCGCATCAGATGTCAATAAAAATGGTGCCGGCATCTTGAAGTACCGGCACCAAAACTAACTGAACAACAAACTAAGCCGAGGCTCCGCCGGCGGTCGAGAGCCGCGAGCTGACGGTGTCCCAGTTGATGTTCGAGAAGAACGCCTCGATGTACTTCGGGCGATCTGCCGGAGCGTAGTCCTTGATAAAGGCGTGCTCCCAAACGTCCATGATCAGGATCGGTTTATAGCCCGCGACGTTGCCCGTCTCATGGAGGTTGATCCAGTGGTTCGAGATGGCGCCGTTCGAGGGGTCCTGATAGGTTGCGGCCCAGCCTACGCCCCGCATCTTGCCGGTGGCGAAAAAGTCGGCCTTCCAGACCTCGTAGCTCCCGAAGCTTTCCTCGGCCGCCTTGTAGAAGGCCGAGTCCTTGTTCGGGTCGCCGGTGCCGTTCTTGACCATGTTCTCAAAGTAATACTCGTGAAGCACCATGCCGTTATACTCAAAGCCGTAGCGGCGGCGGAGTTCCGAGAATGCGGCCGTTTTGGTCGCGTCGAGTTCGCCGCCCGAGATGAGTTCGGCGATCTTTTCGTTGAGAACGTTGGTGTTGGTTACGTATCCTTCGTAGAGCTTAAAGTGCATTGCCAGCGTTTCATTCGAAATGCCGGTCAGGTCACTAAGGTCAAAGCTCCGCGCTTTATAAACAGTGTTCAGGCCCATAGTTCTTTCTCCTTCTTGATGATAGCTGAATCCCTAGTATAGCAGATTCGCCAACGGTGCCCCGAAAGGATTCGCCGCCGCCCATCAATCGACCGGACGCGGGCCGGCATCGATGCCTTCTACGCTCGCCTGGCGAACGACGCGGACGTGAAGGTCGTCCATAAGCCGCACCTGGCACGAAAGCCGGGTGTGGTCGCCGAGGTCGGTCTTGGTCGAGAGTATCGCCTTTTCCGCCTCCTCGATCGGGCCGGGATCGCCCGAGAGCACCTCGACGCGGCAGGTCGTGCAGCGGGCATTGCCGCCGCAGCGGTGGAGAATATCGACCGCGTTGTCCTCAAGGCAGAGCACGAGCTTCTTTCCTTCCTCGCATTCAAAGGCGAGCGTTCCATTTGCAGTTTCAGCAGTTACTTTTGGCATTCTTTTCTGTTTCCCCTTTTTTGTACTAGTTCTTGTTCCCGATCTTGATCTTCTCGCGATTTTGATTTATCGCGACGTAGATGACCTCGGCCTCCGTCACCTTTACTTTTTGGCCCAGGCTACCGTACCGCTCCGCCTCGACGACGACGTGAATGGTGATCGAGGTCGTCCCGACCCGAAGCGTTTCGGCATAAAAGCTGACCAGGTCGCCCATGAAGACCGGTTCGTGGAAAATGACCTCTTTCATCGCGACCGTTACGAACCGGTCATGCTTGGTATGCCGGCCGGCCTCGACCGCTCCCGCGACGTCGATATAGCTCAATATCACACCGCCGAAAACGGTGCCGTGGGCATTCGTATCCCGCGGCATCATCGTCAGCCGGATCGCCGCATCGCGGAGCGGTTCAATGTTCTTTTGTTCGTCTTCCATAATCGGCTTGAGGCCTGTTCAATTCTTCGAACGCAGATCAAACGGATCGAGCGGATCCACGCGTGTTGCATTAGATATCCGGCTTATCCGCTGAATCTGCCCGATCCGCGTTCACTCTTCTTCTACCCCGAGCTTCCGCACCGTCCAGTCGCGGATGGCGTTGCGGAGTTCGTCGAGGTGTTCATCGAAAAAGTGGCCGCAGTCCCGGAACCATACGAGTTCCGCATCGGTCACCTTTGCCACTTCGTCAACGAGCCGCCGGAGGTTATCAAGCTCGCCAAATTCATCGCGGTCCCCATGGATGAAAAGTATCGGCTTGCGGACCTCGAGCAGAAACTGGTAATCGCCGTATTTATCGACCGGCGTCCCGATGCTGATCAGCCGCCGGACACGCGGGTCGTCCTTGCCGACCTCCATTCCCGTCCGCGACCCGAACGAGAAGCCCGCAAGGGTCATATCCTCGCCCGGATATTCGCCGGCCATATGGTCGATGGCGGTGCGGACGTCCTCCATCCCGCCGGGTATCTCCGAGTGAACACCGGTCGATGCGCCGACACCCCGAAAATTGAACCGGAGCGTCGCAAGCCCGGCATCGAGCAATCCCGCCGCCGCCCGAAAGACGACCTTGTTATGCATTGTCCCGCCGCCGAGCGGATGCGGGTGGCAGACCACGCCAACGCCCCGCCGTTCGCCCGCAGGCTCTTTCAAAATAGCCTCAAGCTGCCCGTGCGGTGCCGGAATTAGCAGGTTTCCTTTCGGGTACATTGCGAAACCTAGATTGTAGCAAAATGGGTGATATTCAGCGCAACGAGGATGCAAAGGTTTGAGTTGCAGGCTGGCAAAACAACAAGTCGGACGGAAAGAGGCCGGCGTCAATACACAGAGAAGCCGTATTCGATGGTCCGGACAACGTCCACGGGCTTTCCGTCAATTTTGGCAGGGATAAATTTTATTCCCTTCAAAGCATTAAATGCCCGTTCATTGAGTGCTTTGTTGAGCGACTTTATCAATTCAACCGGCCCAACCGTACCATCGGCACGAAAAGTGGCACGAAACTTTACGGTTCCGGAAAATCCCTCCGTCCGGTAAGCGTCAACGAATCCAGGCCGGGGCTTACGAAGTATTACTAAACTACTCGAGTATTTCGGGGAATCTTCCTCTGTAATTTCGATGTCCGCTTCGGGTTTATTGCCGTTTTTCGTCGCGTTCGAAGAGGTATATTTGAGTCCCTTCGGCGTCGAACGCTTCAACGCTTCCGCAACCTCCTCACTTGTCGGCAGGCCCTCGATCTGCGTTACCGATGCTTCCTCAGCCTCTTTGGATATCTCAGCATTTACTAGTTGCTTTCCGCCCAACCGAATGCTTCTCAAGAACCGCTCGAGGTCTGTATTCCGACCGTCTCTAGATCGGGCAGTTATGCGATACAAACCGTTCTTTGATGCAAGTTGAAAAGATGCGGAGTCAGTGCCCTTTGTCGTATCGGTGTCACGTTTCCACAGGCCGTAAAAATCATCGAGAGTGAAGCCCTTGTACTCTTTCGACGAGGGAAATTCAGCAATTTCCAAGAACCTTTTCTTTGCCCCTTTTGTCCGATCTGCTCGGACAGAGAGCGACAGTCCGTTTTTCGCGTAAAGCACCCACGTGGTTGGACCATCCTGGTCAACTAAAATGTCTGTTCCGGGAAAGGCAAAGGTGAGGTCACCGGCCGAAGTCGAGTAGCGATGCCAGACGGCTTCGTTGGCCTTCTCCTGTCCGTATAACTTCGGGGCAAAGGCCGCAAGAGCCAACATACAAAAGCCTACGACAAGGCTTGTGGGTGCAAGGTGCCGTTTCATTCTGTCAATAATAACGGGAATTGAGCGATCTGTGAAGTTTTTTCTCGTTTGCGGCAATTAACAGTTTGCTCGGACCCGATAGAATTCGCCCGTCCTTTCGTGATAACTTTTCTGTTTAATATTCTGCGGGCCCGGCCTGCTGCACGGCTTTCTTTTGCAAATGGAAGAACAGAACCCAAACGATACCTTTGCCGCTGAGGCGGCCGAGGGAACTTTCCCCGAAAAGGCACGAACCGGCTGGCGCGAATACCTCGAAAGCGAGGACGCGACACGGATGGTCTATCTTGTTTTCGCCCTCGCGGCCTCGGCGATGGTGATGAGCTTTCTGCAGTTCAGGACCGATGCTATCTGCTGCGGCGATTGGGACGGCTATTACCACATCCGCTGGAGCCAACTCCTCTGGGAAAGCCTCTCAAGCGGCAAGTGGCTGCCGAGCTTTGACTGGCTCCCGCTGACGGTCCTCGGCCCCGAGCAATACAACGACCACCACTTCCTTTTCCACCTTTTGCAGATACCGTTTCTCTGGTTCCTCGAGCCCGTAATGGCGGCAAAGGTCGGAGCCGTTGTCTTTGCGACGCTGGCCATCGTTTCGGTCTATTGGCTGCTCCATCGCTACAAAGTCGATTATCCGCTGATCTGGTTCGGCGGCATCATGACCTGCGCCAATATGTTCTTCTACCGGATGAACATGGCGAAGGCCCCGCCGCTGACGATCATCTTTACAATCGCGGGAATCTATCTGCTTTTTGAACGCAAATACGTCTGGCTGCTGCCGCTTATGTTCGCCTTTGTCTGGACGTACAGCCTCTTTCCGCTGCTCTTCATCGCGGCGATGATCTGGGTCGCGATCCTTGCCTTTAACGAACGCAGGTTCGAGTGGCGGCCACTTGCCTACACCGGCGGCGGAATGATCCTCGGCAACATCATCAACCCGTATTTTCCGCACAATTTGACGCTCTTCTATGAGCATTTTGTGACGAAGTTCAAGGTCGGCAGCGATTTTGCCGTCGCGGTCGGCGGCGAGTGGTACCCATATACGGGAATGGAGCTGATCACGCATTTCCCGGTTGCTTTGGCAGCAATGCTGATCGGCTATGTCCTCTGGGCACCGCGAAACGGCAAGCTCCCGGAAAAGGCCACGTTCTTTCTGGTCTTTGTCACCATCCTGCTTGCGGCGCAGTTTCGCTCAAAGCGTTTTGCGGAGTATTTTCCGCCCTTTGCGATACTCTTCGCGGCCTTTAGCTGGCAAGCCTTTAGTTTCAAGCAGGTCGTCGAGCTTCCGAGCGAATTTCGCCGCGACATTGAGCCCTATCTGGACGCGGTAAGGACACGAAGCGAAGTGCTCTGGGACGGCATTCGCAAAGGATTTGTCTGGACGCTCGGGGCCGTTCTGGTCATCTATTTCCTCGTCAATATGATCGGGCTTCAGTCCATCGGCATCGACCACGGCGGCCTGATGAGCACCATCAAGGGCAATGAAGCGGACGAACGTTACCGAAGGGCAATGGCATGGGCGACCGGAGTTGATGAGAACGGTAGAGAGAACATCCCGGCCGGCGAACGCATCTTCAACGCCAATTGGGACGATTTCCCCAAGCTCTTTTTCCTCAACACAAAGCACTCATACGTTTACGGGCTCGACCCAAATTATCTCTACTCAAAGGACGCCGAACTCTATATACTTTTGACCGAGATAACCGCCGGCAAGGTCGAGGACGCCGGGCCGATGATCCGCGAGCGGTTCGGTGCACGGCACGTTTTTGTCGATGCCCGCGAGAATGAGGACATGGTCGCCAAGCTGCTTGACAGCGGCTGGGGCGAGATAGTTTACGAGGACGACGAGGCGAGGATCATCCGCATCCGCGAGGAAAAAGGCGTCCCGACCGAGCTTGAGGACGAGCCCGAAACCGAGGAGGAGAAGCGAATTCTCGATGAAGAGGAACGAAAGCTCGATGCAAATGCCAATGCGAACGCCAACGCCGAGCTCGAGGACGAACCGCCGGCAAATGCGAATTGACGTTGGCATCGCCGTGACCGCCCTCGCCGCAGTGTGCCTGCTCGCGGCGTGCGGGCCGCATCCGCGTTTCGCGAACGCGAATTCGAACTCCGCCGAAACCGCGAACGCACGTCCGCAGCGTTCGCAGACCGAGCGGGATATCGAATCAATGCGGACGGCCGACTTCGAGTTCGTTTATGTCTTCCGGCGGAAGGACGGCGGCGTGCTTGACGAGGCCGACCGGCGATTCCTTAATGAACAAAAGCCCCCGGAGATAAATCGTGTAAAATTGACGGACGAAGGCAGGGCCGTGATCTTCGGCTCGAATTTTCAGCTTCCTGAGCCGCAGATGGAAGCCCTAAAGGAAAGATTTGCTTTCGAAGACCTTTCGCGGCCGCGGCCGGAACCGCCGCCCGCCGCAAACACCAACACGGGCAACCAGGCCAAATGAACGACGATAGACTTGAGATACAGGAACAGCCGGCCGAGACACCCATCCGCGTGCGGGCGATCGCCCTCGACGAAGCTTCCTTTTCCTCGCGGGTCATCTTTCGCTGGATCGCCATCACGATCCTCGTACTCTTTGCCGCGGTCACGCTCGGCTACATCATTAACTCGCTCCGGCTGCTGCTGTTCTTCGTCGTCCTCGCGGTCTTTCTCGCCTATCTGATCGATCCGCTGGTGAAGCTCATTCGCCGGCCGTTCAAATCGCGCCACCTTGAGCGTTTCATGCCGCGGCCGCTTGCCATCGTTATCGCTTTCGCCATCGTGCTCTCGGTGGTCGGGCTCGCGGTCAGCTACATTGCCCCGCGAGCGGTCGAGCAGGCCAAGGACTTCGGCGCAAGCCTGCCGAACTACGCAACAAGCCTCCGCCAGGCGATCAACGACATGAACCGCCGCTTTGACCGGCTGCGTGTGCCGGAAGAGGTGCAGACGCGGATCAATGACCAACTTGTCCTCGTCGGCGAACAGATAACGACGACTGCGGGCGGCTTCCTGCTCTCGCTGCTGATCTATCTTCCATGGATCGTCATCGTGCCGATCCTGACGTTCTTTATGCTCAAGGACGGCGAACTGATCCGCATCTCGACGCTTAAAATGTTTCCGCCGGGCCGCTGGCGTGAGCGTGCGGGCCTGGTGCTGACCGACATCAGCAACACGATAGCGGCCTACACGCGGGCGATGCTCGTCTCTTCGGTATTTATCGGGACGATCTGTTCTGTTGGGTTTTACATCATCGGCCTTCGGTACGCGCTTCTTCTCGGGATACTGGCCGGCATCTTCGAGTTCGTTCCGCTCCTCGGTCCGCTGACCATCGGCATCATCTCAACCGCCGTCGCCGCGCTCGGTTCGGACCCTCAGCGGGGCATTTGGGTAGCGATCTTCCTGATCGTCCTAAGGGTCTTTCACGACTATGTTTCCTACCCGCGGATCGTCCGCGAAGGGATCCACCTTCATCCACTTCTTATTATCCTTTCGATCCTCGCCGGCGAGCAGATAGCCGGCATTACGGGCGTCGTTTTAGCGATACCGATCGTCGCGATCCTGACCGTGCTTTACAAGCACGTGCTTGAACACCACGGCCGTCGGACGCTGCTCGATGGGCTCAGGACGCCCGAAACCGCAGTTGCCGAGCTGCCTGAGGGTGACGAAAGATGACGCCGATTCTTTGGCTGCTGGTCTTTCTGGTCGTCCTGACGGCGCTCTCGCTGCTCGTCTATGGGCTTGTGGTCTATTTCTTCTATTGGGGAGATAAGGACGGGCCGCCGACTAAGAAACGCCGCTAGCGGGCGAGCTCTTTTCTTCGGCTATCAGCGTTGGGTATTTTCCGGTCCAACAGGCCGTGCACGAGGTCTCGGCCGGGAGTCCGATCGCCTCAAGCATTCCCTCATGCGAGAGATAGCCGAGGCTGTCCGCTCCGATATATTCGCAAACCTCTTCGACCGACATCTGGGCCGCGATAAGTTCGCCCCGACTTGGCGTATCAACGCCGTAATAGCACGGGCTGATCGTCGGCGGGCACGAGATACGCATATGGACCTCGCTCGCACCGGCCTCGCGGACCATCTGCACGATCTTCTTCGACGTCGTCCCGCGGACGATCGAATCATCAACAAGCACGATACGCCGGTCGCGGATGAGGTCGCGGATCGGGTTCAGCTTGAGCCGTACGCCAAATGAGCGGATCGACTGCGAGGGCTCGATGAACGTCCGGCCGACGTAGTGATTGCGGATGATCGCCTGGCGGTAATTGATGCCGGACTGGCGTGCAAAGCCGATCGCCGCCGCAACGCCGGAATCGGGCACCGGCACAACAAGGTCGGCATCGGCCGGCTGCTCGATGGCGAGCTGCTTACCCATTTTGTGGCGCGATTCGTTTACCGAACGGCCGAAGATGACCGAATCGGGCCGCGAGAAATAGACATGCTCAAAGGTACAAGCCGAGCGCGGCTTTTGCATGAAGGGCTTTGATGAATGAAGCCCAGCCGCGTCGATGATCAGCATCTCGCCGGGCTCGACCTCGCGGACGTATTCGGCATCGATCAGATCAAAGGCACAGGTCTCCGAGGCGACGCACCAGGCATCCTTGAGCTTGCCGAGAACGAGCGGCCGGAAGCCACGCGGGTCGCGGACGGCGACCAATGCCCCGGGCGTCAGAAAAAGCACGGAAAAGGCTCCTTCCGTTTCGTTCAAGACCTTCTTGGCGGCCTCGATCGCGTTTGCCGCCGGAGTTCGGGCGATGCCGTGCAGAATTGTCTCGGTGTCAGAGGTCGAGGAAAAGATCGCACCGGCCTTCTCGAGCTCTGCACGCCTGGCCTTTGCAAAGGGCAAATTGCCATTGTGGCAAACGGCGATCTGGCCGTGCTGGCACGTGACCGAAAAGGGCTGGACCTCTTTGATCGTATTTCTTCCGGCGGTCGAATAGCGAGTATGCCCGATCGCAGCCGAGCCGACGAGGCGGGTCAGCACATCCTCGGTCAGCACATCGGCGATCAGCCCCTGCGACCGGAACTGATGCAGATTTTCGCCGTCGCTTGAAACTATGCCGCACGCCTCCTGCCCGCGGTGCTGCTGGGCAAAGAGCCCAAGCTGCGTCAGCGTCGAAGCCTCGGCGTGGCCGAAGATGCCGAAGACGCCGCACTCTTCGTGAAACTTGTCGAGAACCAGATCCATTTTTCCTATTTTAACCGCTGACCGCACCGAGAGCACGGAGCAAACCGAACTTTCTTAAGCCCGGCCGCCCCTCTTCTCCTCTTCTCCTCTTCTGATTATTCTTCACTCGCAGCTACCGACACAACAATACACTTCGAAGTCGGCGTAAAGCTCCGGCGGGCAAAGCTGCCGAGCGGAATAAGCGGATTTGCCTCAGGAAAATATGCCGCCGTGCAGCCGCGGGGGATCTTGTACGGCACGGCCTCAAAGCCGCGGATGTGCCGCTCGCCGTCCTCCCAGTAGCTTGTGACATCGACGCGGTCGCCGCCCTTGAGGCCGAGCTCTGCCATGTCGTCCGGGTGCATAAAGACGACCCGCCGGCCGCCATCGATGCCGCGGTAACGATCGTCGAGCCCGTAGATGGTCGTGTTGAACTGGTCGTGCGAACGGATCGTGGTCATCAGCATCCGGCCCGCCGGGACCTTTGCGTATTCGAGCGGCGCGGCCTTGAATAATGCTTTGCCCGCCTGCGTCGGAAAGACGCCGTCCCGCGGCGGGTTCGGCAGATAGAATCCGCCGGGCACCCGAACACGTTCGTTGTAATTCTCAAAGCCGGGCACGACCCGCTCGATAGCATCGCGGATCTTGTCGTAATCCGCGGCAAAGGCATACCAATCGACGTCCGATCTCGCAGCAAGCGTCGCCGCGGCAAGCTGGCAAACGATCCACGCCTCGCTGCGGAGATGCTCAGACGCGGGCTCGAATATGCCCTTCGACATCTGCACATTGAGCATCGTGCTCTCGGTCGAAACGAACTGCTCGCCGTCTATCTCCGAGCGGCCGAGGCACGGCAAGATAAGCGAGACCTTTCCGGGCGTAACGGCCGTCCGGTTGAGCTTTGTGATCACCTGAACGGTCAGGTCGCAGTTCTGCAACGCGGCGGAAACGGCAGCCGTGTCCGGCGAGGCCGCGACGAAGTTTCCGCCCATCGCGAAAAAGACCTTCGCTTTTCCATTACGCATCGCGGCGATGCTCGCGACCGTATTCAGTCCGTCGAGCTCCGGTGTTTTGAAAGCGAACTCACGTTCGAGATTTTCGCGGAAAACGGGCGTCATCTTTTCCCAGATTCCCATCGTCCGGTCGCCCTGCACATTCGAATGTCCGCGAACAGGGCAAAGCCCCGCACCCGGCCGGCCGATCGCCCCGCGGAGCAAATGCAGGTTTACGATGTCCTGAATGGTCGCGACCGCGGCCGTTTGCTGCGTAACGCCCATCGCCCAGCAGGTGATGAAAGAGCGGGCCGCGATGATCATCTCCGCCGCCTCTTCAAGCTCGCCGCGGCCGAGGCCCGAGCCCGCGATGATCTCGTCCCAGTCGGTCGCATCAAGCTGTGTCTCAAGCTCGGCACAGCCCGCCGTATTTTGTGAAATGAAGTCGCGGTCGAAAACGCTTCCGGGCTCGGCACGCTCGCGTTCGAGCATGAGCTTCATCAGCCCTTTGAGCACGGCCATATCGCCGCCGATGCGAACGGGCAGGTGCAGGTCGGCAAGCCTCGACGGCCGCAAACCCAGCACAGACAATGGGTTGCCGTGTTGCGGATTCGGGTCGACAAAGCTCGTCAGCCCGACCTCGGGCAGCGGATTGATGGCGATCATCTTCGCACCGGCCTTCTTTGCGGCGGCAAGCGAAGAGAGCATCCGCGGGGCGTTGGTTCCCGGATTTTGCCCGATAACGATGACGAGATCTGTCTTTTCGAAATCTTCGAGCCTGATCGTCGCCTTGCCGAGCCCGATAGATTCGGCAAGTGCGACGCTCGTCGATTCGTGGCACATATTCGAACAATCCGGAAGGTTGTTCGTGCCGAATTGCCGGACGAAAAGCTGATACAAGAACGCCGCCTCGTTCGAGGTCCGGCCCGAGGTGTAAAAGACCGCCTCATCCGGCGAAGCGAGCGCGTTGAGCTTCCCGGCGACGAGCGAGATAGCGTCTTCCCAGGCGATCGGCTCGTAATGCGTGCCGCCCTCGCGTAAGACCATCGGCTCGGTCAGCCGGCCCTGCGAATTGAGCCAGAAATCGCTTTGAGCAGCAAGCTCCTCGACCGAATGCTCGGCAAAGAACTCGCGGCCGATCCGCTGCTTCGTCGCCTCATCGGCAAGTGCCTTTGCGCCATTTTCGCAAAATTCGTTTATCGTTCGGTGCTCTGGGTCGGGCCATGCGCAGGATTGGCAGTCGATGCCGCCCTTTTGATTGAGCCGCAGCATTCCGCGCGTCGCACGGATCGGCCCCATCTTGCCGTAAAGATGCCGAAGCGCGTTCGTGACGGCATGAATGCCCGCCGAGGTCTCCGGCGGCGGCGTCACTTTGAGCTTTTCATCGCGTTTCGTCATTCAGAAAAGAGCTTACAGCTTAAGGCTTATAGCTAAAAGCTGTTGTTGTAAAAATAGCCGTAAGCCGTTAGTTGTCAGCCTTTAGCAAGAATGCGTTCGGCGCCGCAATAAACGTTGAACCGGCCATCGCGGACGAAGCCGACGAGCGTCATTCCGTATTCGCGGGCAAGTTCGACAGCAAGGCTCGAGGGAGCACCGACCGCGGCAAGGATCGGAATTCCTGCGACGAGAGCTTTCTGAACAAGCTCGAAGCTCGCACGGCCGCTGACGAGCAGAACGCGTTTACCGAGCGGCACATCGCCATCAAGAAACTTTCGGCCGATGACCTTATCGAGCGCGTTATGGCGGCCGACGTCTTCGCGGACGATGTCGAGATTGCCATCAGAGTCGAACAACGCCGAAGCGTGGAGCCCGCCGGTGCGGTCAAACACATTTTGCGATTCACGAAGCTTTTCGGGGAGCGAGTGTATCACCTCGGCTGATACGCGAAGCCCGGATTCGGCGATCGGCGTCGTTTCGGTGCGGAGAGCTTCGATCGAAGACTTGCCGCAGACGCCGCAGCTTGAGGTCGTGTAGAAATGGCGTT
>CAZGLZ010000056.1:20926-22243 GCA_964526245.1 uncultured Chloracidobacterium sp. | reverse complement strand
ACGTTGTCACTGGCCCGGATTTAACTTCACCCATTCGGCGCGGAGGAGGAAGCTTCCGGTCGTCACGATCCGGTCGCCGACGTTAACGCCTTCGAGCACAGCGTAGCGGCCATTCGTTTCGCTTCCGAGCGAGACCTGCCGAAGCTCAAATACGTTCGGGTCCGCGGTTGCGAGGAAGACCGTTTGCCGTCCGTTCACCATCTGTACCGCCGCGGCGGGCACGACAGGAACGGTCCGTTCGCTCTGCTGCAATGCACCGAAAGCGACGTTTACGAACATCCCGAGCCTGAGTGCCCGGTCGCTGTTCGGTATCTCAACTCGGACCTTTGCCGTTCGGGTCGCGGGGTCGATGGCGGGGTCAATGTAGGTCACCTGCCCGCGGAAAAGACGGTCAGGGAATGCATTTGTTGTTACGCTTGCGCCGCTTCCGGTCCGGAGCTTTGGCAGGTCGCGTTCGAATGCCTGGGCAATCACCCAAACGGTCGAAAGGTCCGTCACCCGAATGAGTTCCTTATTGGCGTCAACCACTTCGCCCGGGTTGGCCGTCCGGGTCGTGACCGTGCCCGAGACCGGTGCCGGCACTTCCATCTCCGACCGGATCTGCGAGGGCGAGCGGAGAGCGTTTATCTTCGCATCGCTCATCCCGTAGAGCACGAGCCGCTGCCGTGCCGAGGCAAGTTCGCCCTCGGCCGTGCGGAGCTTATTGAGCGCTTCTTCATTTTGCGAACGCGTCTCCGGGTTTATCTCAAGCAGCCGCCCTGCACGGTCGTAGCGGTTGCGAGCCTCGGCGACCTCGGCCTCGGCCGTACGAAGTTTCGTCGTGTCCTGCTCGAGCTCCTCGCGGCTGGCTCCGCCGATGGCGAGTAGGCGGGTCGTCCGCTGAAAGCGGGCCTGCATCTCGTTGAGTGCGGCCTCGGCTGCCTTCATCTGCCGTGCGGCAGCGTCAAACTCCGTTCGGCCCGGCTGATTGATCGCGACCAGCCGCTGTGTTCGTTCAAAATTTCGTCTGGCATTCTCGGCCTCGGTCAGCAAGGCGACGTAGCGCGACTGGGCATCCGCAAATTCATTGCTGAAAACCACTGCAACCGTCTGCCCTCGAGTTACTTGATCGCCAAGCTCGGGCCCGATGCTGCGGACGAATCCGCCGACCAGCGGCAGCACGGGCGTGTTGCGATATGCATTTGGCTCGACGACGCCGGTCGCCGCCGTTAGGCCAAGCTCGGCCGCGAGTTGTTCGCCGACGGTTTCGATGACGAGGCCGGCATTCTCCCGTTGCTCGGCGCCGATCGTCAAGGTTTGGCCGGTCAAGGGCTGGCT
>CAZGLZ010000056.1:0-20826 GCA_964526245.1 uncultured Chloracidobacterium sp. | reverse complement strand
TCGCCGATATAATCGAGCAGGTTTCGCGAACCGAGTTCGTACATCTGCCTTACGACCTCAAGGTTCTGGGCCGCCTGATCGCGAACGCCGACGCGGTAGATCTGCTCCGCACGGACCGAGCGGTTGAACTTCACGTAAGCCGCTGCGACCTCACGCCGGACGACCAATTCGCCAAACTCCCGCCGCTTTCCTGCCGCCTCTTCTTCGAGCTTCGCCGCGGCGACCATTCCCTGCTTGCGGTCAAAAACGGGAAGATTCAAACGCACGCCGAAGGTGAAAAAGTTCATCCGGTTCTCGATCGGCATCAGCATTCCCGCGTCATCAAACGCACGGAACGGGAAGCCCGCCTCCATCCGCTGATAGCCGAGCATCAGGTCGGCATCAACGCGGCCTTCGGAACGTGCCTGCGCTCCGCGAGCGGCCGCAAGTTGCTCGACCGCACGTGCTCCGGCGAGGTCCGTCCGGCGAATTAGTGCTGCCGAAACAGCATCGGCCTGCGGCGGAAGGGCGTCCGGGGCAACATCGAGCGTTCCGCGGAGCCGCATTGCCGCATCGGGCGCAAGGCCCATCAGGTTTCTTAGATCGAGCAGGGCGATCTCGGCCGCGGCTTCCGCATCCTCGCGCATCGCCCGGATGCGGTTGAGCTCGACCGCCTCGATGTTTCGCTCGAGCGGAGCTCTTCGTCCTTCTTCGACCTGTGCGGCGACGAGGTCAAAGTCGCGTTGGGCAGCTTCGAGCATCTCCTCTGTAAACCGAAGCTTGAGTATCGCGGCGAGTGCCTCGCCAAATTTCGTCCGAACCTCGCCGGCGAGCAGCCGTTCGCGTTCGGCCGCGGCAAGCCGGCGGATCTCAAGTTCGCTTTCGGCTATCCGCTTGCGTGCCGCCCGGCGTCCGCCGAGCTCGAGCGGGATGCCGCCCTGGACCATATAGCTCTTGTCCATGCCGCTGATCTGACGCTCGCCGCCGACCTCGAGGCTCGGGTTGGCACGTAAACCCGCTTGCCGCAAAAGCTGCTCGCCGGCCTCGACCTCTTTCCGCATCGCGGCGAGTTCCTGATTGCCATCGAGCGCGCGGCGGACCGCTTCATCGGCCGTCATTCCGGCCATCGGGTCGAGATATTTTTGAACAGAGGCCGACCGCGGCGGATCGATCACCACTTGCGGACGTGCTTCCGCCGTAACGCCGAGCGACGCCGCGATCAGAAAGCTGATAATTGTCAGTTTCCTTCGAAACATATTCCGCACGCGTTAGTGGTCGTGCATCTCCAGAAATGCTCCCTTTGCCCCAACGCCTTCTTTGTGGACAAGCTCTGCGCCGTGGTGCCCTGCAAGAGCAACCGCAACCGCCGACCCAATGAGCAGCAGTGTGACCACCGCTTCGCTCCACCACGCTCGCTTGAGTGCAAACTGCGAAACGACCTTTGCAATAAGCCCGGCTATCGACAGCCAGACCGTATAGTCGGCGTAAAGCTCGTGTTCGAGCAGTAAACGCTCGGCGTTCGCATTCAGCCCCATCGTGTGCGGATGATAAACATACGACGCCAGATATGCCCTGATCGCGCCGATCAGGACGAAGACCACGACCATCCATCCAAGCTCGCGTCGAAAGACGAAGAATGAAGCGATCTGCACGAACGCCGCGACTATCAAAAGGACGATCGGGAAGTGGACGATCATCGGATGGATCGTCGGAAACTCGGTCAGCCCGGCCTCAGGCTGACTGGCCGGATTCGCCTCGGTCTTCACCGCATCGGGCCCGGTAGTATTTGCCGCGGCGTTGGCCGCCGGCTTGTTGTGGCCCTCATGACCGTAGCCGAACTCGGCCGCGGCGAAAAGGGCTACCATAACGGCCGCGGCCGCCGGAAGGATGTATCTAAGCATTTTTTTCATGTCTCTTCATTTCCCAGATCCGCAGCCAATAAAAGATCACCGGCGTTACGACCAGCACGTGCAGCAGGCTCGAGACCATTCCGCCGAAGACCGGCGTTGCGAGCGGCCGCATCACCTCCGAGCCCGCACCTGTGCTCCACATGATAGGCAGAAGCCCGAAGATGATCGTCGCGACGGTCATCACCTTTGGCCGCAGGCGAAGCAAAGCACCTTCGACCACGGCCTCCATCAGCGACTCACGATCGAGCCGGCCGAGTTCCTCGGTCTTGCGTCTAACGGCTTCCTCAAGGTAAACGACCATCACCACGCCCGTTTGGACTGCCGCTCCGAATAGTGCAATGAACCCGACCCAGACCGCGACCGAGAAGTTGTATTGCAGCATCCAGAGCAGGTAAAAGCCGCCGGTCAAGGCGAACGGCACGGCGAGCATCACGTGGGCCGCCTCGAGGAATGAGTTATACGTCAGGTAAAGCGTGCCGAAGATTATCAGGATCACGATCGGGATAACTATGATCAACCGCTCGCGAGCCCGCACCTGATTTTCATATTGCCCGCTCCAGTTAAAGTAATAGCCGGTCGGGAGCTGAACGCGTTCGCGGACCACCTTGTCCGCTTCGGCAACGAAGCTTCCGAGATCGCGGCCGCGGACGCTCATCAGCACCGTTCCGCGGAGCAGCCCGTTCTCGCTCTGGATCATTGCCGGACCTTCGACCGTTCTGATCTCGGCAAGCAATGAAAGCGGTATAGCCTCGCCGCTCGGTGAGAGCACCGGAATGCGGCCGATCGCTTCCGGCGTTGATCGATATTCCTCGCCGTAGCGGACGCGGATAGGGAAGCGGTTCCGCCCTTCGATGGTCGTCGTCAGGTTCGTTTCGCCGATGCCGCGTTCGATGACCTGCTGGATGGTACCGACCTCGATGCCGTAGCGTGCCGCGGCCGGCCGGTTTATCTCGATGTCGATATAGGGCGCACCGCCGATCTGTTCGGGATAGACGTCCGCCGCTCCGGGAACATCGCGCAGAACCTCGGCGATCTGCTGCCCGGTCCGCTCGATGGTATCGAGATCATTGCCGTAAACCTTGATGCCGATCTGCGAGCGGATGCCGGTTGCGAGCATCTCGATGCGGTTGATGATCGGCTGGGTCCAGATGTTCGTAACGCCCGGCATCCGGAGTGCGGCGTCCATCTCGGTGATCAGCTTTTCGCGGGTCATCCCCGGCCGCCATTCGCTCTCGGGCTTGAGGTGGACGACCGTTTCGTTCATGTTTATCGGCGCCGGGTCGGTCGAGCTCTCGGCCCGGCCGGCCTTGCCGACCGCCCATTTCACCTCGGGAAATGAGGCGATGATCTGATCCTGTTTGCTAAGTATCCGCGTCGCTTCGTCAAGCGAGATGCCCGGGTCGGTCACCGGCATATACATCAGGTCGCCTTCGTTGAGCGGCGGCATGAACTCGCTCCCGATCTGCGTCGTCAGGTACATCGCACCGCTGAAGAGCACAAGAGCGATGGCGATCGTCGTCAACCGATGTTTGAGTGCCGCGAGGAGAACCGGCTTATAGACCGCCCGCAGGAACCGCATTATCGGGTTCCATTCCTCCGGCCGCAACTTTCCGCGAAGCATATAACCGCAGAGCACCGGCACGAGCGTAACGCCCATCACGGCCGCAGCGAACATTGCAAACGTCTTCGTAAATGCCAGCGGATGAAAGAGCTTGCCTTCCTGGCCCGTCAAGGCAAAGACCGGTGCAAAGGCGACGATGATGATCGCCATCGAGGCAAAGATCGGCCGCCCGACCATCTTCGTCGCGTCGCGGACGATCTCCCAGACGCGCTTGCGGTCGCGGAAATCAACGCCTTCTTTCTCCATCGCCCGATATGCATTTTCGGTAACGACGATGCCTGCATCGACGAGGTCCGAAATGGCGATGGCGATGCCGGCAAGCGACATTATGTTCGACGTAATGCCGAACATGTACATAAAAAGGAACGAAGCAAGTGCCGCGAGCGGCAGCGGTATCGAGACGATAAAGCTCGAGCGGAAATGGGCGAGGAAGATGAGGTTGACGAGCGTCACGAGGATCAGCTCCTCGATCAGAGCTTCCTTCAATGTATCGGCGGTCCGGTTGATCAGATCCGTCCGGTCGTAGAACGGCTCGATCGTTACGCCCTCGGGCAGACCAAGCTTGATCTCCTCGATCTTTTTCTTGACGTTGTCGATCGCGACAAGGGCACTAACCCCATATCGCATGATGACCACGCCGCCGACGGCCTCCTTGCCGTTCTTATCGAGCGAGCCGGTGCGGAAGGCATTGCCGATCTTCACTTCCCCGAGGTCGCGGACGTAGATCGGCGTGCCGTTCTGCGAACCGACGACGATCGTCGCGACATCCTCGACCGATTCGACCAACCCGACGCCGCGGACGACCGCCCATTCGCCGGCCTGCTCGACGACGTTACCGCCGACGTTCGAGTTCGCCGTCTCGACCGCCTCAAGAACCCGCGAAAGCGGAATATTGTATGCCCGAAGTTTATTTGGATCGATATCGACCTGATATTGCTTGACGTAGCCGCCGACGGTCGCGACCTCCGAGATGCCATCGACCGAGTTAAGCTGATAGCGGACGAACCAATCCTGCAGCGTCCTGAGTTCCTGCAGGCTGTGCTTGTCCGATTCAAGCGTGTACCAAAAAACCTGCCCGAGCCCGCTGGCGTCCGGCCCGAGCGTCGGCGTGACCCCGGCCGGAAGCTGGGCGGCGACCAGATTGAGCCTTTCGAGAATTCGCGTCCGCGCCCAGTAAAGCTCGACATCGTCCTCGAAGATAACGTTGATCATTGAGAAGCTGAACGCCGAGCTTGCCCTTACGGTCCGGACGCCCGGCAGCCCCTGCAGGTTAGAGACCAGCGGATAGGTGACCTGGTCTTCCACCTCCTGCGGTGAGCGGCCGGGCCAGTCCGTAAAGACGATGACCTGGTTATCGGAAACATCGGGAATGGCATCGATCGGCGTGTTGAGCAGCGCATAGAAGCCCGCCCCCGCAAGCGCAAGATAAAGTGCGATCACGATAACGCGATTCTTAATGGACCACTCGATCAGCCAATTGATCATCGATGCCTTCCCCTATATCGTCCCGGACACTACTGCGCGACTATCGGCAGGTTTGCTGTACCGCTTCCGGCCGGGCCGTCATACTTGATCTGCGCCTGCCATTCGCCGCCCATTTCAAGATCGGTCTTGCCGGCATAAACGCCGGGCGTCGAGGTCGTCGTAAATGTCGCAGGGTTGTTCATAACGGCCATCGTGCCCATCGCCGGCATGTGGAAGTTCAGCGAGACCGAGCCGACATCGACCGGCTTGCCGCCGGCATCAGTAAACGTCAGCGTAAAGTCCTGTTTGCCCTTGCGGAGCACGCCGTCCTTGCTTGCAAGGGTTGCGGTCAGGTTGTTGCCGGCCGGGCCGCTCTTAACGGTCTTGCCGCCCGCGGCCGCATCTCCGCCGCTCGATGAACCGCCGCACGCAGCGGCAAACACGGCAAACGCCGCGATGATCAAAAATATAGTTGTCTTCTTCATAGGTCTTCTCCTTTATTGAACGTTCGATTTGTATAACTATTCCGGCCCGCGTTCGCGGGCACGCGCGAAAAAGCCGCCGTACTTCGAGGAACACCAATGCCCTCGAACCCAACAGCGGCCGATGAAAACTTTTAGATGAGGAAAGAGTTGTGCCTGATGAAAAGGTCAGGCGGCCGCGGAAGTTGCGGCGTCGCGATAAGGCTTTGCTCTCCGGCCGGCGGCGATTGTTGAACTATCCGAATCGGGATAAAGGGAACGAACGGCTCGGCCACGACGAGCTTTGCGATCGGGAGCTTAACTTGCGCATCCGCATTTGCACGATGGACAGTGACGAATCCCTCGTAGCCGCAAAGATCATCACAGCAGGGCTGAGCGCTCATCGCTGTGCCCTGAACCTTCTCGCGTTTGCAGCAGCTTGAGACCGAATCGCCGCCCATCTCAACGCAATGACAAACACCCGCCCAAATGTTGCCGGCGATGGTCAGTACGAATATGATTGCTGCAAATCGGCGCTTCATAAGCTCCAAACCTGAAATATGAACCTCAAAGATGCTTCTTGTCAAGCATCTTTTCATTAATACACGCGAAGGCCAAAACTATTTCCTATCGTCTTTCGGCACAGAAAAATAGATCAGCGAACGAAAGCCCGCCTCCAAGTTCCGAATTCATCGCATTCTGAGAGGTCCGCCCATTATCCGGCTTTCTCAAACCGCAGGATGGTCGTCCGGCCGTTTGCCGAGGTCACATCGAGCCCGTCTTCCTCGCCCGACTCTGAGAATTTGAACTGGATCGCCTTGACGTCCTCGATGCTGCGGGTCATGTCGCCGACCATCAACTGGACAGCCGGCCGCTCGTCCTTTGTGTCGATATCGGCACCAACAAACGGCAGGCCGGACTCTAGCCAGTAGTCATTTCCGTTCTCGAAAACGCCGAGCCGGGTCGGCCGCCCTTCAAACTTCTCGCTAAAGAACTTCAGAAAATCTGCCCATTCGTGTTTTTGTGCTGCTTTTGTCATTTCAATTACCTCCGGGCAATGCCCGAGCCGCGAAAATTTTCGCACTTCGGGAAAATTCCACGCACATCCGGTCCGCTAACACTCCGTTCCCGCTTTCGGGTTTGGGAACATATCGGCCTCGTCCTCGCCCCGCCGCGGGTTGAGACATGCAAAATCCTTCTCGATCAGCACCCTCAATTCGGCACCATCGCCGATCATCTTTGTGAACTCTATCGAAACCTCGTCTCCTTCCGCCCACTGGACCGCCGCCGTCCGCGGAAGGCTAACAACCACGCGTTTACCGGCAAACCGTGCGTCGGCTGCGGAAGCTTCATCGGAGCATTCGATGCCGTACGCAAGAACCGCCTCCGGGTCTGGACCGAACGCCACGGATTCCTCGACCGCCGTGCACGAGGCGAGTGCCTCAACCTCGGGCCGGGTAAGCCGCATGCGGATCGAATTATGCCTTAAACGCAATTTCACAATATCTATTATCTCAAATTTCGTACCGCTTTTGTGGACAGGTCTTTGCACATCGTATCTTCGGAAGCCGAATTCTATAGAAAATCGGCACTTCGAAATGAAGGAACAGCGACAACCATCGGATGAGCGAACGAGCGAAGCAAGCGTGAACGCGGCTAGCGATGCCGTATTTCAGATCCGCGGGGTGACGAAGGTTTACCGCATGGGCGAGGTCGAGGTCCACGCATTGAAGGGCGTCGATCTTGAGCTTTACCGTGGTGAGTTGGTCGTTCTCCTCGGTGCCTCGGGAAGCGGAAAATCGACCCTGCTGAACATCATCGGCGGGCTCGATACGCCGACCGAAGGCACGGTGGTTTATCAGGACCACATCCTAACCTCGGCCGATGAATCCGAGCTTACGCGCTTTCGCCGCGAGCATGTCGGCTTTGTCTTTCAGTTCTATAACCTCATCCCGAGCCTGACGGCACTTGAGAACGTCGAGCTGATAACCGAGATCGCCGAGAGCCCTATCTCCGCAAAAGAGGCGCTCGAAATGGTCGGGCTTTCTGAGCGGATCAACCATTTTCCGGCACAGCTTTCGGGCGGCGAACAGCAGCGCGTGGCTATTGCCCGTGCCGTCGCAAAGCAGCCGGATGTTCTGCTCTGCGATGAGCCAACGGGTGCGCTTGATGTGACGACCGGCAAACTTGTTCTCAAGGTGATCGAGAAGGTGAACCGGGAACTTGGCACGACAACCGCGATCATCACGCATAACGCGGCGATCGCGGCGATGGCCGACCGCGTTATCCACATCGGAAGCGGGCGGATCACCGAGATCATTCGGAATGCCGAAAAGATAAGTCCCGATTCTATGGTTTGGTAGCGATGAAACCGCTGAGTAAAAAGATGGTCCGCGACCTCTGGCACCTGCGGGGCCAGGTGCTGGCGACGATGCTTGTCGTAGCCTGCGGCGTGGCGTCTTTTGTGGCAATGAAGAGCACTTACGAGTCGCTCGTCGAAAGCCGCGACAATTACTATTCGCATTACCGGTTTGCCGATGTCTTCGCCGGGCTCAAGCGAGCTCCGCGTTCGGCCGCGGCCGAGATAAGGGCGATACCCGGCGTTGCCGAGGTCGAGGCTCGCGTGGTGGCAAAGGTAACTCTCGACCTGCCCGATCTTCCCGAGCCCGCCCAAGGCCGCCTTGTCTCGGTGCCCGAAACGGGAGCCGGCCATCTCAATTCGCTTTTCCTTCTCCGCGGCCGTTTGCTCGAGCCCGGCGATCGGGACGAAGTTGTCATCAGCGGAGCCTTTGCCGATGCCAACCGGCTCCAGCCCGGCGATCAGGTCAGCGCCGTGCTCAATGGCAGGCTGCGGCGGCTGCGGGTCGTCGGCATTGCGCTTTCGCCCGAGTACATCTATGAGATCCGTCCCGGCGACATCTTTCCCGATAACCGCCGCTTCGGCATTCTCTGGATGAACGAACGGGCGGTTGCGAGCGTTTTCGAGATGGAGAATGCCTTCAATGACGTTGTCTTGACGCTCGCTCCCGGTGCCGGCGAGGCCGACGTCATCGAAAAGCTCGACCGGATCCTCGAGCCATACGGCGGGTTCGGCGCATACGGTCGCAGCGACCAACTCTCGCACCGCTTTGTCGCCAATGAACTCTCCGAGCTTCAGGTGTTCGGCACCGTCATACCGGTCATCTTTCTCGGCGTGACAGCGTTTCTGCTCCACCTTGTTCTGACGCGGCTCGTTAATGTTGAGCGCGAACAGATCGGCCTCCTTAAATCCTTCGGTTATTCGAACGCGGACATCGGCCTGCATTATCTCCAGCTCGCCGTGCTCGCGATCTTTGGCGGGATCGTCATCGGCATCGGGCTCGGTTGGTGGACGGGCCGCGGAATGGCGAGGCTTTACGGCGAGTTCTTTCATTTTCCGATACTCGATTTCAGTATCTCGCTCCCTGTCATCCTTTGGTCTTTCGTTATCAGCATCGGGTCTGCGGCCATTGGTGCTACAGCGGCCGTCCGCAGTGCCGTCTCGCTGCCGCCCGCCGAAGCGATGCGGCCGGAACCGCCGGCGAATTTTCACGCCGGCTTTATCGAATCGACCGGCTTCCAGCAAATGCTCTCGACCGAGTCGCGGATCGCCGCCCGCAACCTTGCCCGCCGGCCGGTCAAGGCACTGCTCTCGGCATTCGGTATTTCGCTTTCGATCGCCTTGCTCTTCATCGGCTTTTATTTCTTTGACGCGATCGACCGGATCATTATGGTCCAGTTCGATCTTGTTCAACGCGAGGACGTTGAGGTCGGCTTCAATGAGCCGCGGCCGGGCCGTGCGGCGCTCGAGCTTGCCGAGCTTCCCGGCGTCCGGCGGGTCGAGCCTTACCGGGTCGTGTCGGCCAGGCTTCGTTTCGCCAGCCGCTCGCGGCGCGTAGGCCTGATCGGGCTTCAGCCGGAAGGAGAACTCCGCCGCATCGTTAACGACGACCTGCGGATCGTCAACCTCCCGCCCGAGGGGATCGTTCTGGGCAGCACGCTTGCCGAATCGCTCGGGGTCGCAAAGGGCGATATCGTCACCGTCGAGGTGACCGAAGGCTCGCGTCCGGTTCGTGACGTTGCGGTCGCCGATGTGCCCCGGGAGCTTTTGGGACTAAGTGCCTATATGGACATCCGGGCCTTGAACCGGCTGATGATGGAAGGCGGAACCGTATCGGGCGCGTTCCTGAGCGTGGACGAGAACGCGAGGGCGGAACTTTACTCCAAGCTCAAGCGCACTCCGGCGGTCTCGGGCGTTGGCCTGCCGAAGGCGGCGCTCGATAGTTTTAACGAAACGATGGCGAAGACTATGGGCACAATGACGTGGTTCCTCATCGGTTTTGCATGCGTCATCGCGTTCGGCGTTGTCTATAACGGAGCCCGCATCGCACTCGCCGAACGCGGCCGCGAACTATCGTCGCTGCGGGTGCTCGGCTTCACCAATCGCGAGATCGCCAAGATGCTTCTCGGCGAACAGGCCGCACTCACTCTTCTCGCGATCCCGATGGGCTGGTTTTTGGGTTTCGCGACCTCGTGGCTGGTCACGAGGGTCGTCGATGCCGAGATCGTCAGGCTTCCGGTCGTAGTTTCGGTGGAGACGTTCATATTTTCGGCCGGGATCGTGGTCATCGCGGCGGCGGTCTCAGGCATCATTGTTGCAAGAAGGATCAGGCATATGGACCTGATCGCTGTGCTTAAAACGCGGGAGTAAAGCCATGAAGTTTCCAAAGAATCGCTATCTTTATATCGGAGGCGGCCTCGTGCTCGTTCTCATTTTGGGCTATTTCATGTTCTTCCGATCCGATGCGGTCCTGGTCGAGGCCGGAAGCGTCACCCGAGGCGAACTTCTCTCCTCCATCGACGCAGAGGGCAGAACCCGCTATCACGAACGGTTCGTGGTCACCGCACCGGTCTCCGGCAAGATGTACCGCATTCAGCTCCACGAAGGCGACCGCGTTCCGAAAGGCTATGTCCTGACTCGCATTGATCCGGCACCGCCGCGGCCGCTCGACCCGAGCCGCGTGCCCGAACCGGAGGTTTTTCCGTTTGCCTATAACGTTTATGTCCCGGCGGACGGCATCCTGACGAAGATCTTCGTAACCAGCGAGGGCATCGTTCAGGCAGGTGCGCCGATCGCCGAGGTGAGCAAGCCGTCGCAGCTCGAGGTCGTCGCCGACCTGCTCTCGGCGGATGCGACGCTCGTCCGGCCGAACATGCCTGTTCTTATCACGAACCGGGCGGACGAGGCCGAGCTGAAAGCAAAGGTCCGGAACGTAGAGCCGCAGGCCTTCACAAAGGTCTCTTCGCTTGGCGTAGAGGAACAGCGGGTGAATGTCATTGCCGATCTTGTCGATCCGCCCGAGAGGCTCGGCGATAACTATCGCGTCGATATTCGGATCGTCGTCTGGGAGGGCAAGGATGTGCTCCGCGTGCCGGCGAGCGCTCTTTTTCGAAGCGGCGAGGAGTGGCAGGTCTTCGTCATCGAGGGTTCGAAAGCAAGAACAAAGGCCGTTCAGATCGGCCATCGGTCGCCGTCATTTGTAGAGGTCCGCGGCGGGCTCGCCGAGGGAGAAACGGTGATCCTCCATCCGCCGAACAGCGTCGCGGAGGGAACGCGGGTCAGCCGGACGAACTAGCTGCCCGGCATCGAACCGCCGATACGGGGACGGCATTGCAAATGTATCTGTTCCAACATAAACTACCTGTAATTACAGAGGTCCAAGAAGCCTGATGATATCTGCGATCGATCCAAAAGTGACCGAAAAGCCGCTCGTGCGGTGTGCGGAGTGTGACCGCGAGGTTACGCACTACAATACTTTCCTCTCGCCGATGAATGAGCGGCGCAACGTTTGCTGGGAGTGCCTCGCCCGCGAAGAGAAAGGCTTTTTTGCCCATCGCGGCTTCAGCCGCGGTGCCCGGACAGGCGTCATTCCGCGTTGAGCTCCGCTCCCCGATCCAAGAATGGCAATTCGCAAGATAACCGAATATCCCGAGGAGGTTCTCGGGCAGATGGGCAAGCCCGTCGAGAAGTTTGACGCCGAGCTCGAGGCTCTCTGCGAGGATATGTTCGAGACGATGTACGATGCCGAAGGCGTCGGGCTCGCCGCTCCGCAGATCGGGCTGAACCTGCGGCTTTTTGTGATGGACTGCGACGGCATAAAGCTGATCGCCGCAAATCCGGAGATAGTTCACACCGAGGGCGAGCAGACCGGACAGGAAGGCTGCCTTTCTGTCGGCAAGGTGCCGGCGGTTGTCACACGGCCGATGAAAGCACGGCTCCGGGCACAGGATGCGAAAGGCGAATGGTTCGAAAAGGACGCCGAAGGTTATGCCGCCCGTGCTTTTCTCCACGAAACGGACCACTGCAACGGAATGCTCTTCATCGACCACCTGCCAAAGATGCGGCGCGACATGGTCGTAAAACGCTTCCGCAAAGAAAAGAGCTGGCGCTAGCCGCGTTACTTCAACCCGCGGAGAAGTTCGTCGTCGCCCTCTTTTTCCTTGTCTGTAAGGATATTCCGCAGGATCATCATCCGGGCGAGCACCCGCGTTTCCGGCCGGTCAAACTTATCGGCCGCTGCTTTTGTCCGCTCGAGGTCGGCGTCAACCAGCAGCCCGATGGTCGCTTCGGCGACGTTAAGTTCGCTTGAAAGCCCGCGGATCATCCCGCCGCCAAACGATCCAAGCTGAATCTCGCCATCGACTATCATCTGCTCCGTCACATCAATGAACTCGCCGACGCGGACGAACGCCGCGATCACCTCGTTTGCCCTGTAGATCGTGTCATCGAGCATCATAAAAGCCCGGTTCGGCTCTGCCGCGGCATAGCCCGATATCACGCTCCAGGTCGCGATAAAGTCCTGATAGTTTCGCGGGTCGGGCCGGATGAACGATTCGGCCTCGCGCATAATCTCTCCGGCGAGTTGGGCGTCGCCGGCCTGCTTGACGGAGGCGGCAAGCGCGCTCAGGGCCATGATCTTTTTATCGCGGCCCGGCGTCTTCATTATTATTTCGCGGCTGCGTGCCACAATGCGGTCGCGCTCCTCTTTCGGCAATTCTTTCTTGCCCAGGCCGCCGATGTCTTCCATCAGCTTTCGCTCGGCTTCTTCGCGGGCCTCGCGTTCGCGTTCGGCGGCTTCCCATTCCGGTGACGGAGTGTTTGCTGCAGCATTAGCGGCTATCGCTATCGCGTTTGCGGCGGAGTTCATTGCATTGGTTGCGACACCATATCGTCCACCTTCTGATCGCCCCGCCGGACCCATCTTGAACTTTGCCCGGACTTGAGCGGCCCGAGATGGTGCGTACTTATCGACCGCCGAGATATAGCCGATGCCATATTCCATGCCTTTATCGCCTTCAAGCATCGCCCGGCCTATCAGGTCTGCGAGTTCGCGCAATTCCTGCTGTGTATAGATCGGCTTCCGGGTTGCCCGGTCGTCGCGTTCCGATGAGATATCTTCCGCCGTCCCGATCAGCCCGGCGGCGACATAGATCTCGAGTTTCTCCGGCCCGTCGTTCTTCAACTTCGAAAGAAAGATGCCCCCAAGTTCGACACCCTTGTCCTGATCTTTTTCATAGACCTCGCGCAAAAGCCCGATATGAAGGTAGTTCAACTGACCTCTAAGCGAGTTTCTTGCGAGTTGGATCGCACGAGCGGCGTCTTTGCGAGCGACCGCTGAGAGCAATTGAACCTCGAAATAGCCGTCGTTCGAGGTCATCAGAAGCAGCCTCGCGTTCGTGATCCCCGAGATCGAGTCGTAATAGAAGCTAAGGGCAAGTTCCGGTTCGTGCTCGGCAAGGCTCATCGCGATCGCCTGCCGAACGGCCATCGCCGAACGAAACTTCGTTGCCGCTCGTAGGGAATCGGTCGGTTCATTGAACATTCCCGGGCCCGGGCCGATGTCGCGCAGGTCAGCATCCGCGGTCGCCTGAGCCATGTTCATTTGCGTATCAACCTGCGCAACGAGGTTCTTGAAGTCGGTAACAACGCTGCCGTACATCGCCCGGGCCTGGTCGCGGTCGTGCAGCCACATCAGCGAGGCAAGCTCGGCCATAAAGCTGATGCGGTTCTCGGCCGTCCGGAGGTTCGCGACCGCAAATGTGGTCTCGCGGAGCATCTCAACGGCCTTTGCTCGAATCTCCTCGGCCTTCTTTTTCTTTTCTTCCTCGGGGTTTTGCGGAAAGGCGATCGCGGTGAAAAGCAGCAGTGTGAAAGCAAGTTTTAACAGCTTCATTAAATACCTCCGGCTGAAGTTGCCGACAATAATATATTGAAAGGACGCTCGTGTAAACGGTTTCTTGCCGTGTCGGGCTTTGAATTTGCCCGCCGCAGGTGCGAAATTAGTCTCTACGGCGATGCTGCTTGTCATAGACAACTACGATTCATTTACCTATAACCTCGTCCAGTATCTTGGTGAAATGGGCGCCGAGATGCGCATTTTCCGCAACGACGAGATAACGGCCGATGCGATCGAAACCGACCTCAAGCCGGAGCGCATTCTCATCTCGCCCGGGCCGGGAACGCCGGACGATGCAGGTGTCTCGCTGGAGGTGATCGAGCGTTTCGCCGGCTGGCTGCCGATCCTTGGCGTTTGCCTCGGGCATCAGGCAATTGGCCAGCACTTCGGCGGAAAGGTGATCCGAGCACCCGAACCGGTCCACGGAAAGCCCGTGACGGTTCACCACGACGGCCGGACGATCTTTGCCGGCATTCCCGATGGCTTTGCCGCCGGGCGTTATCATTCGCTCGTTGTCGAACGCGATTCGATGCCCGAGTGTCTTGAGGTCTCGGCCACGTCACCCGACGGGCTCGTGATGGCGATGCGGCACCGCGAACTGCCGATAGAGGGCGTACAGTTTCACCCGGAATCCATCCTGACGGAGCACGGCAAAACGATGCTCCGGAATTTCCTCGAACTTTGATGAATGCACTTTCGCCATTCGGTTGGGCGTATGCGGCAGGAGCCGGGCTCCGCAACGCGCTTTACGACCGCGGATGGCTTGATGCGCATGAGCTAGGTGCGCCTGCGATCAGCATCGGGAACATTACCGTCGGCGGAACCGGAAAGACGCCGATAGTCGCTCTCGTTGCGGAAATCCTTATCGAAAACGGCGAGCGTGTCTGCATCTTGACCCGTGGCTACGGCCGCCGCGAGCCCGGCAAGCGGGTCGTTGTCTCCGATGGCTCGGCGATACTTGCCGATGCCGAAACGGGCGGCGACGAACCGGTCGAGCTCGCCCGTCGCCTCGCGGGAACTGCCGTCATCATCGCCGATGCCGACCGTGTCGCGGCGGCAAAGTTTGCACGCGAAGGGTTTGGCGTGACCTGCTTTGTCCTCGACGATGGCTTCCAGCATCGGCGAGCCGCCCGCGACCTCGACATCGTCTGTATCGACGCAACCGATCCCTTCGGCGGCGGCGAACTTCTGCCCGCGGGCAGGCTTCGCGAATCGCCCGCAAACCTTCGCCGTGCGGATGCGATTATCATCACCAAGGCCGAAGCCGCGGCCGACCTCGCCAAACTCGAACAGGAGATCAGACGCTTCGCACCCGAGGCCGCGATCTTCCGTGCCGAAAGCGGTATCTCTGGTTTCACCGAACTCGTAGCCTTTCTTGCTCGCGAAGCCGACCAACCAAACCGACACCTGCCCGGGCCCGCGTTCGCCTTTTGCGGCCTTGGTAATCCGAGCCATTTTTTCAAAACGCTCCGGGAAGCCGGAATCGAACTCGCTGGGACACGAGCATTCCGCGACCACCAACGCTATACCCAGGCCGACACCCAGCGGCTTAATCAAGCCGCAAAAGACGCAGAGGCCGCTGCATTTGTCACGACCGCCAAAGATGCCGTTAAGCTCGAAAGCGTCTCTTTCGGCCTTCCGTGCTTCGTCGCAGAACTTGCCGTTCGGGTCATGCCCACTGATGCTTTTCGTGAACTCATCATGGCCGCCGGCCGAAAAAATCATTGACATCGCTGTCTTACAGTTTTAGGGTTAAAGATGAAGTACATTTAAATTTTTAGAGGTGCTGCCCGGCCCGTTGGGTGCGGTTGGTCGGTCTCTTATTGCGAACAATCTTTTGGGAGGAAGAACAATGAAAATTAGAAATCTAGTCTCTGCCGTTGCGACCCTTGCGGTCGTTCTGGCGTTTGGCGTGGCCGGCGTTAGCGGGCAGATGAGCGAAAAGGAAAAGCGGGACCAGGTCAAGAAGGCCGGTGATACGGCGAAAAAGGCAAGCAAGGTCCTCGACGAGCTTATGAGAATACCCGCGAATGCGATCCCGGAATCGCTGCTTAGCAAGGCTAAAGCGATCGCCGTTTTCCCGGGCGTTAAAAAGGTCGCATTCGGCATCGGCGGAAGCGGCGGCCAGGGCCTGATCTCGCGTCGGCTCCAGAGCGGCTGGAGCGCGCCGACCGCGTTCAAGCTCGCGAGCGGCAGCGTTGGCTTCCAGATCGGAGCTTCATCGACCGACTACGTGCTGCTCTTTATGAACGAGGACGGATTGAAGAATCTGCTTGAGGACCGGTTCGAACTCGGTGCCGAAGGCTCGATAGCCGCCGGCCCGGTCGGCCGTACCGCCGCGGCGACGACCGATGCGCAGCTTCAGGCAGAGATCCTTTCTTACTCGCGAAGCAAGGGGCTCTTTGCCGGCGTTTCGCTCAAGGGCGGCGTCATCAGCCCGGACAACGACCGGAACATGGCACTTTACGGCTTCAAGGCCAACGAACTCTTGACCGGAGTCAACAAGGTTGCCATCGCGGACATCCCGCCGGCGACGAAGGTCTTTCAGGAAACCGTAACCCGCCACGCAAAGTAGGCCGAACTTACGCAACAAAAAGGACGCTTGGGCGGCAACGCCTCGGGCGTCCTTTTTTCTGCAAAGATGAACCGATCGCCTTTATTGGTTGATGTGTGTAGCTGCGTCCGGTTCGCGGACCGCCGTTTGTACGGCCGCGATCACCACCGGTCCGATCTCAAAGCCCATTGACGAGTAGCAAAGCCCGACACACGCAGATGTAAGAACAGGAACGCCTTTTACATACAGAAAGGTTGAGCCATTCACCCACTGAACATTCTGGCATCCGGCGGGCATGCCGCCGACCGAGAACGGGCATCCGGAAACAATGAATTGATCGGTCATCAGCAGCGGCGGATAACCGTTCACCCTATAGCTGGTCACAGTCATCGGGATGTGTGTCACAACTCCGCCGTGCGGGCAAAGAAGGATCGTTTGCCGATTAAGTATTGGATTTCCCATAATTGTTTACCGTTCAGTCCGGGTCGCGGGTATTATTATGCACATTACCGGGAATTGCAATACTTTTCGCAGTATAGCCGGGCGAAGCTTGTCGAAAGCTTCCAAAGGCGCTTATCTTAAAGGAATATGAGATCAGCCTCAGCCCTCGCTCTCACCGCTGTCCTATTTGTAATGAACGCAATGCCCCAAACGCCCGCTGAACTCGCCGAACTTTGGGAACGCGAGCACGTTGTGAAAAAGCCTGCATCGAGCCTCCGCGTTAAGGACGTGATCGAACAGGTCGAGGCTCTTCGCAAGCTCGGCATTCGCGTTAACGAGGTCGGCCGGAGTGTTGCCGACCGCCCGATCTTTCAGGCGGAGTGGGGCCGCGGGCCGCTCAAGGTCTTTATGTGGTCACAGATGCACGGCGATGAGCCGACGGCGACGCCCGTGCTCTTCGATATGCTTACCATATTCCACAGCAACCGCGACAAGGAATGGGTCAAGCAGATCGAGGAAAAGATCACGCTCCGCGTCGTCCCGATGCTCAACCCCGATGGCGCCGAGCTCTTCATCCGTCGCAATCTGCAGGGCATTGATATAAACCGCGACGCCGTTGACCTTAAAACGCCCGAGGGCCGCTTGCTCAAGTCGCTTCGCGATGCATGGCAGCCCGAGATCGGCTTTAACCTCCACAACCAAAATTATTTGACCACCGTCGGCGAAACGGACAAGCAGGCCGCCATTTCGTTCCTTGTCGTTTTCGGTGATGAGGCAAAGACGCTGACGCCCGGACACGAGCGCAATATGCGGCTGGTCGCGGCAATGTATCAGGCGCTCAATCAGTTCATTCCCGGCAATATCGGCCGCTATGGCGACGAATGGACGCCGACGGCCTTTGGCGACAATTTTTCCGCCTGGGGCACGCCGACCATTCTGATCGAGACCGGCGGGCTCCACGGCCGCGATGAATTCTATCTTGCCAAGATGAACTTCGTTGCATTTGTCACGGCTCTTCGGGCACTTGCCGATGGCAGCGAGGCGAGGTTCAGCCCGTCAACTTACGAATTCATCCCGCGCAATAGCTCGCGGCGGATCTTTTACTTCATCTTTAGGGGAGCGACCCTCATCGAACGCGGTCAGCCCGCCGAGGGAAAGCCGGCCGACATCGGCGTCAATATCGAACGCCGCCGTGCGGGCCTCTCGACGCCGGGCTTTGTTCGCTCCGTCGGCGACCTGAAGAGCACTGCCGGGCTTGAGGAGTTCGACGTCTCGGGCTACAACGTCATCGGCCGCTTCAATCCGGTCCGGAGCGGTGCCTTCGCCGACCTGCTTTTCTATAAGAAAGGCCGGCAGGTAAACTGGTCGAGTGCCGAGCTTGAGACCGAGTTTCCGCCGGACGCGATCTTCTCGCTCGGAAAGTGGCTCAAGGGCGGCGAGGACATTCCGCGGATAAAACGCTAGCACGCCCGAGCGGCATTATGCTGACCGTTCTTAAGATAAAGAACATCGCCCTCATCGATGAGCTCGAAGCCGAATTCGGCCGCGGGCTCAATCTGCTGACGGGCGAGACCGGTTCCGGCAAATCCATTATCGTTGACAGCCTCGGGGCCTTGACCGGCGACCGCGTCTCCGCCGACCTTATCCGCGACGGCGAAGAGGCGGCCCGCATCGAAGGCATTTTTTTCCTGCCCGCGAGTTCCGCTTTGCTCACGTTGCTTGATGAAAGCGGCATCGACCACGAGGCCGAAGGCGAGGTCGAGCTGATCGTCCGCCGCGACCTCAGCCGGAGCGGGAAGAACCGCATATATGTGAACGGCCAGCTTGTTACAGCCGCTTTTCTCAAGCGGCTCGGGCCCGAGCTCGTCGCCATCCACGGCCAGGGTGAGCAGAGCACGCTCTTTGACCCGGCGACGCATCTTGCTCTGCTAGATGATTTTGCCGATGCTGCCGAGCTTTCGATGGAGACCGGATATCGGTTTGCCGAGCTTGAGCGAGTCCGCGGCGAGCTCCGGTCGCTCAAACGCGACGAGGCGGAAAAGCTCCAGCTTCTCGATATTCTTCGCTTTCAGGTCGATGAGCTGAAACAGGGAAGCCTCTCGCCCGGCGAGGCTGAAGAACTTGAGGACGAAAAGCGGCGTGCGGCAAATATCGAGAAGCTCTCTTTGCTCAGCGATGAGGCGTTCGGACTGCTTTACGAAGACGAGCATTCTGCACTTTCCTCGCTCGGGCAGGCGATCCGCCGCATCGAGGAACTAGCCGGCTACGACCGCCGCTTTGCCGATTACATCGAGGGCCTGCAGAGCGCCGAGGCCGTGGTCGAAGACCTCGGGGCGACGCTCCGCGACTTCCGCGGCGGGCTTGAGCACTCGCCCGAAAGGCTTGAGGAGATCGAGAACCGGCTGGCCGAGATAACGCGGCTCTCGCGTAAATATGGCGGCACGGTCGAAGCCGCACTCGAGCATCAGGCCGAAGCCGAAAAGCGGCTCGCGAATATCGAATTTGCCGAGCTTCGCGAGAAAGAGCTTGCATCGGAACTCGCTGCCGCCGAGGCGTCGTATCTTGAGGCTGCCGAGCGGCTGAGCGAGAAACGGCGGGCCGCCGCGAAGAAATTTGATAAGCAGGTCGAGGCGTCGCTCAAAGACGTGGCCTTTGATAAGGCGAAGTTCGAAACGCGGATCGAAAGCCTTCCGGAGGAGCCTGCGGCCGACGGCATCGACCGCGTCGAATTTTTCTTTTCGGCAAATCCGGGCGAGCCCGTAAAGCCGCTGGCAAGGGTTGCCTCGGGCGGCGAGGCCTCGCGGCTGATGCTTGTGCTCAAAACCGCCTCGCGGCCGCGGAGTTCGGCAACCGCGACAGTGTTTGACGAGATAGATGCCGGAATTGGCGGGCGTGTGGCGGAAGCCGTTGGGGCAAAGCTCCGGGCGCTTGCCGAGTCGCAGCAGGTGCTCTGCGTTACGCATCAGGCGCAGGTCGCCTCAAAGGCTGATCGGCATTTCGTCGTTGAAAAATCCGCCGCGAAGGGCCGGACGCTGATCGCACTCCGCGAGCTTTCCGCCAGCGAACGCATCGAAGAGATCGCCCGAATGCTCGCCGGCGAAAAGATCACCGACGCCGCCCGCGAGAACGCCCGCGAAATGCTCGCCGCGGCGTAATAAGCGAAGATCATTTACAAGATGCACAGGATGATCAGGATGTTTTTCTGAGACTCACTTAAACATCCTGTCCATCCTGTGTATCCTGTTTGAATTCTTATGGCTTCAAAGGTCCTGGCAAGGGTTTATCGCGGCGATGTGGTGGAATCGGTCCACCGCGGCCACTATCTGATCATCGATGGCGAAGGCCGCGAGCTCGCCGCTGAAGGCAGCCCGAAAACGGTCACCTTCATTCGCTCGGCGGCAAAGCCGTTTCAGGTGCTGCCGTGCCTTACAAGCGGTGCCGCCGATGCCGCCGGATTTTCCGAAGAGGAGATCGCACTCGCCTGCGCGTCGCACTCCGGCGAGGCTCGCCACGTCCGCATTGCACAGCTAATGCTCAAACGGATCGGGCTTTCGGAGATTCATCTTCGCTGCGGAACGCACCTGCCCTTTTACGACAAAGAGGCCGAGCGGATGCAGCGGGCCGGCGAATTCCCGACGCAGCTTCACAATAATTGCTCGGGCAAACACGCGGCGATGCTCGCCCTGGCCAAGCACATCGGCGCCGATATTACGAGCTACGACGCGGCGGAGAATCCGGTCCAAAAAGAGATCTTGAACGCAGTCGCGGCCATCACCGAGCTCCCGGCCGCGAAGATCAAGACCGCCATCGATGGCTGCGCCGCACCGAACTTTGCTCTGCCGCTCTCGGCAATGGCCCGCGGCTTTATGAACCTCATCAAGCCGCCCGAGCATTTCTCCCGCGAACTCAAATCCGCCTGCGAAAGGGTCGTTTCTGCGATGGTGAAAAACCCGGAACTTATCGGCGGGACCGAACGGCTCGACACGCTGCTGATGCAGGCCGCCGAAGGCCGCATCATCTCAAAGGTCGGCGCCGAGGGCGTCTGGCTCTGCGGCGTTTTGCCGAGCGAAAAATACCCGAGCGGCCTCGCCATTGCGCTCAAGGTCGAGGACGGCGACGACCGCCGTGCCCGCCCCGTCGC
>CAZGLZ010000055.1:0-22285 GCA_964526245.1 uncultured Chloracidobacterium sp. | reverse complement strand
TGGTCCGTCTCCATCTGCTTTTCGAGCCGCCGCATCTCAGCCTCGATGTCGTGGATCTCTTTGAACGCCGAAAGAGCGGCGGTGTGCACAGTCTCGCCGGCAGCGAAATCTACGTGCTGGTCGAGGAGCCCGAGCCGAAGGCCGTTGATCTTTGCGATCTCGCCGGTATCGGGCGACTCGGCTCCGGTCAGCAAGCGAAACACGGTCGTCTTCCCCGCACCGTTTCGCCCGACGAGCCCAACCTTTTCGCCGGGATTTATCTGGAACGAGACGCCGCGGAGTATTTCCGTACCGCCGTAGCTCTTGGTAATGTCGCCGAATCTGAACAGCATCGCGAGACTAGAAATGCCACGGGCGGACCGCAAAGAAACTCAAGCGATCCGCCCCGTGGCGTTATGGTAAAACGCCCGATGGGCGATGTTATTTGCCGGCGTTGGCGTTCGCCGAATTGGCGTTTGCCGCGTTAGCCGGTGCCGAGTTTGCCGCATTCGCCGGAGCGTTGGCAGCAGCGTTCGCATTCGACGCCGTATTCGTATTGGCGTTCGCCGTGTTCGTATTGGCATCGGCCGGGGTCGCCGCCGGAGCCTTGCGCGCTCCGCTCAGTTCGTTCGGGTTATCGACGACCTTGCGGGCGAGAAGATTCTCGATGCGGGCCTCGTTGAGCGCAATGGCCATATACGACTGCCAGAGAAGGTTCTTGCGGGCGTTGATCAGCAGCTGCGTGATCTGCGGCCGGACCTCCGGGCTCTCAAGCGTGCGGTCCTCATCCTTTTCGACCTTACGCTGAAGCTTGATTATCAGGTAGCGGCCGTCGAGCGGGATCGCCTGCGGGATGATCTGGCCGTTCTGCATCTGGCCCATCACAAAAGCCGCAACGCCCTGGCCAAAGACCTGTTGCATTTCCTGCTCGGTGAAGTAACGCCAGTCACCGCCGCGGGCACGCGTATCGAAATCCTCGCTGAACTCGCGTGCGAGCGTTGCGAAGTCAGCACCGCTCAAAGCACGCTGGCCAACCTCCTTCGCACGAAGCTGAGCTTCCTGGTCGTTGGTGGTCGTATCGCCCTGGCCGCTGTTTGCGGGGTCAATGACGATCGCGGCGAGCTGCGCTCCGCGCTTGTTCTTGAACTGCTCGCGGTTGCCATTGAAGAAGGCCTCGATCTCACTGTCTTTCGGAGCCTCGACCTTACCGGTGATCTTTTCCTGAAGCTTCGAGAGTGCCACTTCCTTGCGGACGTTCTGGCGCCAGCTTTCTTCGGTCTCGCCGGCGGCTGTCATCTGCTTTTGGAACTCCTCGGCTGAGAGGTTGCTCGCCGTCCGGCGCTTGTTCATTTCGGCCGTGACCTCCTCTTCGGTCGGGACGGTCTGTTCCTTTTCGGCACGCTGGAACATAACTTCGGTCTGGATCAGCTGCTCAAGCACCTGAAGCCGTGCCGAAGCGAGCTCGAGCGGCGAGAGGTTGGCCTCGGCACCTTGTGCCTGGGCCTTGATTCCTTTCTCAACCTCTTCGAGCTTGATGTCTTTACCGTTGACCTTGGCCGCGACCTCATTGGGGTCGCCGCCCGTGCTCGGGGTGGTTCCCGAACCGCCGCAAGCCGAAAGAAAAACGCCGGTGACCGCCACAGCGGCGGCCAAACCTAAACGAAACTTGGAAATCTGCACTTTCGAAAGTACTCCTTTGAAATGTCCTTTTTCACTCATTACTTGACTATGTAGAGCCTTGTTTGCTATAAAACTTGTTTTTGAGTTTTTACAAACTCTTTCCACCGCAATTTTACGGAGGCGATAACCATGGCACAGAGATGCGACATATGCGGCAAGGGCCCGCAATTTGGAAACAACGTTTCGCACGCGAACAACAAAACGCGTCGTCGGTTCAACCCTAATCTTCAGAGCGTCCGTGTTCAGATGCCGGCCGGCGGAAACGCCAGGGCGAAGGTCTGCACACGCTGCATCAAATCTGGAAAGATCGTTAAAGCTGCTTAACTCTTTTTGAGTCTTGCTTTACCAAGAACGTTGCCAAATGCTCAAAAGGCGTTTGGCTTTTCTTGTTTTCTCAATAGGCCATAAAGGCCTTGCCGCTTCCCTTAAACAAACTAAACAAGCGCGATGCACTCGATCTCAACCCGGGCATCTCGCGGAAGCCTCGCCGCCTGAACCGTCGCCCTTGCCGGCTTATTGGTTACAAAATAGCGGCCGTAAACTTCATTCATCGCCGCAAAATCGTTCATATCAGCAAGAAAAACCGTCGTCTTTACCACGCTCTCGAGCGACGCTCCTGCGGCCTCAAGCACAGCCGCAAGGTTCTTAAAGACCTGCTCCGTCTGCTCGCTTACATCCTCGGAAACAAACTCGCCGGTTGCCGGATCGATCGGTATTTGGCCCGAGCAAAAGACCATTCCATTTGCCACTATGGCCTGCGAATAAGGGCCGATCGCACCTGGCGCATTTTCTGTCGAGATCACCTTCATAGCTGTCACTTGCTCACTTCAAGCAAAAGGCGAATTTTAACAGATTGGCGGCGATAAACAAAACGATGCGGGCGGGAACATCGCCCCGCCCGCAAAGCCTTGCACTGGTAAAAGCGCCCTAGTAACTTACCGAAACATCCGCAGAACACGTTGAGGTGCCCGCACTGCATACGCGATAGGTCTGCGAACCTCCGCCACGGCCGAGGCTATCGACATAAGATGTCGACGTTACGGTAGCGATCCTCGACCCGTTTCGATACACGTCAGCCGTCGATGTCGCACCGGACCAGGAGAGATTTGCCCGATTGACGCCCTGCTGTTTGGTCATCACGACCGAAAGCGAAATGCTGCTTGGTGGCGGTTCCGGGGTCGGCTCTGGCGACACGGTCGGCGATGGATTCGGGGTCGGTTCAGCACCACCGCTAAAACGCGAATAGAGCAAAAGGTTCGGCGAACCTGAACCCGCACTCGTTACCTTATTGCTGGTCGCATTGGTTGTGATGGCCGACGTTACCTGCGACGGACTCGATGCCGGATTTGCCGCGAGATAGAGTGCCGCAACGCCAGCCACGTGGGGCGATGCCATCGAGGTGCCGCTGATCGTGTTGGTCGAGGTATCACTTGAATACCAGGCCGAGGTGATCGAACTACCGGGAGCGAATACGTCCAGACAGGAACCAAAGTTCGAATAAGAGGCTCGTGCGTCTGTGCTCGTTGTGGCACCGACCGTTATCGCGTTCGCGGCTCTGGCCGGCGAGTAATTGCAGGCATTCGCATTGCTGTTTCCGCCTGCAACAACGAAGGTAACACCGGCAGCGACAGAATTATTCACGGCTGTGTCGAGCGAGGAATTCGCTCCGCCGCCAAGGCTCATATTTGCGACCATCAGGCGGTTAGGATACGCGTTCTTCTGATTCGTAACGTAGTCAACGCCGGCGATGACGCCGCTCGTGGTTCCTGACCCGCGGCAATCGAGCACCCGAACCGGAACCAGAGTTACGCCTTTGGCAACGCCCCAGGTGCCTCCGCCGGTAGTGCCGGCGACGTGTGTTCCGTGGCCGTTGCAGTCGTTGGTACCGCGACCGTCGTTGATCGCTGTGAAGCCGCTCACGACACGTCCGCCAAAGTCGGCATGGGAAGCACGGATCCCCGTGTCAACGATATACGCCCAAACGCCAGCTCCATTTCCATCGTATGTATAGGTTCCGCTCAGCGGAAGATCTCGCTGATCAACGCGGTCGAGGCCCCAAGTGGCATTGTTTTGCGTCGTCTGATCGATCGACATCGGCGTGTCTTCTTCGATGTATTTGATACGCGGATCGCGGCTCATTGCCTCGGCCTGCTTTTCATTCATCTCGACGGAAAAGCCATTCAAAGCGTGCTTGAAAACACGATCGACCTTGCCCTCATAGACCGCTCCGAACTCCCGCGAAAGAGCCTCAGCATTCGAGCCCTCACCAAGAGCACCGGCTGCCCACTCCTCAAAGACCACGATATATCTGTTTGGTATCTTTTCCTCGGATCTGAGGATCTTACCCTTTTGCTCCTGCCCTTCGACCCTTATCTCCGGGACCGACCACGCGATGACCCCGGCGATCATCCCGAGCATTGCGATCAATGCAAAACGCTTCATTGTTGACTACTCCTTTTCTGAGAAAATAAGGCAATGGGAATGCCCTGCCGTCATCTGCGAACGCAGGTATCAAGCCGATCGAGCGTTTTCAAATTATGAAAAATGTTCGGAGGCAGCCCGGAGGAATTGGGGGTCAAAAAATTGCCTACCGAAAATTAGGTAGCAAAATCGTAGCACCTGTTGTTGCTCATTGCAAGGACTTTTTTAGGACGCGTTCATTCTTTCCACGGCAAGTACGCCGTCAACGGCCTCGACGGACAAAATGACGCGATCGAGATGGCGTTTATCAAATACCTCGACCGTGACCTCGATGAGGCCCTGGTCATCGCGGGAGACGCTGGCCGAGGCATCGCGGATGCCGGTCTTGATCTCGGCAATGGCATTCGTGATGCCGGCGAGCATGCCGGTGCGGTTCTCTGTCGTTACCAAAAGGCGAACGGACTGTATCTCTTCCTTCTCGATCTTCGCCCATTCGACCTCGACGATGCGCTCGCGGTTGACCATCAACTGCTTGACGTTCTTGCACCGTTTGTTGTGGACGACGATGCCCTTGCCAAGCGAGATATAGCCGATGATCTCCTCGCCGCGGATCGGGTTGCAGCAGCGGGCACGGGTCGTAAGGAGATTATCGACGCCCTTGACGACAATAGCGTCCTCGCCGAGCCCGATGAACTTCTTGACCGCCCGCATGCCGGTCTCAAGCCGGGTTTCTTTTCGCTTATCCGGATCGAGCTCGGCAAACTTTTCGGGACCGAGGTACTTTGCCAGCACGTTCCGCGGGAGCGTTTTGCCATAGCCGATCGAGGCGAGCAGGTCCTCGGGCCGGCCGAGGCCGTATTCGTTGGCGATCCGCTTCATCTCATCGTCATTGCCGATCAGCTTCTTGGGCGAGAGGCGGAAGCGGTCTGCTTCTTTTTCAAGCAGCTTGCGGCCGAGGTCGATCGATTCCGAACGCTGCTGCTCGGTGATGAAATGGCGGATGCGGTTGCGTGCCTTTGAAGTTACAACGTAATTCAGCCAGTCGCGGGACGGCTTTGAGCTCGAGGTCGTCAAGATCTCGACGACGTCGCCGTTCTGCAGCTCTGTCTTAAGCGGAACGATCCGGCTATTGATCTTTGCACCGGTGCAGGTATCGCCGACCTCGGAGTGTATCGCATAGGCGAAATCGAGCGGCGTCGCTCCGCGAGGAAGCTGGATGACCTTCCCCATCGGCGTAAACGCATAAACGTCCTTGGGGAAAAGGTCGAGCTTTAGCGACTCGATAAAGTCCTCCGAATCCGGGTTCTCGTTCGTCGTCTCGACCAGCGGAAGCAGGAGCTTCTCGACCGTTCGGCGGAGTTCCTCAAGGCTTTCGTCGTCCTCGGCAGAGCCAAGCCGCTTTTCTTTGTACTTCCAATGGGCGGCGACGCCCTCCTCGGCTATCTGGTGCATGTCATGCGTTCGGATCTGCACCTCGAAGGGCTGGCCGCCATCGCCGATCACGGACGTATGCAGCGACTGGTAGAGGTTGTCCCGCGGGATCGCGATCCAATCCTTGAAGCGCTCGGGAACAGGCGTCCAGGTGTCGTGAATGACGCTCAGGGCAAGGTAACAATACTTGCGTTCGTTCTCGGTAATGACACGGGCGGCGATCAGGTCGTAAACCTGCTCGATGGCGATCTTCTGCTTCTTAAGCTTCTTCCAGAGCGAGTAAAGCCGCTTGACGCGTCCCTGGACCTCGATATACGGAACATCGTTCTCCTTCAGGCGGGTTTCGATCGTCGAGGTGATGCGGGACAGAGCGGCCTCGAGTTCGGGCCGGCGTGATTCGACCTCTTTCGAAAGGCGCTCGTACTCGGCCGGATAGAGGTTCTGGAACGAGAGGTCCTCGAGTTCGCCGCGGATCTTACCCATACCGAGCCGGTGGGCGATCGGGGCATAGATATCGAGCGTTTCTTGTGCGATGCGGGCACGCTTCTCGGGCTTGAGAAACGACATCGTCCGCATATTGTGGAGCCGGTCGGCAAGCTTTACAAGCACGACACGGACGTCCGTAACCATTGCCAGGACCATCTTGCGAACGTTCTCGGCTTGTTGCTTCTCTTTTGAGAGATTGCTGATCTGGGCGATCTTCGTCAGGCCATCTACAAGCGAGGTGATCTCATCGCCGAAATAGCTGCGAATAGTGTCGAGATCGACGAGCGTGTCTTCGACAACGTCGTGGAGCAGGCCGGTGGCGACGCTTGTCTCGTCGAGCCGAAGGTCAGCGAGGATGTCCGCAACTGCAAGCGGATGAACAAGATAGGGTTCGCCCGAGGCCCGCGTTTGGCCCTTATGGTGAAGCGCGGAGAATAGATATGCCCGCCGGATGAGGTCCACATCGGAACTCGGGCGGTTGTGCTCTACCTTTTCGATGACATCATCGATGCGGATCATAAGAAAACCCTTACAACTATTCTATAGCGATAGGGTGTGTTTATACCAGAGATTTCAGGCAGATCGCCGAATAAGAAAAGAGGCCGGCCAAGCGGCCAGCCTCCAAAATAGAGCACTCAAACGAGCTTATTTGCCCGCATTAGCGTTCGCATTTGCGTTATTGTTCTCCGCCTCACGCTCGGCCGCTGTGCGACGGTCTTTCTCGGTCTGAATCGATTTGTTCAGCTGAGAAAGATCGTTGAAGCGGGTGCGGGCCGTATCGGTCTCCGAACGGAGCCGCTTTGCGTCTTCCTCGCGGCCTTCCATTTCGGCCAGACGAGCCGACTGGTTAAGCATCGCTGCCTTGTAGGACCGGGCCGATTCAAAGACCTTAACCAGTTCGTGCTTCGCGTCGAGTTCGGCGGCCGAAAGAGCCGTCAGATCAAGTTGCTTTACCGCCTCTACATCCGGCGGTTCGAGGCCGATCGCCTTGTCCGCGTGGGCCATACCATCAGCAACGCACTTCTTGAGGCGTTCGAGGTCTTCAGGCTTCTCGGGCTTGACGAAAACGAAGACATCCTGGCCGTCACGCTTTCCGGGCTTCTTGGTCGCTTCGGTATCGGTGATCTCATTGGCACAAGTGTTCTCACGGGCCGCGAGCGAGGACAATGCCTCCGCCCGGTTCTGCGGTGTGAGGCCCTCGTTGTTCGCACGCTCGGTCACCCAGGCACGCCATTCATCCTGTTTTTCCGGTACGTCGAGAAGGCTCGCAACGGCCTTGTAGGCACTTTGCTCGTTCGGGTTGTTGGCAAGGGCCTTCTTGTATTCCTCGATGGCCTTTTCGGCAAGCGATTTGTCCTGACGATTTCCGATATACATCGAGTGGATCGTCCGGGCGAGGAAAAGCTGAGCTATTTTGCCTTCTTCCGTCTTTCCTTCGGGATCGCGGGCAGCCGCCTGGCGGAAGAGGCGTTCGGCCTCCGCGAATTTCCGCTCTTTATATGCGGTAGAGCCGTCAACCACGTCCTTGCGCGTAAGGATCCGACTGTAAGCCTCGCAACCGGTTGAAACAGCGACCAGCGCACCTAAGAATACAATTACCCCTAAACGAGAAAATCTCATTTTAGACTCCATATAAAAAGTACCGCCCCGCGGCTCTCAGCCATTTGCGATGCGGGGCGGTGTTTCGTTTATTCTGCTGATAGATCGTCGATCTGCAATCCGACCGGTTGAGCCTCAGCGAGCTTGACCGCGTCAATGACCTTCACAACATCGCCGTACCGAACGAGTGTCGGTGCCTTGATGAAGACGGTCTTTTCTATCTCGTTGCTGTCCTCACGACGGACGTTGTTCTGTTCGCGTTCGGCAAAGATGGCCTTGAGCCGCTCGGTAAGCCGCTCCGGTTCATCGATGGTGCCAAACGCTTCGTTGTTAAGCAGAACCTCGCGGCTCGTCCGCCGGATGGCGACAACGAGCGTGAGCGGGTTCGGCTTGACCTCGATGTTCTGCTGATTCTTCGGCTCTGCAGGAACCTTGGCCTCGAACCGGCTCGGCTTGAGCGGGGTGATGACCATGAAAATGATGAGCAGAACGAGCAGAACGTCGATCAGCGGAGTTACGTTAATGTTTGGTGTGGCTCCATCTTTCGAGCCACCGGATGACATTCCCATTTTTTTATCTCCTTGCGGCCGCACGAATGGGCCGCTGCCTTAATTAAGATCCACTGCCTTGGTTGCCGCCGCCTCCACCACCGCGTTTGCGGTCAGCGACCAGGCCGATCTTATCGATATCCTGCTTGCGGATGACATCGATCGCCTGAACGACCGTTCCATAATCGACCTCGATACCGGCCTTGATATAAACGATGCGCTTGTCGGGAGCCTTGTCCCGCATCATCGTCTGGATCTTCTCCGCAAGTGTTTCGAGCGGAAACGGATCTTTGCCGATATAGAAGTTGCTGTTGTCCGGGATCGAGATAACGACCGAAGTATCCTTCGATATCTCGGCGTCCTCGACCGGAGTGGCCATATCCTTCGGAAGATTGACGGCGACACCCTCGTTGAGCAGCGGTGTGACGATCATGAAGATGATCAGCAGCACCAGCATGACGTCCACCATTGGGGTCACGTTGATCTCCGAATTGAGTTCATCGGTTCCACCGACTTTTGCACCCATTGCTTAATTCTCCGAACTTTGCCTTGGGCCGCCCCTTAATGGAGCGGCCGCACGATAACAAACTACTAGCCGTGCAGACGCTTGGTGCGCTGGCGGATGAAGTAGTCAACGAGTTCCGAAGCCGAGTTTTCCATTTCGACGCCAAAGCTCGTGACCTTGTTGGTGAAGTAGTTGAAGAGCCACACGGCCGGAACTGCCACACCGATACCGAATGCCGTAGCGACCAGAGCTTCAGCGATAGCGCCGCCGACCGCTGCGATACCGGCCGTTTCGGCCTGTGCGAGCGAGACGAACGCGGCGATGATGCCGACGACCGTTCCGAAGAGGCCGACGAACGGTGCGGTCGAACCGACCGTTGCGAGGCCCGAAAGGCCGCGTTTGAGTTCGGCGGTCTTGACGGCGATCGCCCGCTCAAGGGCGCGCTTCGAAGCTTCCATCTGGTCAGCGGTGATCTCTTCGTTGCCAAGGTGAGCACTGAACTCCTTGAGGCCACTCGAGACGACCATCGCGAGGTGCGAATCCTTGTGCTTGTCGCTGATGCTGATGGCTTCGTCGATGTTGCTGTTCTTCAAAGCCTGAGCCACTTTCGGGGCATACTGCCGCGACTGCTGCTTTGCTTTGTTGTAGGTCAAAAGGCGTTCGATGCCGACGGCGATCAGGTAAACGGACTGAACGAGCAGTACGAAGATGACCACCCAACCCGGGATCGTCAAGCTCTTGACGATGTCGTAGATGCCGAACTGCATTTGGCCGGCGAAGAAAAGCAGAGCGGCTGAGAAGTCGCTACCCAGCAGGCTTGCGATTAAAGTCATTGTTTTTCCTCCAAAGAAAATCGTGAATGTCTATGATTGCAGATCTTGTTTTTCGGTTTCGGGCCGAACCGCTTGAGGCACGGCCCGAAAACCTTTTTATACGGTTACGGTGCAACAAAGTTATAGGTGATAACACCCTGCACCTTTACCGGCTGGCCCGAAAGCATCGTCGGGCTAAATTTGGCTCCGCGAGCGGCTTGTGCGGCGGCCTGGCGAAGCAGCGGGTGACCGCTGACGGCACTTGCCGAGATCACATTGCCGGACTCATCGATGACCACCTGAACCGAAACAGCGCCTGCTGCACGAACGGCACGGGCTGCCGGCGGATACGGCGGCTTCGGAAGGCTGCGTGCCTTACCGTTGAGCACACCACCGGAGATCGGCTTCTTGGGCACAGGCGGCGGCGGTGGCGGTGGCGGCGGAGCACCTCCGCGATCATTGTCGCCTCCTCCACCCGGGCGGCCGCTATCGCTTCCGGTTCCCTGGGTGTTCACAGGGCCTTTGTAGTCGGGCGGCAACGGGTTCGCTGCTGTATAGTTCCGGTCGCCAAGCACCGTAAGCCGATTAGGGTCACGCGGCGGGATCGTATTCTGAACCGTGCTGACCTTATCCGGCGGTTTCGGCGGGGTCTCGGTCATGCTGGCGATGATCTCCTTGCGGACATCAACGTTCGGGTCCTTCTGAGCGTCTTTCGGCTTCTCTTCTTCCGGTTCCGGCTTCGGCGGTTCTTCGACCACCGGCGGTGCTACCAGAGTCTGGAGCGAAAGTTCACCATCGCCCATGCCGTAGTCCTTTGCAAAAAGGCTATAAACCCACGAACTGAGCAATACCGTCGTCAGTATCACAAAGGTCGTAAGAAGAAGCCCGCTTTTGCGCCGGTTCTCTTCGGTATGGCTGGTTGATTCTACTAATTGGTCTAACATCCTGGGTCCTCCCTTACTTTCCGGTGCCAAACTTGAGGTCAGGGGATAACTCGGTCACGCAACGACTTTGATGTAAAAACAGCTAAATCGCGTTGTAAACGAACCTGATAACTCGGGGCGCCTGATCAGGCTCCCGAGCCCGTTCTCCAACTACTAAAGATCTTTCTCACTAAGTGCGGGGCAAACTGGAACTCTGCCGGCCACAATCGACGAAAATCCGCGAGCCTTCACTAACCTTTAAGTAAAAGGACGTAAACGGAGAACGAATTAAATTGACCAGCAACAGGCAAAGTCTAATTTTTCGACTCCCGAAAGTCAAGGTAAAATCGCCAATTTTCTGTAAGCGAAACTAATTCTTTACAAAAACTTAATAACCTAAACCGTTACCCGAGCCGCCCGCAGCCGCTATCGCGTTACCGGCCGCCGAGTTACCGAACGACGCGAGGCCGAAGCGAGCTTTTCGCCGCTCGTTTTCTCTGCCGTAACGTCCTTCATCTCGGCCCGGCCGATCTTGCTCTGCCACCAGAGTGCGATCGGGCTGGCGATCGCGATGGTCGAATAGGTACCGACGATCGAGCCGACAAGAAGAGCGAGCGAGAACGTCCGCAGCACTTCCCCGCCGAACAGCACAAGAGCGAGGACGGCAAGGAAAAGAAGCCCGTTCGTGACCACGGTCCGCGACATCGTCTGATTGATCGAACGGTTCGTTAGATCGTAGAGCGACGCTGTCCGGTTGAGGTTCATGTTCTCGCGAATTCGGTCGAAGATAACGATCGAGTCGTTAACCGAAAAACCGACGAGCGTAAGCATCGCGGCAAGAACCGAAAGATTGATCTCCCACTGAAACACCGTAAAGAACGCTAGGGTCACGAGAACGTCGTGGAAAACCGCGATAACGGCACCGGCCGCGTAGGTCCAATCGTAACGGAACGCGATGAAGAGCAGGATGCCGATCATGCCGAGCAGCGTCGCGATAACGGCGGCATCGCGGAGCTGTTCACCTGCGACCGGGCCGACCGAGTCGGTCCCGACGATCTTGTAAGCGGCAGTCGCATCCTGTTCAAGCGTCTGGTCAGCTGCCGCCTCTTTCCCGAAGGTGTCCAATGCGCTCTTGACCTTGGCACGGCCGACCTCGACCTGTGTGCCGCCGGTCGTGCCGCCCTGGGGCTGGGCATTTGCGTCGGGTGCAGGTGCCGGAGCGGCGGTTGCCTGGCCTTCAATGATCGGTATCTTGATCAGCTTTTCGTCCGGCTTATCGGTCGAATCCTGAATAACGGACTCATTGATGCCAACGCTGTTCAGCGCGCTGCGGACGTCATCGGCGGTCGGCTTTTCGCGAAACTTTACGGTCAAAACCGTTCCGCCCTGGAAGTCAACGCCGAGGTTGAATGCGTCCGTGCCGCCATCGGTCAATTGCCGCCCGGCTGCGGAAATGAGGCCCGCAAGCAGGATCGCGATCGAGATAAAGACGAAGGGCTTGCGAAGGCCCATCCAGTCCACTTTCAGTTCAGTAAAAAATTGAAACATTTCAAATGTTAACCCGCCCGGCCGCGTCCGTTACGCGAGGCATCGGGCAACGGGTCAGATACTCAAAGATTTCGGTTCCGGGTTGCGGCTCAAGAGCCATCCGTAAATGGTCCGCGACACGAAGACGGCCGTAAACAGGTTGATAAGCAACGCCAGAATGAGCGTTACGGCAAAGCCGCGGATCGGGCCGGAGCCGTAAAGATATAGGATCAAGGACGAAATGATGGTCGTCACGTTCGCGTCAACAATGGTGATGAACGCCCTGTCAAACCCCATCCAGATCGCTTTGGAAACCGGAATACCCGCCCTTATCTCTTCGCGGATGCGCTCGAACACAAGCACGTTGGCGTCAACCGCCATGCCGATACCGAGAATGAAGCCGGCAATACCGGGAAGCGTTAGCGTTGCGCCAAACATCACCACCGCGGCTCCGGTCAGTAGCATGTTCAAAATCAGGGCGATGACCGCGTTAACGCCCGATCCGCGGTAGTAAAAGAGCATGAACACGATGATGAACGCCAGACCGCCGAGCGAGGCTCGAAGCCCTGCCGCGATCGAATCAGCACCGAGGCTTGGTCCGACGGTTCGCTCTTCAAGGTATTCGATCTTCGCCGGAAGTGCGCCCGAGCGAAGCGTAAGAGCGAGGTCGTCCGCCGTTGCTTTGGTGAACTGGCCCGAGATCTCGCCCTGATCAAAGATCTGCGAGCGAATATAGGCTGCCGACTTCACCTCGTCATTGAGCACAACGGCCATGTAGTTGCCGATGTTGCGGCCGGTCCATTCGCCAAACTTCTGTGCACCGGCCGGCTTGAATGAGAACGATATCTGGTAGTCGGCTTCGTTGCCGGTGCGCGAAACTGCGGCCGCATCACGAAGCTCGCTGCCATCAACGACGGCCGGGTATTCAACAACCACCCAACTCGGCGGCGGCTGAGTTCCATCGGCATTCGGACGGGCATCACGCTCTGCGTAAGGCAGAACGCGGCGATTCGGCGGAAGTGCTCCGCCAACGGATTGAAGAGCTGCCTCGCGGGTCGGATAGGTTTGAACAGGCGACGGATTCGGCGGGCTGACGATCTTCATCAGCATCAGGTTCGACTCTGCACCGATCAGGTTCTTGACGCGCTCCGGGTCTTCGACACCGGGCATCTGGAGCAGGATCTGGGCCGATGCCTCGGCTCCGTGCCGCTGAAGCGTCGGCTCCTTAACGCCGAAAGCGTTGATCCGGCTCTCAATGATCTTGAGTGCTTGCTCGACCGCCTGATTCTTGAGGATGGTCTGCGTTGTCGAAGGCAGCGACCATGAAACGGCGTTGGCTGAAACGTCCTCTGTCCAGTTGATCAGATCGACCTTTTTCTTTACTTCCTCGGCAACGGCGGCACCTTGAGCGTCTGGCCCGAGGTTTAGCGTTATCGAGTAAGTACTCCCATCGGCAACGACGTTGCTGCCCGTCACGGGAAGCTTTGCGTCTTGTGCGGCGGTAAGAGCCGCCTGAGCGTTATTCTCGGTCAGGGTCTTGAGGTATTCGTCCGTCTTCACCCGCATCACGAGGTGCGAGCCGCCCTTGAGGTCGAGCCCAAGGTTGATGTTCTGCTCAAGGTTCGCCTTGATGCCGGCCCAGGTGAAGTCGGCCCCGGTCGGCGTCCGCCGCGGGCCGAAGACGAAGTAGATCCCTGCCAGTGTGACGGCAAGGATTATCAGAGTCCGTACTTTCAAACTCTTACTGTTCATATTATTCCGAATGTGCTTTTGCCCCGGCAGACTGCGGAAAACACCGGCCGGGGAATGGCCGTCCCGAAAAGGTTACGGCTTTTTGCCGACAACGGCACTTTTTCCGATCTCGATCAGCGTTTTTTCAGCGCTCAGTATGATGAAGCTCGTCTCGCGGATCTCCTTGACCTTTCCGATAACGCCGCCATTGGTAACGACCTCGTCATTGATCTTAAGCCCGGCGATCATCTCAGAAAGCTGCTGCCTCTGCCGCTTTTGCGGAAGGATGATCAGGAAATAAAAGATCGCGAAGATCAAAACGAACGGAAGGAGAAAACCGAATCCGCCCAAGAATCCGCCGTCCTGAAAAAAGAGTAATAGGTTCATTGTTTACACTGACCAGAAAGTAAAAGATTCATATTATATAGTGAGCCTTTGATTATCAAACGTCGCGAGAGGCATTCTCTGCAAATCCGGCGAGTTGCTCCTGCTTGAATTCATAGTACCGGCCCTCGCGGATAGCTTCTCTCGCCCCTCGCATCAGATCAAGATAGAACGCAAGGTTGTGGTGAGAGATGAGGGTTGCGGCCGCCATCTCACCCGCTTGGTACAGATGGCGCAGGTAGGCACGCGAGTATCGCCGGCAGACGGAACACCGGCAGCGGTCATCAAGCGGCGCTTCATCAAGGGCAAATTTCGCGTTGCGGATGTTGATCTTACCCCGCGATGTAAAGACGCCGCCGGTCCGCCCGTTTCGGGTCGGCATTACGCAATCGAACATGTCAACGCCATGGCCAACGGCCTCGAGAAGATCTTCGGGCGTGCCGACGCCCATCAAATATCGCGGAGCATTTTCGGGCATCCGATGTGCGATGTGATCGAGAACGCCGTACATCACCGGCTTTTCTTCACCAACGCTCAGGCCGCCGATGGCGTAACCATCAAAGCCGATCGCAACGGTGCGTTCAAGGCTTTCGCTGCGAAGGTCGTGATGGCCGGCTCCCTGAACAATGCCGAAAAGAGCTTGCCTTCCGGCGAGCCCTTCGGCGACTTTACGGCCGGTGTCCATTCCGGCTTCCTGCAATTCAAAGAACCGTGTTTTCGAACGCTCAGCCCAGCGAAGTGTAAGCTCCATGCTCTCGCGCGTCTTTTCGTGGCCGGCGTCGCCCGGCGGACACTCGTCGAAAGCCATCACTATCTCCGAACCGAGAGCTGCTTGTATCTCCATCGAGACCTCGGGCGAGATGAACTGCTTGCTTCCATCAAGATGCGAGCGGAACTCGACGCCTTCCTCGGTGAGTTTTCTCAGGTCGGTCAATGAAAAGACCTGAAAACCGCCGGAATCGGTCAGCAGCGATCGTTGCCAGGTCGTGAATTTGTGAAGCCCGCCGAGCCGTCGAATCGCCTCCGGGCCCGGGCGAAGAAAGAGATGATAAGTGTTGCCAAGGATTATTCGGGCGTCGATCTCGTCCTCAAGCCATTCGAACCGCACCCCTTTGACCGAGCCCTGCGTGCCTACCGGCATAAAGACGGGAGTTTCGATCACCGAGCGGCGGGTGCGAAGGGTTCCCGCACGTGCCCGGCCGTCGGTCGCGTCAACCTTCCAGTCAATTGCCTTTTCCAAGTTGTCGGTCATGGTTTTTCACCGATGAGCGGCCAAATGACCGGAGCTCCGACTGCCGACTCGGAAAGGATCGTTCCATCTTCGCCGATCAGGACCGCGGCGGGAGCTCCGTGGAGCCCGAACTCGACCGCCATTTTGTAGTTTTTATCGATCAGAACCGGCGACTTTAGTCCCCATTCGGCGAGTTCCGCGGGTTCGCCGTCGGCGAGAACGATGAACTGCGGACGATGCCCGTTGTTTTCTTCCTCGCGGCGCCGGATGTCCTTGACCACATCTTGGCAGTAGGTGCAGGTCAGCGTAAGGAGGAAGGCCATGCTCCGTTTGCCAAGTAGATCGCCTTTTCTTACTTCGTTGCCATTGATGTCTTTCAACGCGAACTCTGGAATCTGCTTCCCGATCTTCGGCTCGCGGGTCTTTACAAAGTTCGAACGGAAATAAATGTGCTCGCGGGTCAGGTCGGCCTTGCGGAGTTTGTCGATCAGTTCGCGTATCGCCTGATCGCCCGCGGCTGGATGGCTCGCGATATTCCCATTGGCATCGACGAAGATCGCCGTCGGGGTCCATTTTGCATAGACCTCGTTCGCGAGTTCTTTTTCATTTTGCAGCAAGAGGCGGATGTCCGAACCTTCGGCGAATTTATCTGCATTTTCGGCTACGCTCCCGCGGCTAATGTAAACAAAGCGGAGCCGGCCCGCGAGTTCACGCTCCCACTCTCGAAACTCAGGAAAAAGTGCCTTGCAAGGGTTGCAGTCGGGGCCGATGAACATAAAGAGCATCGGGCCGCCCTCGGCAAAAAGATGATCGAAGGTGACGATCTTGCCATTAATGTCGGGCAGTTTGAAATCCGGGAACGGTGAACCGATCGCAAGTCCATCCGCAGGGTCGCCGGCATCTTCGCGTTCAAGAAGGGGTTCACCGCCGGAAAGAAGCTCGAGCGTTTCGACGCGCCGAATTATCTTTTCCTGATTGGCGATGATCTGCTTTGCGTAGCCTGCAATCGCCGCAGCCGCACAGAAAACAGCGGCAAGAACGGCGACGATGAAATATTCATGGGCAGTTACGGCGATCGCCGGGCCCTGTGATGCTCGGCCGGAGAGAATAAGCAGAACGGCCGGAATGAGAAACACCGCGTTTCGGACGAGGCTCCAGACGCTGACCGGCTCGCTGTGAAGCTGGCCGAAGCAATGGCAATCCGGGGCATTTCCCTTCGCCATTTGATATCCCATTCCGACGGTGAACGTGGCGAAAAGCAGTGTTGCACCGATCGCGGCAAACCACGAAATACTCGGGAACAGCAATGCGAAGGCGACTGCGAGTTCCGCTATTGCAAGCGCGAGCGAGGCCGCCGGAGCGATGTTCTCAGGCACACCGAAGCCGGACATTGCCTTCTGAGCACCGGCACGGTCCTGCAGCTTTCCGACCGCGGCAAGCGCAAAGATCGCGGAAAGCAGGACACGAAGTATCAAAAGGATCTCGTCGCTCATTTTGCCTTGGTCTTATGCCTCTCCTTGATCTTTAGCGGCGTGGCGAAAAAGCCGAACGCCTCGCGAAGCCGGTTCTCAACGTACCTCAGATACGAAAAGTGCAATCCGGCCTTACTTCCGCCGGTCGTGAACAAAATAAAGGTAGGCGGACGGACGCCGCCCTGTGTGATGTATTGCACCTTGAGCCGGGAAACGCCGCCCTTTACCGGAGCGGGAGTCGCTCCGCCGCGGGGCTGCGAGATATTTTCTTCGAAGAACTTGTTGAGCCTTCCGGTCGAGATGCGAAGGTTTCGCGCCTCATTTGCCTCGACCGCAAGTTCAAGGACACGGCTGACCCTCTGACCCGTGAGAGCCGAGATCGGGACGATCGGCGCCCAATCGAGGAACTTCATATGCCGCCTGATCTCGCGCTCGAATTCGTAAATGGTGTTCGTCTCCTTCTCCTCGACGGCGTCCCATTTGTTGAGTGCGATTATGACCGAACAGCCTGAGTCAACGGCAAGCCCTGCGATGTTTGCATCGAGATTAGCAACGCCTTCTTCGGCGTCGATCACAAGCACTGCAACGTCGGCGCGTTCAAGCGCCTTTTTTGCCATTATTACCGAGAGCTTTTCCGCCATCTCGGTCGTCTTGCCGCGGCGGCGGATACCTGCTGTATCGACCAGCAGGAACTTGTTGCCCTCGAACTCAAGCTCAGTATCGACCGTGTCACGCGTAGTTCCTGCGATCGGCGAAACGATCGCCCGCTCTTCCCCGAGCAGTCTATTGAGAAGCGAAGATTTGCCGACGTTCGGCCGGCCGATTATCGCCAGGCGGATCTCGTCGTGCTTTGCTTCCTCCGGCTCTTCATCAAAGCTGAGCACTCCAATTACGGCATCGAGCAGATCGCCGATCGATGTTCCATGCTCGGCCGAGACCGGAAACATCTCAAAGCCGAACTGATAGAACTCGCCCGCCTCTTCTGTAGCGGTTTTCGATTCGGCCTTGTTAGCGGCGATGAAGATCGGCTTCCCGAGATTGCGGAGAAGCACGGAGATCTCTTCATCGAGCGGCGTAATGCCCGCACGCGAATCGACCACCCAGATCACGGCCTCGGCCTGGTCGATGGCGTAACCCGCCTGCTTGAAGATATTTGCAGGGATTATCGCCTCGTCGTCGGGCACGATGCCGCCGGTATCTACAAGCTCGAAGCGCTTTTGTGCCCACTCGACCTCGCCATAAATGCGGTCGCGAGTGATGCCCGGTTCGTCGCCGACTATCGAGCGTCGCTCCCCGGTCAGCCGGTTGAAAAGCGTCGATTTGCCGACATTCGGCCGGCCGATTATTGCTACGAGCGGTAGTGCCATTGCGGTCGCGTTACCGGGGAGCCGTTTCGGCTTTCGTGAAAAGCACGGGTTCGCGGGAACCCGCCCGGTGTGCTAAATTGCTTACGGTCAAACGACAAAGCAAACAATATTCATACAATCTGGCTCCCTCAATTGGCAACACGGAGTTTTCGAAATGCTTAAAAATAACACCACGCGAACGGCCCGGAAGACATTGACCTCCTGTGGTCTTTGCCTCGCTGCAATACTTTTTGTAATGGGCTGCGGCTCGCTCGAACGCTTTACCGGAAGCTCGAACACACCTGAGGCTCCAGCGAATCCCGGCCCGGCGAATACCGATTCGAATCCTGCAGATCCGGCGTCGAAAACCGCCTCGCTCGGCAACTGTGCAAATGATTACTACCCTATCGCCAGCAGAACGGATTACAAGGTCACGGGTACTGCTCCGGGCAGCTACACACTTACCCAGAAGCTGAACGATCCTAATTCTTTCAGCGAAACGAGGATGTTCGATTCCGGCGTGAACGTAACAACGAACTGGATCTGCGATCCTGATGGCCTTCGTAATGCGCAGTACGGGAACAATATCTCGGTCGAGAACGCTAACTTCAATATGGAGACCATCGAGAGCACGGGACTGACGATCCCGCGAGAGCTTTCGGTCGGCAAGGCTTGGGATGCAAGCTACAAGGTTCGAGTGAAAGGCACGGCCGGCAATATGCCAATCGGCTCGGACGGCAACGTCGTTGTCCGCAATAAGGTGGTTTCGCTTAACGATAAGGTGACCGCCGGCGGCAAGGAATACGAAGCCGCGAAGGTTGATACCGAGATCACTATCAACCTGACGATGGGCGGGCAGAAGGTGCCGGGAATGACGATCAAGGGCACGAACTGGTTCGCCAAGGGCGTCGGGCTCGTTAAGCAGGAGGTCCGCTCGCCCTACGGCGTGCAGGGCGTTGAACTGACCGGTGCGAATTGATCACTGGGCTTTCGTAAACTCGTAAACAACGTGAATATCAAGCCGGCCCGGATGCACTTCGGGCCGGATCGCTTTTGCGACCATCCGCATCTTCGAATCACCCTGAAGCGGCAGAAGAAACGAGAGCTTATCAAGGCTGATCATCTCGATCGGGTTGATCTTGCGGTCGATCGAGCTTTGAACAAGCCGAGCGATGACGCTGCCGCCAACACCGCCGGTCCCGTTGAGATTCACATTTGTAACCCGGGCACGAGCGATGAGCCGCTGGCCCGGTTCGTCGAATTCGAGGTCGAGCGTTGTGTCCGCAAGCCCGGCAAACTGAACGCAGCCGACGAGCGGCGGATTATAGCCGCCCGAGAACGCAAGGGGAGCGGAAATACGGCCGTCGCGGAAAAGAACTGCCGTTCGAACGCCGGAGTTCTCACGCCGAAGCGTGATCGCCTCCTTGCAGGCCGCCTTTGGTTCGGGCAGAAACGAACGCGGATAGGAAATGGTCAAAGCCGACCACGGTTCATTGGCGAGCGGGCCGCGGCTGGCTGAGCTTCCCGCGATCGAAAATTCCGGCGGAGCCGCATGGGCAAAGACCGAATCGATGACCGTTTCGAAGAACTGCTCACCGAGCGAGATGGTTATCTCCGTCCGCTGGCCGTAAGCCCCGGCCGAAAGTGCGAGCACCAAAACCGCACGAAATCCGAAAGCCCGAAACCTGTTCATATCCATTGTCCTCACTTTGAACCCTTTCTGAGACGCAAAAACCGGACGATGCGTTGGTCGGTCAAATGCCGGACCGGACGATGTCGTGCAGACGAAGCATTCCCGTGCACTTCCCTTCGGCATCGACGACCGGCAGGACGGAGATCTGCGACGGGCGGTCTTCCATCGTGCGGAGTGCGTCAAAGGCAAGCGAGTCTTCCGACGTCGTCGTTGGCGAGCGGGTCATCATCTGCTCGGCATTAAGTGACGACAGTGCCGAAGGGTCGGTCCGTTCGATGGTCCGGCGAAGGTCGCCATCGGTGATGATGCCAACTAGTTCCGAGCCATCGACCACATTTACCGCGCCTAGAGATCCATCCGAGATCGCCTTGACCACCGAAAGCCAGCCGTCCGCCGGGGCAACATTCGGGCTCGGGTGCATAAGGTCGCGGACGCGGAGCGTCAACCGCTTGCCGAGCCGGCCGGCCGGATGATTTGCGGCGAAATCCTCCGCTGTCAGGCCCTTTGCCTCCATAACCGTCATCGCGAGGGCATCGCCGAGGGAGAGGGCGACGGTCGTAGATGTGGTCGGAGCGAGATTGAGCGGGCAAGCCTCGCGGTCAACGCTTGCATCGAGCGCGACGTCAGATTCGCGGGCGAGCGTTGATGCAAGATTGCCGACGATGGCAATTATCGGGACCTGCCGGGATTTGAGCGTTGGCAGGATCGCGATGATCTCGTCCGTTTCGCCGGAGTTGCTAAGTGCGATGATGACGTCACCGCTCGTCACCACGCCAAGACTGCCATGGAGCGCGTCCGAGGGGTGAAGATAGATCGCCACCGTCCCGGTCGAGGTCATCGTCTGGGCGATCTTCTGGGCGATAACGCCCGACTTCCCGACGCCGAGAACGACGACCTTTCCCGCACAACCGACAATCAATCTGACCGCATTATCCGCGTCCGCCTCCGTCAATCGGCCCGCCGCCCGCTCGACCGCCGAAGCCTCAAGCATCAACAATTCGCGGATCTTTTCGAGATTTTCTGCCACGAACGGAAGTTTGCGGAATCCGAGGCACTTTTTCAAGCTTACAATTTTCTTTGCACCTGTTGTATCATCGTGCGCCTGACGAACTGACATTCGTTCCTCACCAACCATGCCGCGACCGCAAAAGGGCCTCGGCAATGCGTCAAGTCGGCAAGACCAAGGGGCAAAACCCTAACCTGGAGAGCGAAGCGAATGAGCACATTCACGATCTACATAAAGCGAAAGGGCGGCGAAATGGAGGCGGCAAATAAAGCAGCACTTTTACTCAAGACCTACCTTTCTTCAATAACGAATACAACCATCACCGGAACGGACGTAAAGGTCGTTGACGACGGTACGTCACCTACGCTCCTCGACACGGACGTGATCGTTTACATGGTCCGCAGCGTCAGCAAGAGCGTCATCGCAAAGCAGGGCGGCAGCGTCGCGATCGCCGAAGCCAACGAGGGCATTCTTGGGCTCACCGATCTAAACAAAAAGATATGCGAGGTTTATTTTGACCGGATGTACGAAGGAAGCCCGAAAGAACTTTCCGGAGCCGTCTATCACGAGGCGGCGCACATCCTTTCGAACATGGACAATGCGATGCACAAGAATCAGGACGGATTTCTGAAAGATGCTCCGGACTACAACGGCTCGCCGACGACAAAGAATCAGGACTTCATGAAAAAGCACGTCGGCAAGGCCGTAAAGATGAACGGTACTTATTAGAAAAACGCGGTCGTCCAACGCTTTGCCGTCTGTGTCTGATGTCTGTGCTTTCTGTGGTAAACGCCTTGCGAATAGGGCGATAACCACAGAAAACACAGAACCGAAACCCACAGACGGCGAAACGATGGAAGGCCCCGACCTACCTATTCGACCTTAACAAACTCGGTGCCCGTCCGGCCGAAGGTTTCGGGAGCGTACATCTCCTCGGCCTTGGCGGGCGGGGCGACGAATTCGCCCGGCGTCGTCGCCCGTGCGACGTAGGTGTAGTTATAAACACCTTCCCAGAGCAGCGAAGCGAAGGCCTCTGCGCGTTCGTCGCGGAAGTTCTGGTGCTCGAACCAATATTGCCGCCACCAGTAGTAGTTTCTCCCGATCGAACGCCCGCCGACCTCGATAACGCCAGTATTGCCGCCGCCTGCATCGGCAGGTATCGCCTCGGTCGTCGCGAGTGCGGGGTTGAGTATCTCAAAGCCCGCCGGCAGATAATCGACGAGTGCGACGTGGTAACGCCGTGCCTGTGCGATCATCGTCAGCCGAACGCGGACGCGTGCACCGGACTTGACCACCCACGAGCCGTCCGGGTTCTGCCGAACGTCGGCCGGATCATCAACTGCCTCGTACTTTCTCAGCACGGTGAATCCGTAATCTGCCGGCTCTAGCTTCAGGCTCTTCGGCGCGTACTGCATTCCGATGCGGTAGTAGAGCCTTCCCGCACCTTGCCGGTCGAGGATCAGGTTCGAAGTGCCGCCCTGCTCAACGAGATACGACATCGGGATGTTCAG
>CAZGLZ010000054.1:0-22644 GCA_964526245.1 uncultured Chloracidobacterium sp. | reverse complement strand
GGATATTCTCGGGCTCGAGCGTTCGTTTGATACCGGGTTGGTCGCGACCTTTGCCGATGAGTCCGGGCTCGCCGCCTACACCGATCACCCGCAGCACCAGGAAGTGGCGGCGATGGGCAAAGTGATAGCCGAGCGCGTCGTTTCGGTCGATTTTGTCGAATAAACTATTTTCGGTATTCGGCCGCGCGGGCAAACGATTCCCGCGGGCCGAACATCTTAAGACCCAGCAAATTAAACCGATGTTTCTGCAAATCTTTTCCAAGAAGCGGCATTTTTTAGCTCTCTTTGCGGCCATTGCATTCACTGCGGCCGCGGCTGAGCTTACGGCACAGCAAAATCGGCGTGCGGCCACGTTCGACGTTAAGGGCTACGTTATCGACGCCAAGCTCCTGACCGACGAGAATAAGCTCGACGCCACGGTCGATGTTACATTGGTACCGCTCGAGGACCTTCGCTCGGTCGCATTCGAGCTGAACGGCTCGCTTAAGATCGATTCGATCGTACGTGTCAACGCCGCGGCCCCTGCCACGCCGGCACCGACGCCAACCCGCGGAAGGCAGCCGCGTCCGACCCCGACTCCTCGTGGGCCGGAGGTCACCTTTGTGCAGGATCAGGTGGGCGTCTCGGACCTAGGCCCGAGCGTCCGCATCGACCTCGGCGAGCAGGTCACAAAGGACACGCCGGTAACGCTTCGCTTCAAGTACAGTGGCGTTTTGAATACGCCATCCGGCGGCCCGCTTCTCAATAAGCGGCTTGCATACATCGGCGAAGCGAACGGCTATCTTTTTTACGCGGCACGCTGGTTTCCATTTCACGATTACGCGGCCGACCGTGCAACGGCGGACATCACCGTAACGCTTCCGGGAGCATTTCAGGTCGTCGGCCACAGCGATACCGATGTGCCGGCAGCTTCGCCCGGGAAGTACCGGTTCATTCAGTCGCGGCCGGGTCTCGTCGGTAACCTTGCATATGGCCGATACACGAACCGCGACCTGCAGATCGGCGGCTACGAATTGAAGTTCTACACGCGGCCGGGCAGCACCGAGAACGTTGAGGCATATGCTGAAACGATCGGCAAGGCGCTCGAATACTACACAAAGCAATTTGGCGAGCCCGAGATGGGCCGCGACCTCGCGATCGTTCAGATCGACGATGAAAGCCTCGAATTCTACTCGGGTGCCGGAATCACGTTCGTCTCCGACCGGCAGTTCACCGAACCGAGAAACGTGACCGAAGAGCGGCTCCAACGCGAGGCGGCATATCAATGGTGGGGACATACGGTCGGGCTCAAGTCGTTTGACGATGCCTGGATCTCGCAGGGGCTTGCCGAATACAGCGCTTTCGCTTTTCGCGAATCGAACGCGACGGGTGCCCAGCTTGATGCACTTCGCCGCGAGCTGGTTGAAAAGTCGCTGACCTTTGAACAAACGGCATCGCTGCTCCGCGCACCGGCAAACCTCGACGACCAATCGACCGCCTACAAGTACATTATGTACGGCAAGGGGGCGATGGTCTTTCGGTTGCTGCGGGAGACGATGGGCATGCAGAAGTTCGATCAGCTTCTCAAGACCTATCTTGAAGAATTCCGTGGCAAGAACGCCTCGATCGACGAATTCGAGCGGCTGACGTCACGCGTTGCCGGGCAGAACATGCGCTACTTTTTTGCCCGCTGGGTGGAAAGCACGGGCGTGCCGGAATTTACGGCGGACTATGTGATCCTACGCAACCGTGCCGGCAAGTTCATCGCCCGCGGAACGGTTAAGCAGAACTACGACAATCTTCGGCTCCCGGTCGAGATACAGCTAAAGTTCGAAGGCGAAAACGGCTTCAAGACCGAGCAGCTCCAGATAGATGACGCAAGTGCGGACTTTAATATTGAAGTGGACGGCAAGCCGCTTGAGGTCATTGTTGATCCCGGCTTTAAGCTGCTTTGGGTCTCGCCGGAGCTTCGCGTGACCTCGATCGCAAGGCGGGGAATCGAGCTTTTCAAGGAAGGCAACTACAGCGAAGCACAGACGCAGCTTGAGAACGCCCTGAAACTTGACCGATCGAATTCGTGGATCTATTACCACCTCGGCCTGCTCTTTCTTGAGCAGCGAAATTATGAGCTTGCGAAGGAAAATTTCCGGGCCGCTCTTCTCGGCAACATCAATCCGCCTTGGCTTGCGGTTTGGGCAGAGATAAAGCTTGGCAATGCCTATGACGCCCAGGGCGACCGGACGCGAGCCATCGCCGCCTATGACCGTGCGGAAAAGACCGGCATCGAATACGACAACGCGCCCGATGCGATCGCCCGGTTCAAGGCAACGCCGTACGATCCGCGGGCGGGTGATATCAATTGATCTAGTTTGATCAGAATTCGAAGACGGCCATTCGAAAACTCTGAGCACTCCGCGTAACCTCAGCGGCCTCTGCGTTTGATTCAACTAAACGCAGAGGCCGCCGTGTTTTTCGCGGAGCTCGCTGAAAGCCCCGCATTCTTTCTTATCCTTGTCGCTTTTATTTCAGCAAGCTTTCGGCGGCGGCCTCGCCGGTCTCGATGGCGCCTTCCATAAAGCCCTGCCAATCGGCGATGTGTTCGCCAGCAAAGAGGACTTTCAGATGCGGACGGGCGAGGATCGGGCGGACGCCGAACCACTGGCCCGGACGATAGAGCGCATACGCGCCTTCGGTATATTCATCCCGCTGCCAGGCGTACGAGGCAATGCCCTTGGCAAGCCGCGGCGCATCGTCATTAAGGTCGTGAAGGTCGCGGGTGATGATATTCATCCGGCGGGTATCGTCTTGCGAGGCAAGGACATCGGCTTTTTCGCCGATGGCGTACGCGGTGAGAATTCCCTGGCTTCCCGGTTGGTTTTGCGTTGAATGGAAATAGTAATGTGAGGTCATATCCGTGACCATTGAGAAGTTCTCTTCTTTCCAAAACCGGTTCTCGTAAAGGACAGAATTCTTGATGATCCGGGCATAGATCAGCCGTTCAGCGGCCTGCTGCTGAGCAGCCGGAAGCGGCGGGTTGAACTTGATCTTGCGGAGCGAAGCGACCGGTGCGGTGCATATGCAGGCATCGGCGGTGAACGTCTCATCGCCGGCCTTTACCGTTACGATGCCGCGACGCTGGTTGATCTCGGAGACCTTCATCCCGGTACGGATATTCGCTTCGCCGATGCGGCGGGCAAGCTCATTGACGAGCCGCGAGTTGCCGCCGGCCATCTTGTAGTCCATCTGGTTCTGCGTTTTTCCCTTTACCTCCGGCTCTTCATTGGCGGCGTATTCGGCAAGTGCCCCGAATGCCGAAACGTGGCGGATCGATTCGCCAAAATCGGTGCTGTCCGCAAGCTCGCGAAGGATCAGGTCGGGCTGCGTAAAGCCGGCATCCGAAAGATGCGTCCACCAATCCTTGCGGTCGAGCATCCGCTGCTGCGCCGGGGTGAGCTTCTCGAAACCTTCGAGCAATTTGTCGAAGGCGGTGTTGGCCTGTGCAGAAAAATTCCATTCGCCGGGGCGAGAAACTCGGCCGTTCTGCATCAGGAAATCATTGAACTGATGTTTCTGAAGCGGGAGGTTGAAGTCGCGGCAGAGCGACCTCACACGCTCGTGGCTCTCGCCGACCCATTCGGCACCGAGTTCGCAGATCAGGCTGCCGCTATCCGGCATTGTGTGCGAGAAAACGCGGCCGCCGACACGGTTGCGTGCCTCAAGAATGGTGACGTCCCAGCCGGCATTCTTCAGCCGAAACCCGGCCGCAAGGCCCGCCAAACCAGATCCGACGATAACGCAGCGTTTCTGTCGGCGAGCCTGGCCGAAAACACTCTGCGACCCGATCGCAAGTCCCGCGGTCGTCGCACCCAAGATCTTTAAAAAATCACGGCGGTTTGTATTTTGTTTCATAGCCTACGCAGTCTTCTTTAGGGTTTCTTCGATCTCTTTCGCTGTCGTTCGGGCGGTGCGGCCGACTCCGATGAGAGTTGCCGAGGCGAAACCCGTCCAACTGCCGTAGCCGACGAGCCAAAGGTTTGGCTCTTTTTCCGAACGCGTTCCGGATACTTTAACACGGCCGTTGTTTTCGACAACACCGAGAGGTGCGAGGTGATCGAGAGCGAACTTGAACCCGGTGCACCAAATGACGACGTCGATCGCTTCGGGTTCGTCGCCCTCTTGCCAGACGACGCCGGTCTCAGTAAAGCGGACGAAAGGTCGCCGCGATGCGAGCCGGCCGGCGTCTCGAGCTTCGCGGACGGGTTCGACCATGACGATGCTGCCGAGCAGGTCGTATGACTTTTTCGTCCCTGTGGCTCCGGTCGTTAGTGCTTTGTACTTTTCGCTCGCGGCGTCAAAGAGAACCCGGCCATCGACATCGTCCGGCAAGTAGTTCGGCTCTTCGAGCGTGACCCACGTCGCATCCGCAACAAGCGAGACTTCGGCGAGGATCTGCGCACCCGAGTTCCCGCCGCCTATTATCAGAACACGCTTTCCGGCAAATGCATCGGGTGATTCGTAGTTTGCGGAGTGAATCTGGACTCCGGTAAAAAGCTCGCGGTCCGGGTAGCTAGGGATAAACGGCTTTTGCCACGTTCCGGTCGCGCTGACGACGGCTTTTGCAAAAATTACAGAATTCCGAGTTTCGATAGCAAAGTGACCGCCTTCCCGCTTTACGGAAGTTACGGTGACCGGCCTGCGGATCGGGAGTTCGTAACGCTCTTCGTACTGGCGAAGGTAGCTCAACACCTCGTCGCGGGTCGGATATTTATCAACCCCGCCGCCGGGCATCAGCCAACCGGGAAGCGAGCTCCACTGTGCCGGCGAAAAGAGCCGCAGCGAACGCCAGCCATGTAGCCACGCTCCGCCGGGTTCGTTTTGTGCGTCGAGAATTATGTAGCGAAGTCCCGAGCGGCGTAGATAATACCCTACCGCCAACCCGGCCTGCCCTCCGCCGATGACGACCACGTCGAATTCATTTTCTTTCAGGGCGGGCATTGGACGCAGAGCTCAGCGGATCAAACTGTATCGGCGAATATCGGCCGGCTCGGCAAGCAGATCGCCGAGCTTTTCACGAGCCGCCGCAAGATGGGCAGACTCAAGATGTGCGTCAAGCGACGCGTCGTCCGTCCATTCCTCGATGAAGGTAAAGTCGGTCGGGTCAGCGGTATTCTGATGGAGTTCGTACTTGATGCACCCAGCCTCAGCACAGGTCGGTTCGATCAACCCAATCAAGACCTCACGCGTCTCATCGATGCTATCAGGTCTTGATATCAAGTGTGCGACTACTCTTAAACTCATTGCTCAGCTTTTTGGTCCGAAATAAGTTTTAAGTGAAAGGTGAAAAGTACCAGCAATGCAACTCACTTAAGACTTCTGACTTTTCACTTACTCCGAAAATTATCTTTTCAACCTAGATGATCGTGGTCACGATCTCGCGGATCGAGCGCTGAAGTTCGCGGTCGTCAGTTATCGGCGAGCAGATGGCGACCTCGGCGGCGTCGATGGGCGCGATGCCTTTGGCTATCATTTGGGCGGCGTAGATCAATAGCCGCGTTGAGACGCCTTCTTCAAGGCCGTGGCCGCGGAGGTTCCGCACCTTTTGCCCGATCTTGACGAGGTCGGCGGCCATTTCAGCATCGATGCCGCCTTCTTTCGCGACGATCGCGGTTTCAGCCTCGGCTTCCGGATAATCGAACTCGAGCGAGACGAACCGCTGCCGGGTCGATTGCTTCAGGTCCTTGAGGATCGACTGATAACCGGGATTGTATGAGACCACGAGCATGAACTCCGGCGGGGCCTCGATCACCGTTCCGCGTTTTTCGATCGGGAGCCGGCGGCGGTCGTCGGTCAGCGGGTGAATGATCACGACCGTGTCCTTGCGGGCCTCTACAACCTCGTCGAGGTAACAGATCGCCCCGGCACGGACGGCGGCCGTCAGCGGCCCATCGTGCCAAACGGTCTCATCGCCCTCGAGCAAAAAACGGCCGACGAGGTCGGTGGATGAAAGGTCCTCGTGGCAGGCGACCGTTATCAGCGGACGCCCGAGCCGATGCGCCATATATTCGACAAAACGCGTCTTGCCGCAGCCCGTCGGGCCCTTCAGAAGCGCCGGAAGCTTGGCCGCGTAAGCCGCCTCGAAAAGTTCGACCTCTTTGCCGATGGGAAGGTAATAGGGCTCATCGGCTACCCGGTATTGTTCGACCGCAAGTTCCATTAGGAAAATTATAGAAAGAAACGGCCCGAGATGCACACGAAAGAACCCGGGCGGTTCGAAGGCCCGGGTCCTTGATCATCGGCCTGCTCGTCATCTTCAGCCCTTGAACTTTGACCAATCGCCGCGGATGGCGAGCGTTACGCCCGCGGTCTGGAGATTGACGAAAAGCGTCGAGCCATCCGGCGAAAAGACCGAGCCGGCAAATTCGCTCCGCGGAAATTCGGCCGAAGCGTTGCGGGCAAAATCGGCGATCTTGCCATCGGCAGTGAGTATGCGGAGGTGGTTTATCGACTGCTGGCCGGCGTAGTCGCTGTCTTCGCAGATGAAGGTCAGCTCGCTCTTCGGCATCATGCAGATGTTGTCCGGCATATGGAGCACTTTGGGGTCGGGCGATTCGAAAAGCAGCTTGAGCCTTCCGCCGTCGCGGCCAACGGGCTCGAACATCCAGACCTGGCCGCCTTTGTTGTCGCCGCCGCTGGTTGCCGTAAAGTGAACACGACGCTCCGGATCGATCGCGCAGCCCTCAAGTCGGGCGAACGAGGCCGCTCCTTTGCCAAAGCCCTCTTGAAAAACGGCGTTCGGTTGGGTATCGGCGGCTTCCGGGTCGGGGTCGTTGATCGTCACCCAAACGGTTTCGAGCACATCGCCCATCTTCATGCCCGAGCGGGTGTCGAACTTTGGTTTGTCCTTGACCGCAAACACCTGAAGCGTTCCGCCCTCGGCAAGCCGCTTGTTCCGCTTTGGAATGAAGCGATAGAATCCCGAAGGGTTGTAATCCTCTGTGAGGTACACGATACCGGTCTTTGGGTCGACCGCAACCGCTTCGTGGACGAACCTTCCCATTGCCTTGAGCGGCACAGGCGGCACCTCAGAGTTTGCCGAGGCCGGCACCTCAAAGCAATAGCCGTGCGGAACCGGGTATCCGCCGGTCTTAACGCCACGCGAGTTGGTTATCTCTGTTTTTCCGATGGTCGTTTCTTCGCAGGTGATCCAGCTTCCCCATGGCGTCGGGCCGCCGGCACAATTCACCAGCGTGCCGGAAAGGCTTACAAAATCGCGGATGAGCGTGTTTGTTTTCGGGTCGATGACCAGCGTCGTTGTACCGCCGCCGGCCATCGGGTCGTAATGGTTCTTTGAACCGATGGCGGAGCCTTCACGAGGAACTCGGCCATTGGTTACCTCGTGGTTCCGGACGATGCGAAGCTCCTTGCCGACCCGGAACGTCCATTGCCCGTCGTGGGCAGGCGGTGTCGTCCGGCCGTCTGACATCTTCGTGCCGCGTTTGCCGAGGACGTTGTATTCAAAGCCCTTCGGCAGGGCGAGGAACGTCTCGCCGGTATTCTTGGCCGCCGTGGGGAAAAGCTCGCCAAAGCCTGCTGCACGAAAAGCGGAAAGGTCTCCGGTTTGAAGAAATGCCTCTGCCCGCCGCCCGAGCGACGTCCCGGCAAGGGCGACTCCGCCGGTGAATGCAGTTAGGTTTGCGAGAAACGATCTCCTGTTCATAAACTCTCCTCGGATGTTTGGCAGGTAAGACTCAGATTAACTCTTCTACGGTGCTCATTTCAATAGTTGCACTCCGGTGTGAATTTGATATGAATTATTAGCTGTGATGACGATAAAGCAGGCCGCGACGGCAGATGACATCGAAGTGCTGCGTGAGCTCTTTCGCGAGTATGAGGCATGGCTCGGGCTGAGCCTGTGTTTTCAGGGTTTTGAGGAAGAACTTGCCACGCTGCCGGGCAAATATGCTCCGCCCGAGGGCAGGCTTTATCTGGCAAGTGTCGGCGAGGAACCGGCGGGCTGCATCGCCTTGCGGAGCCTCGGCGACGGCATCTGCGAAATGAAACGGCTTTACCTGCGTGAGAATGCGCGCGGGCTTGGGCTCGGGCGGCGGTTGATCGAGCAGGTGATCGCCGATGCCCGCGAGATCGGCTACCGGAAAATGCGGCTCGACACCTACCCGCCAAAGATGGGAAAAGCCGTCAGCCTTTATGGGGCCCACGGCTTCCACCCTATCGACGCCTATTACGACAACCCGCACGGCGACACGCTCTTCATGGAACTCGACCTTACCGAGATCACATAAATTGCGCGAAACCGGCGGTCAGATCCTTTCGCCAAAGATGCCCTGATAAGCGGTTGGCGGCGGCGGCTCATAGCCGAGAGACTGCGGGGAAGTGTCTGGAAAGACCTGCCGGTAGGCGAAGGCAAAAGCGACCATCATGATCGGGTAAACGAACAAGACGCCGAGGCAGACTGCCAAAGTCCCAAGTCCTAGAAGGACGCCGGAAATGATGTAGAGAAGTACGAGGCCGGGAAAGTTTGCCCAAGCGGCCCTTGCGCTCAATCCGAATGCTTCACCAAACGAGAGATCCTTATCAACGATAAGGGCGATCCAGAAAACACACGTAAAGCTCCAGACGATCGCTATGGCTGAGAAAATAAAAGCGGCGATAAGAAATGAGTTTATGTTCTCCTGCGGCGCATTCTCCATGCCGTCGATCATCTGAGACATCACTGTTAAAGGCACCCACGGAAGCCCGGCAACGACAGCCGCAAAAAAGACACGCCAGCTTTTTCCCTTGAAGCCATCACCAAACGCCGTTGAGAGGTCGTACTTTTCGCCGCGTAGTGCGCGAAAGACCATTGCGTAGATGCCCGCCGTCAGGAACGGAGCCAGCAGTCCGCCCGCCGGAAAACAGCAAACGGCAACCAGCAGAATGGAGGTCACGCCAAAAAATGGCCAGTAGTTGCTGCTGAGCAAGCCCCAAGCATCGCTTACGGCAGTAAACGCATTAACCGAAAACCGATTGTAGTCCGTGTACATAATGTTTTGCCGACTGCCCGAGTACCTCAGTCTATCGCCTTACGAGTTCCACAATTCCGCCGACGAAGCCCGCGACGGCTCCGATGAGCTTTACAACGTCCATCACACGATCGACCATGTAGGTTTCACTTGGGGCCACCGGTTGGTTCAAGGAATAAATGAACCACGCGAGCATAACGAACCCGAGTAAAAAAAGAAAGCCACTTTTGATCAACCGATTCATTGTCACTTCTCCGAGCGCCCAATAACTCCGATCATCTCAATTTCGATATCTGAATCCGGAGCGGCAAAGCCCGGAAACTCGATCTTTTCCCGCTGAACCATGTTCTGCTTTTTAGCGGTAAGCCGCAGCATTTGTATCGGCCCATGCCTTGCGGTCAACTCAAATCTTCCGTCCGCACCGGTGGTGGCCGTCTCTACCGCTAAAGTCGGGCCGAACTCAACGGTCGCCCCCTCGACCGGTGTACTGCCTTTCATCACACGGCCGCGAACAGTGGTGCTGAACGACATACATCCGGACGAAACGATCACCAACATTGCCAGAGCGATCAACGAAGTTACTTGATTTTTCATAGTCTCCACCAAGCATTTCTTAACTGCACGCGAACCACAGTTCGAACTCCAGCGGTTCCCGCGACCGCCAAAGAACGGCCTCGCCGGAGAGAAACCCGCCGCATCCGACCCTTTCGATCACGGAACTCCACGATCCGCAGAAAATGTGGACATGCGCAGGCGAAGTCGCTTTTGACGGATCTGCCTCCCAGGTTCGCGGCGGATACAACGACATGAAGGTCCGCTCTTTGCCATTATAGACATCACGCGCCTGCACAAGATCGCCGTCTCGACCGAACTGGAGAGTGGACACGTACTTTCCGGGCGAGCGGACCGGCTTGGTCAAACGTTCCCATTTCCCCAACCAATTCGCCTGATCGTAGGTGAGCATCACGTCGCAAGAAATACCCCAAGACTTCTGTATCAACGTGCATCCGATCGTAACCATACATCACTCCCTTTCGAAATTCACTTCGGCGAGCAAACTGCCGCCGACGGGTTTTGAGCACAGACCAATTGCCGTAGGCTTTCGGTTATTGCTCGCTGCTCTTCGATCTGCGTTTTGAGCGCTTCGATCTGCGACTGCTGTTCTTTGACCACGTTGACAAGCACCACGCCGATGCGGTCGTACTTTACGCCTTCGACCTCGCCTTTCTCGTTGTAAGTAACAAGCAGCGGTTCGATCGCGGCAACATCCTCGGCACCGAGCCCGAGGTCGCGGGGTTGGCCGTCGATCCAATTGAAGGTGATCGGCCGCAACCGGTCGATCAGCCGAAGGCCGCTTTCAAAGTTTCGTATCTCAGTTTTGTATCGGAGCGACGAGGAGCAGAGAGCTATTTGACTTGAGCCATTTCGACAAAGTGCCGATCCGCCGGCGGTCCCGAGCGTGGTCAATGCGACCGGGCTCTGGAAAAGAATGATGTTGCCGCTCGCGACAACAAGGTTGCCATTGAGCGATGTCGGCCCTGCGATGCGAACGGTATCTTCACCGCCTGGCCGGCCGAGGACGACGGAGTTGCTGTTAGTGACCACTGCTTCCGCACCAATTGCGGTTGCGTATTGTAGGTCGGAAGAAACGCTGGACAAGTAACCTAACGCAGAATTGTTGTTTCCGTTCGAGTTGTTGAAACCTGCGTTCCTGCCAAGAAATGTGTTGCCTTCACCCCCCGTATTTCCACCCCCCGCGAGTGCTCCAAAAAAGGAATTGTTGTCGCCACCCGTATTCGATTCACCTGCTCTTAAACCAAAGAAAGAATTGAGAAACCCATTCGTATTCGACTCGCCCGACTGCGAGCCGAAGAAAGAATTGCTATATCCTGTGACATTGGCTATTCCGGCACGGACACCAAAAAATGAGTTCTCCTTGCCTTGACTGAGCGAGGTGTTTGGATCAGGTGTTGTGTTAACACCCGCCCCAACTCCCGCGAAGGTATTGCTCAGCGCTAACGGGAAACCCGGACTGGAAAAAAGGCCGTTGATCGTAAATGCTCTCACGCCGTTTATGTTCAGCTGGGTCGTGGCGTCCAGCGTGTTGCCGGTGAGTGTTCCGCCGGCCGTTCCATTTCCGCTAATGTTGAAGTTGCTCGCAGCCTGAGCTCCCGTGTTCTGATTCTGAATGTAGTTCGTGCTTCCGGGCGTCGGCGGGCGAGCATCGGTCAATCGCGGATCCGAGGTTTGGATATATTGGTTCGCCGAAACCCCTCCGAGGCTCAGAGCATTGTTCGCGGTGGTCGCATTCGTGGCATTTGCTGCGATCTCGGCGGATTGGCTCTTGATCGAATAGGGCGATGAGCCGATCTTGACCCTTGGCAGAAGCGGTTGAAATCCGCCCCCACTTCCCGAGGGCCGAACTGATATCTCTAGCCAGCGGTCATCGCCCGGAAAGCCGGCGATGAAAGCGAGTGAAACCGTGAATCGCCCATCGGTAACTGTAACCCCCGGCCGGGGGTTCATCACTCCGACTTCGGGCCCGCCGCTTGAGGCGCCGAAAAGCCGGAACTCAAAATCGTAGGTCCCATTTGCCGGGACACCCGCAACGAAAAGCGACCCTTGGTAAGTGAAATCGTTCGTCTGGGCGGCGATCGGCATTGCCAAAGCCGCAAGGGTGAAGGTCAAGATCAGAAGTCTTTTCATATTCTCAGTTTTCCTCTGTCGTGCCGGAGACGTGGGAGTCGTCGGGCCCGGCATTTGGTGCGGAGTCCGGAGCGTTTCCACGTTCAGCTCCGCTTTCGCCGAACAGGAGCAGATCCGGCTGCTCCCGTTCCTCGAAAAAGTACGAATCTTCGTTGTGGTGTCCGCGCCTCTCTTTAGGCTCAGCGGGTGCGGGGACAGCAATGCCGCGATGGATTCGTGTGACCTCATGGGTTTCGATCGTGATCTCGATCGTCCGCTTTCTCGCCATATTTTGTTTCGCCGAAGCCGGTGATTCTGCTAAAATTTCAGCACGCCGAAGTGGTAGCTCTCCCCTTTTTGGGCTAAGTCTCACCTACTCGGCGGCCGAAAGTCCTTAATTTGGGTGCTAATTGTTCTTTATTCTTCCTAACCGCCCGGTTTTTGGGTGTTTCTGACGATTGCGCAAGATGGGTGACCTGCAAAAAACCTCGATCTTTTTTGACCGGTTTGAGGTCGATCTGGCGCGCCGACAGCTCCTTCGCGATGGAGAGCAAGTTCCTCTCAAGTCGAAATCCTTTGACCTATTGGCCGCTTTTGCCCAAAACAGCGGCGAGCTTCTCACAAAGGACAGGCTCTTCGATCTTGTTTGGGATGGCCAGATCGTCGAGGAGAACAACCTCTCAGTACACGTTGCCGCACTTCGCAAAGCTCTTGGAGAAAAACGCGGCGACCATAGGTTCATCGTCACCGTTCCCGGCAAGGGTTACCGGTTCATTGGCGAGACGAGTTCCGGGCATGATACCGAACTGATAGTTGAAAGCCATCGGATCCAACGAATCACCATCGAAGAACACGAACACGTTACTGAAGAGCCAGACCTAGAAGAAGCATCACGGCCAGCGTTGTCTTCGCCTCGTCCCGCAACGGGCCTTCGCTGGCTTATGGCCGGGACCGGCATTTCGGCAATTCTCATCGCCGCGTTTTTCATCTGGCCTACGATCTCCGGTTTGCATGCGAGTGCTCTTAATCCGCTCGAAGGCGGCCGGTTCACCAGACTGACAAACAATGGCCGCGTTTCGCTTGCAGCTCTTTCGCCGGACGGCAACCGCTTCGCTTACGTTACCCGTGACCGATCGCGGGAAGCTCTTTGGGTCGGAGATGTAAGCGGCGGCGACCAACTGCTGCTTCGTCCGGAATCTGATACCGATCACATCGACCTCGCTTTCAGTCGGGATGGAAGCAGCATCATTTTCTCCGCAAAGAGCAGTCCGGAGGCCGAACCTGTGGTTTACCGGATGCCGGCTCTTGGTGGGCCGGTGGAAAAGCTAATGACCGGAGCCGGCCATTTCTCGCTTTCACCGGATGGAAGCTGGATGGTGTTCGCAACGACGGCTGAAGATCCGAAGAAGACGCTGTTGGCAAAAGCGCCGTTGAACGGCGGCGACCGCGTTAATATTGCCGTGCTCGACGGCGAGATGCTCAAGGAATCCGTTTCATGGTCGTCGGACGGAACCCGAGTTGCTGTAGTTGTCGGAACCGGGTTTGAGAGCTTTTCCGAGATCGTTTTTTTTTCGGCTGAGGGCGGTGAATTGAATCGGTTAAGAAGGCCTGATTGGCAGGTGATCGACCAGATCGCCTGGACGGAGGGCGACCGCGGTCTCTTCGTCACTGTTCTTGACCGCGCATCGTGGGCGGCAGTCCCGCAACTTCACCTTTATCATATCGATCTTCAGAGCGGCACGGCGGCACGGGTGACGAACGACCTGAGCACCTACGGAACAATTCTCGATTATTCACTCGCGGCCAAACGACTCCTTACACTAGAGCGGCGGCAGATGAACAATGTATGGATAGCTCCGGCGGACGACCTCTCCTCCGCGCAAGCGATCACAAACAGCTCTTTCGGGCGCTATGACGGCCTTTGGGGCCTCGGTTGGACGCCCGATGGAAAACTCATCTACACGACATCCGACACACGAAGTGTGACGATCGCCCAGATGAACTCCGACGGAACGGGGCAGAAATTACTGACCACGCCCGGAAGCGTGGACAGCGCACTCGCCGTAAGCCCGGACGGAACCTTTGTGACATTTCATTCCCGTCGGAGTGGTCAGTTCAACATCTGGCGGATGAACATCAATGGGTCTGACCTTCGGCAGCTTACCTTCACGGATAATGCATTTCAGCCTTTCGTCTCGCCGGACAGCGCGTGGATCTACTACAAACATCGAAGCGAAGGGATCGGCGGTATGGCCCGTATACCCGCAAACGGCGGCACGCCTGAAATACTAACGAGGGATGGTGCCTCATGGGGACGTTTTTCGCCCGATGGCAGTTATATTGCCGCCGCCTTTTTCCAACCGGACCGGACCCTTCTTCTCTATTCGGCCGAGAACCATCAGTTGCTCCGAAAGTTCACCGTACCTCCGACCGCGACCTCCTTCGTCGGGATCGGATGGATGCCCAACGGCCGCTCGATAATTTACCGCGATACAGAATTCGGTTACTGGGTGCAGGCGATCGATGGAGGCGAGCCGCAACGGCTCGGCTCGATGCCCTATGAATTGCTGTTCAATTTTAGCTGGTCTAACGACGGGAAGTATTTTGCGTTCGTCCGCGGACAGGATTTCCGCGATGTCGTTGTGCTCTCGGTTGCAAACGATTGAAGCCGTAAGCCTTGAAAAAAGCTTACGGCATTCGATATCACTGACTCGCCTCTCGAGCTAATCCATTCCCTGGCCGAATGACATTCCGTATTCCTGCGGTGAGGGCGGATCCATTCTGAAGTTGTCCGTGTCGATGGCCGGGAAGACCTGCCGATAAGCGAATGCCCAAGCAGCCCATAAGATCGGTAGAACGAAGAAAAAACCGATGCAAATTGCGAGCGCGCCTAGAAGACCCATCAAACCCATAAGGATCGAGGTTACGATAACACCGCCGACATTGCTCCAGGCGGCTTTTGCGCTTAGCGTAAGTGCCTCGATGGGGCCGATGTTGTGCTCGGCGATGAGCGGGATCGCGAACGCGAATGAGATCGACCAAACCATCGTCACGATCAGAAAGACCGCGGCAAGTATGAAATAGACCGCCGAGATGCCTTCAGCAAGTCCCGGTGCTGACGATTCCTGAAAGAAGTTACCACCGCCGAGTGATCCCGTTCCCTGCTCGATGAAGATCGTCGAGATGTTCATCGTCGTATCGATTATCTGCCAGATGATGCCGGGGATCGATTGGACAAGCCCGACGACGAGGGCCGGCAAGAACTTCTCAAAGCCCTTGAACATCATCCCAAAATCGACCGATTCGCCCCGCATATCGCGAAGCAGTGTGTAATAAACACCGGCCAGCACCGGGCCCATCAGGATGTAGTTGATACAGGGGATACACGAGACGATGACCCAGGTCAACAGCGAGATGGCGAAGTACATCCAGTATTTCGGCTTGATGAGATTCCAGCCATTGCTGATGCACCCCGAGGGATCGATCGCACCGGGATAGTATTGAATGTTGGACATAAGCGGGAAGAGGTCCGAGGCCTTTTAACGGCCGAACCAGGTCAGTGTATAAGCCGGCGGAATGTTCTTCACGATCAGCGGGCTTCGCCGCGACCGGCCGTAGCGCTTGCGCATGAAATCTCTCAGCTTGATGGCCGAGGGTGAATAATAGCCGTGTGCGTACTGATACATCCGGAACATACAGCCCTCGGTCATCAGCTTTTCTACCTCGCCAAGTATTTTCCCGCCGACCTCATTCGGAAGCGAGACAAAAGGCAGGCAGCAAACGATATAACCGACGCGGCCGAGGCCCGAACGGCGATGTATCTCCGCAAGGCTGGTCGCATCGCCGGTGACGATATTCAGCTCGTGGAAGCTGCCGCGAAGCGAACGAACGAGCGAAGGGTCGATCTCGATACCGAGGTAATTCTCCGAGTTAGCACCGGCATTTCGAAGCTGCTTTGTTATAGCACCTGTACCGACGCCGAGCTCCAGAACGACGTTCTCAGGCCCGGGCTCGATACCCTTGACCATTGCGCGGGCAAGCTCCGGCGAGCTCGGGGCAATGGAGCCGACCGAGGTCGGGTTTTTCAGGAATGCCTGAAAGAACTGAATGTTCTCGTTCATAAAGCTCAAGCGGCGGGAGCGGCCGTGTCGGCCCCGGCATCTGCCGCTTCAGATGTATCGACGACGGAAATCTTATAATCACACGCCTCGTTTTTGCAATAGCGGACGGTGCCTTCTTTCTTTGTGGTCTTTTCGAGCGTTAAGGGCGCGCTGCACTCGGGACACGGTTCGGCGATCGGTTTATCCCAGAAAACCTCGTCGCATTTCGGGTAATTCGCACACCCGTAAAAGGTCTTTCCGCGCTTCGATTTTTTGACCGCGATATCGCCGCCGCACTTCGGGCACGCAACGCCGATCGTCTCGCGCTTGATGTAATCACACTTCGGATAATTCGAGCACGAGATGAACTCACCGAAGCGGCCCTGCCGGCGAACAAGCTGGCCGCCGTCCTTGGGGCACGTCTCGTTGATCGGCTCGGGCGGAGGAGCGGGCTTCTGGTCGCCTTTAGCGATCTTGCGGATATTCTTGCACTCCGGATAACCGGTGCAGCCGTAGAACGGGCCAAAGCGGCCTTTCTTCAATGCCATCTCGCGGCCGCAAAGCTCGCATGGCGGCACGGCCTCCGCCTCGCCCGCTTCGCCCTCGGCCGTTTCGCTCGAACGCTTGCTCGCGACCTCGCGGGTATTCTTGCACTCGGGATAATTCGAACACGCCAGGAACTGCCCAAAGCGGCCGAATTTAATGACCATTCCGGCCCCACACTTTTCGCAAACCTCGTCGGTCGGTATCGAGGTCTGCTTCTTGTTCTTGATGTTCTCGACCGCGTGCTCGAGGTCCTTTGCGAATTTGTCGTAAAAACCGCGGAGAGCGTTTCGCCAATCGAGTTTGCCGTCCTCGATATCGTCGAGAGCGAGCTCCATCCTCGCGGTGTATTCGGCGTTGAAGATGTCGTCAAAGCTCTCAAGCAAAAGATCATTGACCGTAGTGCCGAGCGGCGTCGGGTGAAAGCGTCCTTCGATCTTTTCAACGTACTCGCGGTCCTGGATCGTGGTCATGATGGCCGCGTAGGTCGAGGGACGGCCGATGCCTTTTTCTTCGAGTGCCTTGACGAGCGTCGCTTCGGAATACCGAGGAGGAGGTTCGGTGAAATGCTGATTCGGCGTGATGCCATTCAGCTTTAATTGCTCGCCTTCCGAGACCGCCGGAAGCGTAAGTTCGGCATCATCGTCGTCGCCGTCCTGCGGTTTGTCGTCGCGGCCTTCCTGATAGACCTTGAGAAAGCCGTCAAATTTTTGGACCGAGCCGGTCGCACGGAACGTGAACCTTCCCGCCTTGATGTCGATCGTCGTTTGATCGAACACGGCCGGCGTCATCTGCGAGGCGACGAATCGCTGCCAGATCAGCCGATAGAGCTTCAGCTCATCGGGCCCGAGCAGTGCGCTCATGTCATCCGGAGTGCGGTTGACGTCGGTCGGGCGGATCGCCTCGTGGGCGTCTTGTGCGTCCTTCTTTCCTTTATATGTGTTCGCTTTGCCGGGAAGATAACTTTCGCCATATTGCTTGCCGATGTAACCGCGGGCGTTTTCGATAGCGGCATCGGAAACGCGGACCGAGTCCGTTCGCATATAGGTGATCAATCCGGTGAGCCCTTCGGTACCGAGGTCGATGCCTTCATAGAGCTTCTGGGCGGTCGTCATCGTCCGCTTGACGGAAAAGCCGAGCTTGCGGGCGGCTTCCTGCTGAAGCTTAGAGGTGATGAAAGGCGGCGTCGGGTTCCGCTTGCGTTCCTTGCGGGTGACGGATTCGACGATGAACGATTCCTTCTCGGCTTCCGCGACTATTGCCGATGCTTCGTCTGTTGTTTTGACGTGCGTTTCGTTCGCCTTGAGATCCTCATCGAATTTGCCCGTCTTGACCGTCTTGTCGTCGATCCGGGCGAGCTTCGCCTCAAAATTTGGCGGAAGTGCGGCGGCAAGATCGGCGACGATCGACCAATATTCCGTTTTGACGAAAGCCTCTATCTCGCGTTCGCGTTCGACGACGAGCCGAACAGCGACCGTCTGCACGCGGCCGGCGGAGAGCTTGCCGCCGATCGATTTCCAAAGGATCGGTGAGACCTTGTAGCCGACAAGCCGGTCGAGCACGCGGCGGGCCTGCTGCGCGTTGACAAGGTTTCGGTCGATCTGCTTCGGCTCGATGAAGGCGTCCTTTATCGCATTCCGCGTGATCTCATTGAACATCACCCGGAAAACGGGCTTATCGCCTTTCTTCGGAACGATCTCTTCGGCAAGATGCTGGCAGATCGCCTCGCCCTCGCGGTCGGGGTCGGCGGCGAGAAATATCGCTTCGCTGGCCTTCGCCGCCTTTTTCAGGTCCGAGACTATCTTCTTGTTATTGCGTTTCTTTGTGTCCGGAATGACCTCGTAGGTCGGCTCGAAATTATTCTCGACATCAACCCCGAGTTCCTTTGCGGGTAGGTCCTTGATGTGGCCGATCGAGGCCAAGACTGTATAGTCCTGCCCGAGATATTTATTTATCGTCTTGGCCTTTGCCGGCGATTCTACTATTACAAGGTTCTTTGACATCGGAAAAAAATAGTCAGATGCGATCTCCGCTCGGAGACGCTCTGACATTTTGACTTCTAACACCTTACGGCGAAATCTGTCAATGCGTCCTATGACGATACGCCATAGCACACGTTTCGGCAAATCTTACTTTGTCGGATTCGTTTGCTAGCTTTCGGGCTGCCAAGAAATTTCGTTATGATCTGCGATCATCGCCTCGGCCGAGGCCAGCGAGACGCCCTCGAACTGAAATTGCCGCCACGTTTCTTTGGCCGGATCGAAGGAGTGAAGCACCCGCTCTTCGCCGCTCCGAAGCACAACATTGATCTGAAGTTCGCCCCGACGCTCGGCACGATCGATGGAAACTCGCGTGATCAATTTCGGGTCCGCAGGCATAGCGTCGCGCTCATCGAGACGCTCGTTAGCTTCCATCATTTCATCTAGCGAGAGGAACGGCTCGATGCCGTAAGCCCGGCGAAGAGCGTGGCAGCGGTCGCTGCCGGCGTCAAACTCGCGGCACATTTGCGGCCGGCTTTCATAAATTCGGCAGGTGGCGTGCTCGCCCAAGTTGCCCTCAAGTTGGGCACAGGCGAGTGTTTCTTCATCGCGGCGAAGGTAAAGATCGACCTCCCATTCGCCTTCCTCATCGCTCTTCGTAACACTCCACGTCAGCTCGCGAGCCGGCTCCTCGCCCGGCCGAACCCCTACACAGAGCAACGACGCGCAGCAGACGCCGCATGTAACGCAATCCGGTATCTCGGCATCGGCCGGTGTGACCACCGATCGCTCAAGCCGCGACCGCAACCGCGAGGTCTCGATCTGCGGCGGAAGAAGCTGCTCCCACACGAGCTCATACATCCGGTTGATCGCCGTGTAGAACTCATCCTCGGGGATGGAAGGCTTTCGCGTGATCTGGATCAAATCCGATTTTTCCATGGCGTCGATCAGATCTTTCGTGCGTAATGCTTGCCCGGGAGAACGCGGATGAGGTCGCGGATATCGAGCCCGACGAGTGCGCTATTGAGGTCGCCGAACGAAAGCCCGGTCGCCTCGAGCAGAACGTCGATGTGCATCGGCTCATCGGGCAATAATTTCTGCCAGACCTTTTTCTCGGCCGGCGAAAGCCCGGCGGGTTCGAGCTCGGGCTGCGCAGCCTCGGAGCCGTTCTCGTCGCGTTCCATTTTTGGCGGAAGTATGGTCGCCGTAATTTCATTCGGCAGTTCGGCTACGACATCCTGCCATTGCTGGACGAGTTTTGCACCAGCCTTGATGAGGTAATTGGTGCCGATCGAGGTTCGCGACGTTATGTTGCCCGGAACTGCCATCACTTCGCGGCCCTGCTCCGTCGCCAGCCGGGCGGTGATCAGCGAACCGCTCCGCTCCGAGGCCTCGACCAAAACAACGGCGAGGCTCAGGCCGCTGATGATCCGATTTCGGTACGGGAAATTCTCTTTGAGCGGCGGCGTGCCGAGCGGGAACTGCGAGACGATAGCGCCGCCTGCGGCGATGATCTCATCGGCAAGCTTTTGATTCTCTTTCGGATACGGGTCGTCGAGCCCTGTACCGATGACGGCGATGGTCCGGCCGCCGGCCGATATCGCACCGCGATGGGCCGAGGTGTCGATCCCGCGAGCAAAACCGGAAACGACCGTGAAGCCCTGGCCGGCGAGGTCGCGGGAAAGCATCTCGGAGGCATTGCGGCCGTAGGTCGAACAATTTCGCGAACCAACTATGGCGACGCAAGGCTGATCGAAACAGGCCTGCCACTCGCCGCGGACGTAAAGCGTTATCGGCGGATCGGCGATCTCGCGAAGCAGGGCCGGATAGCTGCCGTCATCAAGCACGAGGATGTCGCCGCCGAGCGATCTTACGCGGTCGAGCTCTTCGCCGGCCTTCGGCTCAAACTCGCGCTTCATTATGCTCTCAATGGTCTCGGGGCGAAGCCGAAGCTCCTCGAGCTCACGCCGTCGGGCGGCAAAAACGCCCTCGGGCGAACCGAACCGCTCAAGCAGCTTGGTCGCCGCCCGCGGCCCAACTCCCGGCGTCATATTAAGAGCGATCCACAATTTCATAAGAGCAAAGGCGAAAGGATAAAGGATAACCCGAGCGGAAGGACGGAGCGTGATAGTCACTACTTTCTCCCTTATCCTTCATCCTTTCTCCTTTCAAGCTGGCGGAGGCGTGTGGGAGTCGAACCCACCCAGGCACGCTCTCGCGCACCCGCTGACGGTTTTGAAGACCGCGCCCATCACCGGACAGGATGCGCCTCCGAATCTATTTGTCATCAGCCGGCGTGTCGGTAGCCCGCACGTCAGTAAGGGCTCGCTCGTTCTCACGAGTGTGGCGAGCCTTATCGAAATCTACCAATGTCGGCCTATCTATAAAGCCTGCCTCAAACAGACCAACCGCAGTCTCCCAAATTGCCGCCGACGCTTTGCTATTTTGGCTGCTACTTCTTGTCATTCCATTCACTGGACAGAATGAGCCTACGGATAGAATTCGCTCGTCATGAATGCAAAATGCACTCGGCGATTTCTTGCACCCTTTTTTCTGTTATACCTCCACGCTGCTCAATGGCGAGTTGGTGTTTTGTTGGTTCCAATTCGACGAAAGGCCGCTCACCGACAGGCCTTGTATGTACATTGGTCTTAAGATTAAGCGTCGCTTCGGCGTAACAAGGCAAAGCTGTACTCAGCCATCCGAAATATGGAGGCTCACTTTCGCGTCCCTCGGTTTCCCAAAGTTCTGAGGCCCGGAAAAAATTCTCCTCGCTCAATGAAACCCAAACGTTCCAACTGAAACGATCTTCATCCCCATCAATAACAGGAATCTCAAGCCGCCCGAGTATAAAGAAATATTGGTTGTCGATAACACATTGATCTGATGAAAGCAGAGCTCGCTCCTCTCTTTCATCCTCATGGATATCAAACCACAGTGCTGGGGCGGTGGTTCCGTAACTGTACGGTAAGCCAGTATGGAATTGTCCACAGGTTGAACAAGTGTAGCCTTTCATAAAAACTGCCTGTCAAGAAATCATCAAAGTCACCAACGTTGCCCGCTTTGCGATATCGCTTACCAAAATATGTTCGTGGAGCGTGTGTGCTCCGTCGCCGGCTATGCCTAGGCCGTCGAGGACTGGGATCCCGAGAGCGGCGACGAAGTTTCCGTCCGAAGCTCCGCCGACCTGAGTTTCGCCCAACTCGTATCCGAACGAGGCGGCCGTCTCGCGTGCCTTCTCAAAAAGCGCGACCACCGCATCGGTTCGTTCCATCGGCGGGCGGTTGATGCCGCCTGTGACCTCAAGCGAGACGCGTTCATCGACCGGCGTGAGTGCCTTTATTGCCGCGTCTATCCGCTCGGCCTCAGCCATCGAGCTGAAGCGGACATCGACTGTGCACTCGGCGTGCTCGGGGATGACATTGGTCGTCGTCCCGCCGCTCGCGGTGCAGACGTTTACGGTCGTGCCGGCGTCCGGGAAATTCATCGCGTGGAGCCGCTCGATCTGCCGCGAGAGCTCGAGTATCGCACTTGCTCCCTTTTCGGGGTCGAGGCCCGCGTGGGCCGGAACGCCGTGGGCCCTGACGACATACATACCCGTGCCCTTGCGGCCGGTCTTGACGCTGCCCGCGGCCGAGGGCTCGAAAACTAGGCAGTGTTCAGCAAGCTTCGCCTCGCGTTCGACGTATTCGCGGCCCGTGTAGCTGCCGACCTCCTCGTCGCAGGAGAGCAATATGTTGACCGGCCGCGAGGGTTGCGTGCCGCTCGTCTTGAAATATCGAAGCGCTTCGAGCATCAGAACGATGTTCGCTTTCATATCGAAAGTGCCGCAGCCGTAAAAGCGGTCGCCCTCGATGCGTGTCGGGTTTTTCGCTTTAGTTCCGACCGGATGGACCGTGTCCGTATGGCCGAGCAGGAGCACCGGCTTCCCATTGCCGGGAAACGCGCGGATGATCAGGTGGTCGCCGTCCGCCTCGGTCGCGTGCCGCTCGATGGCAAGCTCAAGGCCGGTCGCCCTCGCCGCATTCTCGATCCAATCAACGACCTCGCGGCTCCGTTCGGCATCGTGCGAGGGCGACTCTATCTCGACGATCTCGCGGATCTGGCCGATGATCACATCGCGGCGGCCTTCAAAATATTCAAGCGTTTCTCCGGGAGTCATTTACTTTCCAAAGATGTCGTTCAGCGTTTCGCCCATGCGGTAACCGGCGAGAGTCAACCTGTATTCTGAGACTCGAAGGGCGTTGCGGCGGTAAGCGTCGCTTGGGGTCTCAAAGCGCTTTAGGTCCGAGCGGAAGACGTCCGTTTGGGCCAGCTTCAGGCTTTCGTCCTTCCATA
>CAZGLZ010000053.1:0-23315 GCA_964526245.1 uncultured Chloracidobacterium sp. | reverse complement strand
GCGAGACCGGCGAGCTCGATGCCCGCTACTTTGATGAGGAGACCGTTCTTGCCGAGAACAATTGGGGCATTCGAGAGCCCGCGGGCGCGGAAAAGGCCGACCCCGCGGAGATCGACCTCGTTATTGTCCCGCTGCTTTGCTTTGATGAGGCGGGACACCGCGTCGGCTACGGCAAGGGCTACTACGACCGATTTCTCGCTCGCTGCCGGCCGGATTGCCTAAAGATTGGAGTAAGCCTTTTCCCGCCCGTCGCTGCGATAGATGATATCCACGGCTCGGACGTCCCGCTCGACCTTTGCATCACGCCCGACCGAACCTATCGCTTTAGCGAGCCCGATGGGCTCATCAATTGACAATTCCTACTTTGCCTTGAGAATGTCGCGAATCTCCGTCAGCAGATTCTCCTCAGCTGATGGTGCGGCTTCGGCCTCGAGGCCCTTGAAGATGCTGATCGCGTAGCGGGCCAAAAGGAACATCACAAAGGCGACGATCAGGAACGTGATGATGTCGTTGATGAATTGGCCGTAAAGAATGAGCGGCTGTTTGGCGGCCTGGGCGGCGGCGATCTGCTCTGGGGTCGAGACCGGCATATCGCCGAGGTTAATGACCTTGCTTGAAAAGTCGATACCGCCCGTCAGCAATCCGACCACGGGCGTAATGATGCCGTCGGTAAAGGTCTTGACGATCGCACCGAAGGCCGCACCGATAACGACCGCGATCGCCAGAGCAAGCACATTCCCGCGGGCGATGAATTTTTTGAAATCGCTGAGCATTTCTGTTTCCTCCCTTTATGCAAAAAAGGGCGGACAAATCACTGCCCGCCCGACCATATTCACATCGTTCGAACGGCCCTAGCCCTTTGCGGCCTCGACCAGTTCGTCGTCGTCCTCATCCGCGTCCGTTTCGGTCGCGATCTCGATCGCGTTCGATTCGGCAAAGAGGCTTTCCTCTTCCTCCGCCTGCCGGGCCGATTCGATCGCCTGCTGCTCGATGGCCTTTCGGGCGCCCATCATCGAACACATTCCTTCGAAGATGGCACCGTCCTCGATGATCATCCGCGGAGCCTGGATGTTGCCGACAACGCGTGCCGTTCGCCCAAGCTGAACGCGTTCGCTGGCGATGATGTCGCCATTGACCACGCCGTTGACGACCGCCGAGGCAACCGAGATATTGGCATCGACCTGCCCGTTCGAGCCGACAATGAGCGTACCCGTCTCGGAAGAAACGCTGCCGACGAGCTGGCCGTCAACGCGGAGCATCGCCTGAAAATTCGTCTCGCCGGAAAGCACCGTTCCGTGGCCGACGAAGCCGCTCAGGCGGCCTTCCTTTATGTCGCGGGCCATCGCCTCGCTGTCCGTCACGGCACGCGAGGGCGAGCTCGAGGCCGGTTCGGCCTGATACGGTGTCGATTGGGTCGGCTGGCTGTAGGTGTTTGCCGGTTCCTGAGGTTCCGTTCTGGAACGTCCCATTCTGATCATAGAAAAACTCCTTAATTTGCGTAATTTGGAACGTTAGGCAAAGTAAACCGAGAAGAAAACTGCGGTTTGCGAAGTGCGCTTCGCGGGGGTGCTTTTCGTCGCCTCGTATGCCTGATAGGGAATGATAGTTCAGCTTCGCTTCGGTGTCTAGTAAACCGGCGGCTATTGCCGAGCGGGCAACAATTATGTAAGTATTAGAGGTTTCGGAGGGCGAGCGGCCATTTGTTTGTAGAGAGCAAGTTAAAAACGAAGTTACTTAAGAAGATGGGCCAGGCGATCGGCGATTTCGGCATGATCGCCGAGGGCGACAAGGTGATGGTCTGCCTTTCGGGCGGAAAGGACAGCTATACAATGCTCGACCTGCTGCTCGACGTTCGCCGCCGGGCGCCGGTCAGCTTTGATATTCTTGCCGTTAATCTCGATCAAAAGCAGCCCGGCTTTCCGGCCGAGGTGCTGCCTAATTATCTTGAAGAGCTCGGCGTCCCCTATCGCATCATCGAAGAGGACACGTACTCGGTCGTCAAAGCCCACGTCCCCGAGGGCAAAACGTTTTGCTCGCTTTGTTCGAGGCTCCGCCGCGGGATACTTTACTCGGTCGCGGTCGAAGAGGGCTGCACAAAGGTCGCGCTCGGCCACCACGCCGACGACATCATCAACACCTTCCTGCTCAATCTCTTTTACGTCGGCCAGCTCAAGGCGATGCCGCCTATCCTACGCAGCGATGATGGCCGCAATACGGTCATCCGCCCACTGGCGTACTGTCATGAATCGGACGTCGCGGCCTATGCCGAGGAAAAGCAGTTCCCGATCATCCCGTGCAATCTCTGCGGATCGCAGCCGAACCTAAAGCGTGCACGGGTCAAACAACTTGTCACCGAACTCGCCAAGGAAGTGCCGTTCCTTCGCAATTCGATGCTGACGGCGCTGACGAACGTGACCGCCTCGCACCTTCTTGACCCCGGGCTTTACGACTTCCGCAACTTTGAGCCGCTGGTCAAAAAGATACCGGCCGGCCACGGCTCGGTAGAAAAAGAGCTCGATGCGGTCTTTGACCACAGCGAGCCCATGTTTGCCCCGAACCTGATGGAAGCGGCCGGGATCCAATAATTCCGTTTCTTACTTTGCGCTCTTTGTACAAAACCTCTGCGGCCTTTGTGGTTAAGATCAGCTTAAACACAAAGGCCACAAAGGCGTTCACAAAGCTCTCAAAGAGTCGAATTTCGTTCCTGGCCTTCCTTCTAATAACGCTGTTACAAATTAGAACTTCAGCTTGCGCGACTTGAAGACCTTGTCGCTGACCTTCGCGTCGTGCTTTACCTCGCGTATCTGCGAAACAACGCGGCCGTTGCTCGGGCTATTTTGCACGGTGCGGAACGGCATCATTATTCCGTCCACGCTGCGATAATCTTCGAAGGTCGTCGTGATCGCTATCTGCTGGCTGCTCGTGCTTGAGGGGATGACCGAGTCACGCCGGACAAGGAGGTTCGTCTTTGTCGAATAAAAGTCGGTCGTCTTTGTTCCCTTTTCCGAATTGAACTCAACTACGTAGCACTCCTCTTCGCCGCATTTCGTTTTGCGAAGAACCGTTGCCTTGTCGTAGTTCGTCTTCCAGTTGAGCGGGGCGTAGAAATCGGCATCGATCCGAGCATTCTCAAGCCGCTTGCCGGTAAGCTTTTCGGCCGGTGCAAAGGTGTAGGCTTCCTCGCCGCCCTTGCCGTCAAAAAAGTCGTAGCCCTTGGCGATCACCTTGCCGGCCGCCGTCATCGTGAATTCCGAGGCCGTCATTCCCGGAGCCTTTGCCCAGGTGATCCCGGTCGCGGTCACGCCCTGATTCTCAAAGTTAACGGTCGCGGTGGTCACCCGCGTTTTGAACTTGCGGAGATTCGCTTCGCCGCCGTAGGCTTCGATGACCTTTGCCATCAGCTCGTCTACCGAAGGAAGGTCGGCCGGCGCGGCATCGCCCTTGACCCGCTTGAACGTAAATGCACCCTGCGGCTGGTCGAGCGTGATCGATTCGACCGCATTCGCGGCATCGCGGTTGACCTTCATCGAAAAAGTGTCCGGAAGCGGGGTCATCGCAAACTTGCCGTCCGTTTTCGGTGCCAGGGCATAAGGCTGCTGGCCCGGAACGACTAGCGATATTTTGCCCTCGACCTCTTTTATCTCGATCGTGCCTTCGCCATTGGGCGTCAGATATTTGCCGACAAGGTCCGCAGGAACGGCACCGCCCGCGGCCGGTTGCCCGGGCTTGTCGGCCGGCTTAGCACCTTCGGGCTTGCCCAAAATGTTCTCCCAAACGATCGGCATAAGCTCATTGCCGAGCGAGGAACCGGAGACATTGGTGAGCATCACAAAGCCGAGCTTCTTCTCCGGGATCATCGCCACGAGGGCGTTAAAGCCATCGATATTGCCGCCGTGCTCGACGACGGTCATCCCGTTCCAATCGCGGACGAACCAGCCGAGGGCGTATTTGACCGAACCGTTTGGCGTTACGTTCATCTGCGGCTTCATCCATTCGGCAAAGCTCGCTTCCGAGATTAGCCGCTTGCCGTTGTGCACGCCGCCGGCAAGGATGAACCGAAGCCATTCGGCCATTTCATTTGATGAGGAATTTATCGAGCCCGCCGGTGCGACCTGCTTTATTTCGCGATATGGAAGCCGAATGGTTTCCTTCGTGTCGAAGTTGTAGTTATACCCGAACGAGCGGTCGGCGACCTTCTCCATCTGTTCGATGGTCATCGTGCTCGTCGTCATCCCGAGCGGACGAAGAATGCGTTCGGGGATGAACTCTTCCCATTCCTTCCCTTGTGCAACCGCGACGACCTCGCCGGCCGCGGTGTACATCAGGTTCTGATAGCCGAAGCGCTCGCGGAGCTTGCCGATCGGTTTCGCTTCGCCGGCGACCTTGATGAGTTCCTGCCGCGTCAACCGTCCGGTGATCATCGCAAGATCGGTGCGGTTGAGGCCCGAGGAGTGCGTCAGCAGGTCGCGGATGGTGATGTTCTTGTCGGTTTCGGGGTCGGCCATTTTGAAATAGGGCAGGACCGTTCGCGGCGAGGCATCGAGCGAGAGCTTGCCTTCATCGGCCGTCATCAAGACGGAAAGTGCCGTAAATGCCTTGGTCGCCGAGCCGATCGCAAACTGCGTATTTGGCGTTACCGGGACCTTTTTCTCAAAGTCCTTATAGCCCAACCCCTTCGAATAAATGACCTTGTCATCCTTAACGATGGCGAGCGACATTCCCGGAATTCCGAGCTCCTTGCGGCGTGCTTCGAGCTTTTCCTCTATCGCGGCTAGGGCGGCCGAGTAGTCCGCTGCCGGAGCCGTGCCTTGGGCAAAAACTGCTCCTGGCATGGCCGTAACGACCATCACAAATGCGAGAACGAAGGCGTAGATAGAACGAGTGCGGGTATTTATGTTCATAGATTTCCTCTTGTTTCTAGAAGAGAATACGGCAAAAACTGCCACTTGGTTCAGGTTATTGCGCCGAAGCCTGCCCTATTCGGGGCTTACATTTTTGCTAACAAGCTCGGCCGCACCTAGCGCCGCCGCGAGGTAAAAGGCCATCGCGACCTCGCCATCGCCAAGATTATTGTGGACGATGCCCGCCGTAAAAAAGCCGGCGACCCCACCGAGAACGCCGAGCGCTATCGCATATGGCACATCCGGCGCGCCGCCGCTCCGCCGAAGATATTGCCAGAGGCTGCGGGTGTAAGCTCCAAGAAAAAGCAGCCAGAAAAGAAGTGCCGGGAGCCCGCGTTCGGCGGCGATCTGGATCGGTGTTGAGTGAAAGTGGCCCATCGGAAGCCAGCCGCGGTCGAAAAGGCCCCATTCCTGCCAGCGATTCTTCAGCGAATCCATCCCAACGCCGACGAGCAGATGCCGCGGGCTTTCGGTCGCAAGCCGGATGCCGTCGCGCCACATCGTCTTGCGATATTCGTTGGTCTCGTCCTGCTGGCGGGTTTGTTGCACCACGTAGTAACCGCCGGCCGCCGCGGGGATGAGGAGCACAAGCATCAAGGCGATCAGTTTCCGATTGCCGATGGCAAGCACCATCACGATGCCCGAGACAAGCAAACCAAGCTGCGACGCCCGCGTACCTGAGAGCAGCAGTGCAACGCATATCAGCGCAAAGCAGACCGCGACGGCCATCACAATGCGAAGCCGCTTTGATCTCAGAAACTCACTGATCGACGATCCGCGGCCGAAGGCAAGGCCGAGTACGAGGCCGAGCGCGAGCGATGCGATGATCTGCAGCACCTCGCCATAGGTCGTGAAATGGCCGAAGAACCCCTGTGCCCGCCAGCGATGGCTTTTTCTCCACGATGCAAAACCGAGCCGTTCCTCAGGCGAGGTGCCGGCGGCCAGATCCGAACGGCGGAGCGTAACGGTGCGGTAAATGTCCGGGCGGTTGAATGTTGCCTCGACCGTTTCATTTGCGTCGAGAGCGGAAATGATTTCATCCGGCGAGGAAATCCGCTTGCCATTGATGCGGAGAATGGCATCGCCATCGGCGAGCCCGGCTTTCGCCAAAGCTCCGTCAGATCGAAGGCCGTGGACCTCAACGCCGCGGCCGATGATCCGCTCGACCGGCTGCCAGATGACGTTGACCATCGCCGAGCCGATCATCACGAACGCGACCGCCGCAATCGCCGAACGGGTTCGTAGATTAAGCCTCGCAAAAAAGAAAATGAGGAAGAGCCCGACGCCGCGGAGCTTATCGAGCGAGATGGCCGGTTCGTAAGAGAGTGCGGCGCTCAGGACGCTCCAACCGATGAAGGCGAGCAGGAACGCATCGAACGCAAAGAAGCGAAACCGCGGCCGCGGCGAGATGAAAAGCCTCGCGGCCGAGAGCACCATACCAAGCAGCCAGGCGATCTGCGTCGCGGCGATCGAGTGCGGAACCGACGCCGCCATCAGCAAAAGGCAGATGAAAGCACCGCGCTCAAGCCGCACGGTAAGCGAACTTCCGGCTGCAATGCCGGCGAGCTGATCAAGTTTGCTAAGAGCAGATTTCATCGCGGAGACGCTAAACCGCAAGGATAAGGCTCGCGGCTATGCCTTGTCTATCGGCGAGCGATTTGGTTGAATTGAGTTTTCCTATGAGCGAAGCGGAAATACAGCGCGACCAACACATAACGGCCGAACTCAAGCTTTACTATGACCTCTTGATGCCGCAGTATCTTTCGGGCCCGGCTCCGCTTCTGATCGCCGTCCACGGCTACGGAGCACACAAGCGTTATATGATGCGCGAGGCTCGGCAGATCGCCCCGTCGGGCTTTGCGATCGCCTCGGTCGAGGCTCCGCACCAGCACTTTCGCAAAACTGATGACGGCTATCGCGTCGGCTTTGGCTGGCTTACGGACCATCGGCCGGAGGACTCGGTCGCTCTTCACCATCGCTTTCTGCTCGACCTCATCGCCCGCCTGAGCGAGGAAGGAGCCGTCGATCCTTCGCGGGTTTATCTTTACGGATTCTCGCAGGCGTGTGCGCTAAATTTTCGCTTTGCTTTGACGTATCCGGATGAGGTCCGTGCCGTCATCGGCGTTTGCGGCGGCATTCCCGGCGACCTTGAAACGAGCCCGCTCTATAAGCCGTACGACGGCCGAGTTCTTTATCTCTACGGCGACGACGACGAATGGTACACCAACGAGCAATTCGCAGACTACGCCGAGCGGCTCAAGAAACGCATTCCCAACACAACAACCCGCCAATACCGCGCCGGCCACGAGATAACCGAAGAGATGCGAGCGGACCTACGAGAATTCCTTGCCGCGAAACCTTAGCACTCGAAAGGTGATCGTGTTCGTGAAGAAACTGTGCGGAACGGGTGTTAAGGTGGATTTGAAACACAGAGAACACAGAGACAGGACACAGGGCTTTCTGTAGGAATCGGTCGCAAATCGATTCCGGATACGAGCTCAATACCGCTTTGCGAACTCAGCGATCTCTGCGTACTCTGCGTTGAAAACCGCAACAAACGTCAGGCTCGCAAAAGCATTCATATCACCTATCTAAAGTGCCAGTTTTCTCACTTCGACCTTGCCTTCCAGGTTGCGGGGAAGTGTGAGTTTCGGTGCGGGTTCGCCGTTCTCGTTCGCTTCGAGCGTAACGGTAAGGTTGCCGGGCTGGGTTTGTAGCAGCGGCGTTCGCGGGCCGAAGAGTACGACGGTTGCACGGCGGCCGCTTTCATCAGCGAGCGGAACGAGGTAGATGCGTTCCATTCGCTCCTCGCCGATGCGTATCGTGACATCGACGTAGGGGTCGAGCAGGTTTATCTTTGCGCTCGCGACGTTAAGCCGTACCTGCCGGACGATGACATCGCTCTGGCTTCCGCCGATGTCGATCCGCTCGGTCGCAACGCTCTCAAGGCTCCGCACGGCGCTTTCGGGCCCGCGTATCCTTACGCTCGCCGGAGCGGCAGTTCGGGAATATTCCTCATAGCCTTGGGCAAGCTCGCCGCGGGTCTCGATGGTGACGCCGACCGTTTTTTCCTGCATCGCCTCGAGCCGGACGGGAACATAAGCCGGGCTGATCTCTTCGACCTTTACGCCGTTCGGCAGGTCAAGCGCATCGGCCTGCGGCAGCAGGTCAACGACGTGTTCGCCCGGCCCGAGCCCCGTAAGGTCAAGATAAAAGCGGAGTGCCGTCCGGTCTATTTGCCCGAGCCGGCGTTTGTCGCCGCTGACGACAATGCTTGCGGTTTCAAGCGGTGTGTTGCTGACGACAAGATTCTCGGCGGTGCGGAGCGTTATCGGAACGGCCGGTATCTGTTCGCGGGTCGGCGTGCTGAGGCCCGTTACGCCGACCCATAGAGCGAGCGTTACGCCGAGCGCGACCAGCTTGATCAGCCAGTCCTCAAGAAAGACCTTCCGCAGAATGTGCTTGAGGAAAAGCCCGACCGAGCCGGCTTCGGCTATCTTTTCGCTGATCGGTTCCATCTAGCTCGCGGCCTCGCTCTTTGCCTCCTCAATGTTCTTTAGTGCCTTCTTTTGCGAACTGCCGAGCGGTACGCCCATCGCGGTAAAGAGCAGCTTGCGAAGCCCGGCCGTATCGACATTGCGGCGAACTCGCCCGCCCTCGACCCATGTGACCAGCCCCGTTTCTTCCGAGACGACGATCGAGATCGCGTCGGTGCCTTCGGTGATGCCGATCGCGGCACGGTGGCGGGTGCCGAGGTCGCGTGAGATCTCGGGGTTTTTCGTCAGCGGCAAGAAGACCGAGGCCGCCGCGATGCGTTCGTCCTTGATAACGACGGCGCCGTCGTGGAGCGGCGTCGCCGGGTCAAAGATGGTGACGAGCAGGTCGTAGCTGATGACCGAATCAAGCTGAACGCCGGAATCAATAAAGTTCCTGAGGCCGACGTTGCGTTCGATTACGAGCAGAGCTCCCGTCTTTTCAGATGCCAGCGTCGTTACGGCAAGGACGATCTCGTCATAAACGCTGCCGCCAAATTGGCCCCGCTGCCGCTTTACGATAGGGAAACGAAGCCGATTGGCAAAATAGATAAGCGCCTGCCTGATCTCGCTCTGAAACAAGACGATGATAGCGAACGGCAGCAGCACGACCGCCCAGCGGAGCACGAACTCAAGCGTTGCCAGGTCCTGAGCGACCGAGAGCCAGTAGAGCAGGGCGATCAGCACGATGCCGACCATCGTCGGGACGGCCCGGGTTCCGCGGAGCAGCTTGAGCACGACATACACAATGATGAAGACGAGCGTAATATCAAGCAGATTACGCAGCGTGTTCAGCGAAGGTATGTAGTCGGTCATCTCCATCTTCGGCGGTTCGAAGCCGGGCTTCGAAGGGGGTGTTAAACACCTAGAATATCACAGGTTTTGGCCGTGGGCTTTGCCTATTTGCTATCCGCGAAAAATGCCGACGAGTTTTCCCTCGGCATTGAGGACGCAGACGGCGCCGATGCCGTTCGTCCTTGCGGCCTCGCGGGCCTCGATCAATGTTGTTTCAAGATCGACGAAGTGCTCGGCCGTGACGGGCCGCATAACCTCGGCAACCGTTGTTGTGTGCCAGGCCTTGGGGTCGAGCTCGCGGATCTCGGCAAGCAGCAGCATTCCGAAAAGCTGCTTTTCACGGGCCACCGGGATTACCGGCTGGCGGTTCATCGGGAGAATATTTTCGACAAGTTCGTGGATGGTCCGCTCGGGCTCGACCGCGGCCGGCAGCTTCATCACATCCTGAACCCGCACCTGCGAGGCCGAGTTCATCTCGCGGATGATCGAACCGGCCGCATCGTAAAGAAAGATGCCGACGATAACGGCCCAGAGCCCGGTGAAAAGGTCTTGCCGGGCAATTATGAGCAGAATGCCGAAGGCGATGAGGGCCGCCGCTATCCATTGGCCGCTACGGCCGGTGAGGATGGTCGCTTCGGTCAGGTTGCGGCCCGTTCGCCAAAGATACGCTCGCAGAACGCGGCCGCCATCAAGCGGATAGCCGGGAAACATATTGAAAGCCGCGACCAACAGATTGCCTATCGCAAGCGTCAGCATCAGCCGCGAGAGAACGTTGATCTCCACCGCATCTGCCGCGGCCGCGGCTCCGCCAAAAATGACGGCCAGCACAAAGCTCGCCGCAGGCCCGGCGATCGCCACGCGAAACTCCGCCCGCGGCGAATCGGGCTCGCTCGCAAACCGCGTCAGCCCGCCGAAGGGATGCAGGACGATCTCGACCACGCGGAGCCCTTCCATCCGGGCGACCGCTGCGTGTGAGAATTCATGAATGAAGATCGAAACAAAGAAGACTAGCGTGGCCGAAAGGCCGAGAGCAATGGCTACCGCGAGGCTGCCCGTTATTGGCGCGACACCGCCGGCGATAACGCCCGAAATGACCAGCAGTACCGCCAGCCAGCGGACATCCGCACGCACCGGAATGCCCGAAACGTGCATCAAGACAAACTTTTGGCTGAGGCGGCCGACAAGCTCCATCAAAAACGTTTGATGCCGAAAGCATACCAAACGCGCGACCGAACCTGCACGGCCTCAGTTGTTCTTGTCGCCAAGTTCCGCCGAGAGCCGCCGGATCGCCAGTTTAGCCTCGGCAAGGCTTTGGTCGAGAGCCACCGCCTTTCGGTAGTTCTCGAGAGCGAGTGCCTTCTCACCTTTTATGTCATAGACATCGCCGAGGCTTTGGTAAACGATGGCCGAGCCCGGATTATCTTCGGCATTGATCTTAAAGATCGTCAGCGCGTCGTCCGTACGCTTCTGGCCGAGAAGGAAGTGCCCGACCCGGTTTACCGTTGTGAGCGTCTCGGCATACTTATGCAGCGGGTTGGTTCGGAACCGGCGATACCGGGCGATGAAGTCGGAAACGTTCCCGGTCGCCCGAGTTGCCGCGATTATATCCGCCATCGATTCGGTCGGCGTGTACTTGAGTATTGCCTCCATCGCAGGATCGCGGCCCGCCCGATAATCCGAAAATGCCATATCGGCAGCAACGTCCGGGGCTTTCCATTTTCGCTCGTCGCGAGGGTCCATATCCTGCCACCAGAGCGTCGAGGCCTGAACTTGGAATTTGCTATTCGGAAGTGTGAACCGGCGGGCATCGCCAAAGTGGTTGGGCGAGGCACCGGTCGGCTCGCCGACGAAGATCGCATTCGTATATTTCTCGAGGTCGTTGACGGTGTTCTGTGCCGCCGAAAATGTCTCGCGGCCGATAATGACGAAAAACTTGCCCTTCACGTTGAGCCGCGATCTGATAGCTCCGGTGATGATCGGGATGTTCAGGTAGTTATTTCCGCCGCCGTTCAGGCGCATGTCGAGCACCAGGCGTTCCACCGGTTTTTCCTCCGCTTCCTTGAAAACGCGGGCGAAGAAATCGGCCACCGTTTCTTCGGGCTTATCAAGCACTTCATTGAACTGTACGTAAAGCGTTTTCGACTCGGGCACTATCGTGAACCAGAAGCGGTTCTGCGGCTCGCGGGCAAAGAGCGGCAACGTGCCGGCCGCCGCCATCGCGTCGAGCCAACCTTCGGGCTTTGACCATAGGTCAGCAAGCTTTGCCGCCGGGCTCAGCGTTTTGGTGAAACGCTTTCCGTCCTTCTCAAAGGTAAATGTACCCGCATTCTTCGCGGTCGAAAGCCCGGCGGCGTGCAGGATCCTAGGAACCGAAAGATAGATCGGGGCCGCACTCTTGACGCCCATCTCATTGTCCCGCCAGATCATCGGCTTAAGCCGCTCGATGGCCGAATCGACCGGAACGCCGCCGACCTCCGTTAGCCTTGCTCCAAGTATCTCGCTTTCGGAAGAGGCGACACGGCGGACAAATATGCCGTCCTCAAACCAATAGAAACCGACCGGCAGAACTCCTTCGGCCGCCATCGGGCCCCAGCGAAAGCCGGTGTGCCCATCGCCGATCATCGCCGTCAGCCGCATCAGGCCCGCGACTATCTGATGGCCTTCGAGCTTTGGGATCTGTTTGTCCAACTCTTCGACGGCAGCTTGAAACTGCTCTCGCGAGACGGCATTGAATGCGTTCTTATGCGTCCGCTCCATCTCCGCGGCAAAGAAGCGAAGATCCTCGCGCCACTTTTCCGCCGTCATCTCGGGCTGTGGCACGGGCGTAGCTTGCTGGGCCGAAGCGAACGCTGAAAAAAGGAAAAGAACGGCAATGAACTGAAGAGTGCAGTAAAAATGCATCATCGACCTCCGGAATTTCTAGAATTCAGGAAAAGAACACCGCGGCAGATAAATTTCTGACCGGATCAATAAAACGGTCAGCGGTCGAAGAATGTTCCAATAAAAAAGCAGCCCGCGAAGGCTGCCTTTTGTGTTCGAAAAATGCCTGCAAGATCAAGCGACGGTCACGTCCTTGCAGAGGTAAACGTCCTGGATGGCATTGAGGAGTTCGACGCCTTCGGCCATTGGGCGTTGGAACGCCTTGCGGCCGGAGATGAGGCCGGTTCCGCCGCCGCGTTTGTTGACGACCGCGGTACGGACGGCATCGGCAAGGTCGCCGGAGCCCTTTGATTCGCCGCCGGAGTTGATCAGCCCGGAGCGGCCCATGTAGCAATTTGCCACCTGATAGCGGACGAGGTCGATCGGGTTGTCGCTCGTCAGCTCCGAGTAGATCTTCGGGTTGGTCTTGCCGTAGCTGCTCTCGGTGTTGAGAACGTTGTAGCCGCCGTTGCGCTCGGGCAGCTTTTGCTTGATGATGTCCGCCTGAATGGTCACGCCGAGGTGGTTCGCCTGTCCCGTAAGGTCAGCAGCGGTGTGCATATCGCCCTCGGCGGTCTTGAACTTCGAATTGCGGAGGTAGCACCAGAGGATGGTTGCCATGCCAAGGTCGTGGGCGTAGGCAAATGCCTCGGCGACCTCGGTTATCTGACGCGTCGCGTTGTCCGAGCCGAAATATATCGTCGCTCCGACCGCGACCGCGCCCATGTTCCGGGCCTGCTCGATGGTGCCGAACATTACCTGATCAAAGGCGTTCGGGTAGGTGAGCAGCTCGTTGTGGTTGATCTTTACGATGAACGGGATCTTGTGTGCGTACTTGCGTGCGACCGAGCCGAGCACGCCGTAGGTCGAAGCAACCGCGTTGCAGCCGCCTTCGATGGCGAGCTTGACGATGTTCTCGGGGTCAAAATACTGCGGGTTCGGTGCAAAGCTCGCACCGGCCGAGTGCTCAATTCCCTGATCGACCGGCAGGATCGAGAGATAGCCCGTTCCGGCAAGCCGGCCCGTATCGAAAAGCGTCTGCATCGACCGCATCACCATCGGGTTGCGGTCCGATTGCGAAACGACGCGGTCAACGAAATCGCCGCCCGGCAGATAAAGCTGGTCCTTGGAAATCGTCTTCGTTTCATGCGCGAGCAGCGTCTCCGCCTCGCTCCCAAGCAGTTCCTGTATCTTCGTGTAATCGATACTCATCAATCATCTCCAAATAGAAAAGTTCTCTTATTATGACGGAAAACCGTGATTATAGCACACAGGCCCGTTTTGCCACTCCGAAAAAAAGTATTGACGGAAGTCTCGCCAATCGACTACAATTCCTGAAATCTTTTTCGAAGATGGAGCGGGTCTTCCACCTGCTCGTTGAAACAATGCCGCCGAGAGAATTTCCCGGCATTTCCCTTTAACCCCAGAACTACGAAGAGGTACTAATGAAGTCTTTTCCCTGCCGGATGCTCCTAACACCGGGCATTTTTGCGCTTGTTTTCGCATTCGTTCTCCCTGCTATTGGCCAGTATAAAGAGTGGCGGCCCGTCTCTCCCGAGGATGTTGCATCGGCAAAGCCGGTTGTAGATGCCGATGCCGACGCCGAAGCCCTTTTCTGGGAGATGAGGATCGACGACAGTTCTTCCGATGACCTCGATATGTGGCATTACGTCCGGGTCAAGATCTTCACCGAACGCGGCCGCGAAAAGTATTCAAAGTTCGATATTCCCTACGCAAAAGGCACAAAGATAAAGAACCTCGCGGCGAGGGTCATTAAGGCCGACGGCAGCATCGTCGAAATACCCGAAAAAGAGATATTTGACCGCGAGATAATCCGGACAAGCGGAGTTAAGGTCAAGGCAAAATCTTTCGCCGTGCCGAATATCGAACCCGGGGTGATAGTCGAATATAAGTACAAAGAAGCGGTGGATGAAGCCGGGGCTTCCGGTATGCGGCTTCCGCTCCAAAGGGATATTCCGGTTCGCGATCTGGTTTACTATTACAAGCCCTATGGCACCAAGGATGAGCCTCAGTATCAGGCCTACAATCTCAATGACTTCAAGTTCTCAAAGGACCAGAAGGGCTTCTGGATGGCAAAGCGAACGAACGTTCCTGCCTTTAAGGAGGAGCCGCGGATGCCGCCCGAGGACACGGTTCGCCCGTGGCTGCTCCTGACCTCGACCCGTGTCCAGATAACGAATATCAGCTTTGGCGGCGGGATCAGTTTTGTCGTCAAGGACCCGAGCAATACCAAGCAATATTGGGGCGCTTTTGCTACTGAGAAGTCGGGCATCGTTAGTTTCTTTACCAAAAAGGACAAGAAGATCACAGCGGCGGCTGAGCAGATAACCGCCGGTGCCGCAACCCAGGACGAAAAGCTTCGTCGGCTTTACGAGTTTTGTCAGAAGGAAATCAAGAACGTCTTCTACGACCCGAACATCACTCCCGAGCAAAGAGCAAAACTGAAGCCGGTAAAAACGATCGCCGAAGTGCTCGAAAAGAAAGAGGCCACTCGGCCGCTTTATGTTGATTACCTTTTCGGAGCGCTAGCAAACGCACTTGGGATGGAGGTCCGGATCATGTACTCCGGGAACAAAGGCAATATGTTCTTTAACCCGAACATGACCAATGAACGGCTTCTGCACCTGGCTGCGATAGCGGTCCGCAACGGGCAGGATTTCGGCTACTACAATCCCGGCGATCCGTTTACGCCCTTCGGAATGCTACCTTGGCATGATGAGGGGTCGTGGGCGATCCTCATCGGTGAAAGCAACTACCTGTGGCGGGAAACCGGGGCTCGGCCACACACGGAGAATCTCTACAAGCGTTCGGGCAAGTTCAAGCTAACAGAGGACGGGACACTCGAGGGTGACGTCACGATAGAAATGTCCGGCCAGCCGGCACTTTCGTTCAGGCACTCCTATTGGGATGAGACCGAAGAAAAGCGTACCGAAGCCGTGACAAGCGGCGTTACTTCAAGGATGTCCTCCGCTGAGGTAACGCTCGTTTCGGTTGAGAATCTTAAGGATGCGAAGCTCCCGATCGTACAGAAATATAAGGTAAAGGTCCCGAACTATGCCCAAAAGACGGGCCGCCGCCTTTTTGTTGTCCCGGGCTTTTTCGAACATGGCACCTCGCCGGTGTTCTCCGCTGGCTCGCGGCAATTTGACATATTCTTCCCGTACGCCTGGTCAGAGAACGATTCGGTCCAGATCCAGCTCCCCGAGGGCTATTCGCTCGATAACGCAGATGCTCCGGCACCGTATAGTGACGCCGGAAAGGTGAGCGAAATGGTCGTTGATATCAAACACGACCCGAAAAACAGGATCTTGTACTATGACCGCAAGTTCTACTTCGGGGCAAAGGAGAACCTGAACTTCAAGGTTGATAATTACACGCCGCTGAAGAGCATCTTTGACACCTATCACAAGATGGATTCGCATACGATCTCGCTTAAACAGGACTAGTTTCCGAGGTCGTTGGTTGATCGGGTAAATGTAATAGAGGTAAAAAATGAGATCACCCCACAAGAGTGCCCTGGCCGTCTTCGCCGCAGTTTGTTTCTTAGCAGTTGCGGGAATGTCGCAAGGCAAAGCGCCTGATTGGCTGCGGCAGGCGGCAGCAATGCCGCTCCCGAGCTATGATAAGGACGTTCATGCGGTCGTGCTTCACAACGAAGAGGTTATTACCGTTGATTCTTCCGGCCGGCTTACGACCACTGAGCGGAGGGCCGTCAGGATCACGCAAAAGGACGGGAAATCAGATGCCGTTGCGACCGCGTTCTATCTTTCAAAGTTTAGCAACGTCAAGGACTTCGAAGCTTGGTTGATCGCCCCGGGCGGGGCCGTAACGAGCTTTGGCAAAAAAGAGACGATCGATCGAATTTCCGACCCCGATGATATCTACGACGAGGGCCGCGTGAAGATCATCAACGCTTCCTCGCTGGCGGACGTCGGATACGTTTTCGGCTACACGGCGACGGTCGAGGACAGGCCGCTCTTCTATCAGCACCAATTCCATTTTCAGGACACCCATCCGGCGCTCCGCTCGCGGCTTACGCTGAATCTCCCGTCGGGCTGGAAGGCGACGAGCCTCACCTTCAACCGCGATCAGGTTCAGCCGCAGGTAAGCGGTACGACATATACCTGGGAGCTCACAGGGCTGCCGCCGATCAAGGATGAGCCGATGAGCCCAAGCTTCTATAATGTCGTCCCGCGGATTGCCGTGAATTACGGCCCCGAGGGAACAACTGCATCGGACAAGGTCTTCTCAAGCTGGAAGGACGTCTCTGTTTGGGCCACACGTCTTTACGAGCCAAAGGTAGTGATAAACGAAGCTATCCGGGCGAAGACGATGGAGTTGACCGCGAACGCCAAAACGGAGCTCGAAAAGATCCGGGCGATCGGCACCTTTGTCCAGAATCTTCAGTATATTTCGATCGACATCGGCGTCGGGCACGGAAATGGACTGATCCCGCGGGCGTCTGACATGGTGCTCGGAAGGGGTTACGGCGATTGTAAGGACAAGGCGAACCTGATGCGGGCGATGCTCAAGGTCTTGGGCATTGACGCTTATCCGGTCATCATCTACTCAGGTGACCCGACCTTTGTCCGGGCCGAATGGCCATCGCCGCGGCAATTCAACCACTGCATAATTGCGGTCAAGGTCTCAAAAGAGACCGAAGGGCCGACCGTGATCGAACACGCCGGGCTCGGCCGCCTTCTGATCTTTGACGCCACCGACCAGTTCACGCCGGTCGGTGACCTTCCGGATTACCTGCAGGGCAGCAATGGACTGGTGCTTGCCGGCGAGCAAGGCGGACTTTTTGAGATGCCGGTCACGCCACCCGACTTCAACACCTGGAATCGCGAAACGGAGTTTTCACTTAGTGAGAATGGCGCCATCAGCGGCAAGATGGTCGAACGCATAACCGGACAGGAATCGCGAAGGCCGCGAACGATGCTCAGGAGCATCTCGAACGACGACTTCCGCAAATCTGTCGAATATTGGCTCACGCGAGGTGCAACGGCGGCGAAACTCGTCGACCTAAAGCCGAACGATGACCATCAGAATGCCTCGTTCGACATGGAGATCGAGTTTTCGGCACCGCTTTACGGCCAGCTTATGCAGAACCGCCTGCTTGTCTTCAAACCGGTCGTTGCGAACCGCAGCAGCTCGGTTTACCTTACGGAAAAGTCGCGTGAGAATCCGATCAGCCTTGAATCGAATCTGTTCCGGGAAAAGGTGGTCATTGATCTTCCGGCCGGGTTCGATGTTGACGAAATGCCCGAGCCGGTGAAGATCGCGACCTCTTTCGGTTCGTACGAGACGGCCTACGAGGTAGTTGATGGTAAGCTCCATTTTTCTCGTTCGATGATGACGAAGCGGACGGTCGTGCCGGTGGAGAAATACGAAACGGTTCGGGACTTCTTCACCAAGATCCGCGACGCAGAACAGAGCCCGGTCGTTCTTATTCGTAAGTGACGGAGGCGAACGATCAAAGCAGAAAGGGCCGGGAGCGTTTGCTCGCGGCCCTTTGTCATTGAAATGGAGAACTAAGTCTAGGCTGAGGTCTTCGGAGCTTCGATCTTGGCTGCGGCCGCGATCTTCTCACGCTTCGAGACAACAACACCGCCGGGTTTCTCGATCGTGATGGCGAAGAGAGCCGGATTCTTTGCCTTAAGCTTGGCATTGATCGGTACGACCACCTCACCGTTCTCGTTCACGTCAAAGACACCGCCGTCGATCGGGGTCTTGTCGCCCTGGTTCTCTTCGAATATCCAGAGCTGATAGGTCTCTTTGCTCGCGTCGTTCGCAGGCAGACCTTTAAAGGTCATATAGCCTGTCTGCTTCTCGTCGCTCCAAACCACCTCGCCGCCGATCTGGTCGATCTCCTTGACGTTACCAGGTGCCCAGGTGGCCTTGATCAAGTCGCGAGCCGAAGCAAGAAGCCGATCGCGTTCCTGTGCCGGAGTGAGCTTTTGCTCAACCTGCGGCTGTACTTGCTGCTGAACAACCGCCGGGGTCGGATCGTCGGTCATCACATTGACTGCGAGTGCGACACAAGCCGCTGCCGCCACCGCCCACGGGAAATAATTCCACAGCGACCATCCACCCGTCTCCTCGGCCGCCGGCCGCCTTTCAGCGGTGGACGACGTAACCGCCTTCGCGGCTGATGACGCCCTTTCGGCAAAGAAGCGGTCTGCGTCCAAAAGGATTCGAGCCTCGAGATGCTGCGGCATCGGCTCGACCTTTTCAAGCGAGGCAATACCTAATGCCGCCGCCGTAAGCTCGAACGCTTGGCCGTCAAAATTGCTACCACCTTGTAAATCTAACTGTTTCAACTCTCTCGACTCTTCCTCGGTCAAACCGTAGATGGCCTGCTTTACCAGGAGGTCGAGCCGAGCTTCTTCACGCTCTATGCTCATACTGCCACCTCCTTCTGTGAATCCGGCGAACCGATACCAAGGTACTGCCTCGCTTGGATCAGTCCTCGCCGGGCATGGGTCTTAACCGTTCCCAGCGGCATCCCCGTGGCATCCGCTATTTCTTGATGCGAAAGCCCGTGGATGATGGACATCTGAAGGACCTGTTTTTGCTCCGGACGCAGGACGTCTAACGCCTTGTAAGCCTCTTTGGCCTCCACCACGGTCTGAATGTTCTGGTCTGAGCGGTCGGCCGGTTCGGCCAGGACATCTTCTAGCGAGTCGGCGGAGATGCGACGCTGGTTGAATCTCAACCTGTCGATCAACCGCCGGCGGGCGATCATTGCGACGAACGTGGTTTCTGACGACTGTGAGGAGTCAAACCGTCCTGCGTTCTTCCAAATATCTAAAAAGATCTCTTGAACCGCATCCTCCGCGTCTTCCTGATTACGGAGCATACGCTTCGCCAATGACCAAACCAGACCACCATAGGTCTTGAGCGCGGCCTGCACCGCGTCTTGGTCGCCTTGTGCGATTCTCTGTAAGATAGCTTCTGCCACTATTCGGTATTCTTAATAATATTTAAGCTACCTTATTTCAAAGTATCTTGCCAAGTGGAAATGGGCCTTCCGGGCGGCTCATTTCCCGTTCATAACTAGTTTTCGTTTGAAGCAGGAAAGCAGTTTCACTTATTCAAGGGATGTTTTTTTGTTCACCAGGGCCGATACGATAAAGATCAGGAAGAGCATCAGCGAGGTCGCCGCTGATATCAGGCAAAACTGGCAAAAAGCCCCGATAACGAAGGCTTGCAGGAAAATAAGCCAAAGCGAAAAGCCCGCCATTGCGGTGACCAAGCCGCCAAACATCTTCCAAGCTCTGCCATCGCCGTAGGCTGCCAACACCGCCAAGGCGAAGGCAGCGAAATACGCTAAAGCCCCCGCCGCCGCGATCGGCACGCCGGCGACCTCGGCATAGGGGCTCGTCAAGACCTTCTCACAGCCCTCAACAAGGCTGCAGGGCACCGGCTCGGCCGTGAAATGCTTGACCGAAAGATAAACGGAATCCGCAAGCCCGATGAGGGCAATAACGCCCGCGGCTAACGGTAATTTCCGCAGCCCGGGCGTTTCGAGTTCTGTCACTTCCTGTTCGGACACTTCTATTTATTTGCGTTTGCTGCGGGAGCCGAGTTCGACTGCTGCGCACTTGCCACGGCCGCGATCTCTGCATCGACGATCCGGCGGAGCGAGTTGATATTCAGCTCGGAGAACGGCACGAGCTTTCCATTGACAAAAACGCTCGGGGTCGAGCTTACGCCCAGGGCCCGGCCGCGTTGGATATCGGCATCAACCCGGTTCTTGGTTTGGATACCCGCAATGTCAGCTTGAAACCGCTGAACGTCCATCCCGAGGTTCGTCGCGTATTCCGACCAGATCTGCCGGTAATTTTGGTTCGCGGTCCATGCGGCCTGATTGCGGAAAAGCTGGTCCTGCATCTGCCAGAACTTGCCCTGCAGGCCCGCAGCCTCGGTTGCGACAGAAGCTTCATAGCTCTTGTCATGGGCCGGAATGGCCAGCGGATAGTGCCGATAAATGAACCGGAAATTACGGTTGCCGGCATAGGCCGAGGCGAGTTCCTTCATCACCGGATGAACGGCCGCACAGCCACCGCACTGATAATCGGCAAACTCCTCGACCGTTACGGCCGCCGTCTGCGACCCGAGCATATTGACGCCGATCGGGGCACCGGCCGGGGCATTGGCGAAATTTGGCGTCGGCCTTGCTGCGGTCGAATTGCTCGATGCGGTCGATGAAGCTCCCGAACCGGAGCCCGAGTTATAAAGATAGATCGCACCAATAATTGCGGCCACGAAAACGAGGCCGATGATGAGAAGCGGCATTCCGCTTTTTGGCTTTTCTTGTTTCTTCATTACAGCAAATAGATCTAAAAGTTATTTTACCGCCCGGAGCCGCGTTCGCAAGCTCTTCTTCGAGGCCGGTATCTCGGCGAGCGTCACTTTTACCTTCTCGTGAATGCCGTCGGCATCGAGCCCATACTTTGCGAGCAGCAACTTTGCATCTCCGTGCGTTACGATGCGGTCCGGCACGCCCATTCTTACGACCCGCAGTCCCTCGAGCAGGTTCTTGTGCTCGTAAAGCTCAAGCACCGCCGAGCCGAAGCCGCCGGCAAGGTAAGCCTCTTCGACCGTAATTACAAGCCGGTGCGTCTCGGCGATCTCAGTGAGAAGTGCTTCGTCCAGCGGTTTGACGAACCTCGCATTAACGACCGTCGCATTAATGCCGTCGGCCTCCAGCGACCTTGCCGCATCAAGCGACGGCATGACCATCGAGCCGTAAGCGACGATCGCGACGTCCTCGCCTTCGCGGACGATCTCCCCCTTGCCTATCTCGATGAGCTGCGGCTTGCCCGAAATGTCCACGCCGATTCCGTTCCCACGCGGATAGCGGAGTGCCGCCGGCCCGGGATGCTCGATCGCCGTGTGCATCATATCGCGAAGCTCGCCTTCATCCTTCGGCGCCATAAGCACGATGTTCGGATAGCCGCGGAGATATGCGATATCGAGCAGGCCGTGGTGTGTTGGGCCATCGGCACCGACGATGCCCGCACGGTCCATTCCGAACGTCACGTTCAGGTCCTGCAGGCAAACGTCATGTATAAGCTGGTCAAAGCCACGCTGCAGAAATGTCGAATAGATCGCGGCGACCGGCTTCATTCCCTCGCATGCCATTCCGGCCGCGAATGTAACGGCGTGCTGCTCGGCGATACCGACGTCGAACGAGCGTTCCGGGTGGCGTTCGAGCGCCATATCGATGCCCGTTCCGTCCGGCATCGCGGCGGTGATCGCAACGATCTTTTCGTCCGCCGCCATCAGCTCGCAAAGCGTTTCGCCGAAAACTTTCGTGTAGGTCGGTGCGGGTGCTGCCGAGGTCTTTACGGCCTTACCGGTCTTCGGGTCAAATGGCCCGGTCGCGTGGTATGCGTAATAATTTCGCTCCGGGTTCGGGAAGCCCTTGCCCTTGGTGGTCAGCGCGTGGACGATCACCGGGCCGTCGTCTATCTTCTTTGCTTCCTCAAGCGCTCGGACAAGCATCGGCACATTATGGCCGTCAACATAGCCGATGTATTTGAAGCCGAGTTCGTTGACCAATGCACCCGGAAGAACCGCGGCGGCGATCGCATCCTTAACGTGCTTTGCGGCACGGCGGAGGCTGTGGCCAAAGCCCGGAACGCTTTCGAGCGCGTCGCCGATCTCTTCCTTTAGGTGCTGATAGCTCTGCGCTTCCTTGATGCGGTTGAGATATCTGTTCAGTGCTCCGACCGCCGGTGCGATCGACATCTCGTTGTCGTTGAGCAGAACGATCAGCCGAGACTTCAAGTGGCCGGCCTGGTTTATCGCCTCCATCGCCATGCCGCCCGCGAGTGACGAATCGCCGATCAGGGCGCAAACGTGATGATCCTCGCCCTGCTTGTCGCGGGCGATCGCCATGCCGAGCGCCGCCGAGATCGAGGTCGAAGCGTGGCCCGCCCCGAAAGTGTCGTATTCCGATTCGTCACGTCGAAGAAAGCCCGAAAGCCCACCATATTGCTTTATGGTATGAAAGCTATCGCGGCGGCCGGTCAAGATCTTGTGCGCGTATGCCTGATGGCCGACGTCCCAGACAAGCCGGTCGTTCGGCGTATCGAACACATAGTGCATCGCGACGGCAAGTTCGACCGCACCGAGCGAGGCTCCGGTGTGGCCGCCGATGCGGGCACATGTGTCAATAATGTATTGCCGCACCTCGTCGGCGACCTCTTGAAGGTCTTCTACCTTTAACTGCCGCAGGTCGGCCGGGGAATTGATCTCAGACAAAAAACGCATTTAGCTCCGTGGTTCCGGTTAATTTCCGCAAACTCCGCATTTTAGCCTTTTATTTCGGCAATGTTCAATTCGCCCGTTTTGCCCATGTGGTTTTCGCGGGCGCTTGTTTACACATCTTTACGAGCTTTTTTCGGCTAAATGCTCAGACGCTCCGTCTAAGCCATTGTCGTAAGAAATGCGATAAGGAAATCATCCGAATACTTAATATAGAGGTCAAAAATATGAAATTGAGAAGCAAATTGGTGTCGCTCGCAGCCGGTGCGGTGCTCGTAACGGGTTTTGCCGGAGCGGCGGCCGCACAAACCACCGATGACGGCGGCAAAAAGGAAGGCCAGCGTTACGAACGCCGCGGCGGTAAGGACGGCTTTGGAAAAGGAATGCGCGGCAAAGGCGGCATGCGCGGAATGCGGGGCGGTGCGATGCGCGGACTTCGCGGCATTGACCTGACCGATGCTCAGAAAGAGCAGATCCGCGGCATCATGCAGGCGAACCGGCCGGATGAATCGGTTCGTGAAGAGATGCGGACCATTATGCAGGCCCGCCGCGACGGCACCATTACCGAGGATCAGAAGCAGCGTGCCGAACAGCTCCGTACGCAGGCCCGCCAGCGTGCCGAGCTCGTCAAAACTCAGGTCGAAGCCGTTCTAACGCCCGAGCAGAAGCAGCAGATCGAGCAGAATCGGGTCGAACGCCAACAGCGGATGCAGGAACGCCGCCAGCGTTGGCAGGACCGTCGCGAGGAGTCTCTCAAGAAAAAAGAGGCAGGCGAGACCAAGCCCGTGAACTAGCCCACACTTAACTGCAAAAGGTGCCCTCCAACACCTGACAGAACGGCCGAGAGGAGTGAGACCTCCCGGCCGTT
>CAZGLZ010000052.1:3130-23376 GCA_964526245.1 uncultured Chloracidobacterium sp. | reverse complement strand
CTCTTGTCCATGTTGAGAACTCATCCGTTGTAACGCTTAACTACTCTAGACCCTTTGTTATTGATATTACGACGCCGCCAGGCCCAAAAACGTTGCAATAAAAAGAGTTACGATGCCATCTTCTCTATCGATGCGTAAGCGGCCTCGATCGCTTCGCCGAGTTTGTCCTTAGTGGGTTTACTGTCCCTTTTGGCGTAGCCATTCGATCGCGGCCTTCAATATCTCGTCTTTTTCGGGATCGTTGGTGATCTGGAAATCGATCTTGTTATCCGGCGAAATGTAACTCTGATAAACGGTCGACTTCCGATCTGAGTAATAACCTATAGAGATCGAAGCTATAAGGTCCCCGCCAAGTTGGGTCCAATCGGTCACAGTTACCAGCCCCGCAGTGTCGAGCCCGAAGAACCGGGTCTTTGGCCGGGCCTTAAATGCCACAGCGACCGCTTCACCCGAACTTGCAGTGTATTGGCTGATGAGAACCGCGACCTTTGGGTCATCTGCGGAGAGACAGCCGCGGTCAAGGTCGACCGCGCGGTATTCATCATAGTAGAAGTCAGACTCTCGAATCGACCAGGTTGAAAGCTTGCGTCCATTTCTGTCCACGACATATCCGATTACTCCGTTCCCGATCAGTTCTGCAATACCCTGCATCATCGGATACATATTCCCGCCGCCGTTGTACCTCAGGTCGACGATCCATTTCTTCGCACCTCGATCTGCAACCTGGCAAACCGCATTGCGAATCTCTTTCGACATTTGAAGATTGTCTCCCATCGGCATGCCCGGCAGCCGAATGTAGCCGAGATGGCCCTCAAGTAATTCTGCCTTGAAAGGATAGGATCTGGACTGAATTGAAGCCCATACGTTCAAGTCGATCTTCTTTTGGTTCTCGGTTGGCTCGTCGAAGTAATAAGCAATGGGCTTTCCGTTCGAGAGAAATCGGCCGTGGGTGTCTTCCAACCGGGAAAGGAGGTAGTTCAATGCAGGGGCTAGGTCCTCAACCCTGCGAGCGTCCTTGGCTCGCAAACGGATCTCCGGGATCTCCCGTTGCCAATCAACTTTGTCGCGGTAAAGTGAACGGGAGCGAGCATGAGCGACAGCAGAATCTAAAATACTCGAAACGTCATCCGGCGACTGAGTAAACCCCGAAAACGCAAATGCGAGAAGCAGCAAGCAGGGTCCGAATACTCGCCGTGCTTGCGTCCTCGTATACAGCAGCCACATTTTCATGACTCTATGAATTCCCTATCATTGCGGAGATCGACGCGTATGCCGCATCGATCGCTTCGCTGAGTTTGTCGGCATCAGGCCCGCCGCCTTCGGCCATATCGGGACGCCCGCCGCCGCGGCCGCCGAGCAGCGGCACGATCTCCTTGACGATGTTTCCGGCCTTGATCTTATCCGTAAGGTCAGCCGAGACGCGAACGATGATGCTCGCCTTGCCCTCATCCTTGCGGCCGAGCACGACGACGCCGGACTTGAGGCGTGCGAGGAGCGTATCCGAAAGCTGCCGCTGGCCATTGGCATCGAGCCCGTCAACGATCTTTCCGAGTACCTTGACGCCCGCGATCTCGCGAGCCTCATCGCCGCCGGCCGAGCCATTGCCCGCGGCTCCGGTCGCGATCTTGAGCTTCAGTTCCTCGATCTCCTTCCGCGTCCGTTTGACCTCTTCCTGCAGCCGCTCGATCGCCGCCGGCAGGTTGTCTCGCTGCGTTTTGAGCGCCTCGAGCGAGCGGTCGATCAGCACCTCATCCTCGCGGAAACGCTCAAAGGCATCAAAGCCCGTTATCGCCCGGATGCGACGAACGCCCGAGGCGATCGCCTCATCGGACGTGATCTTAAAGCTGCCGATATCGCCGGTCGCCCGGACGTGCGTTCCGCCGCAAAGCTCCATTGAGAACTTGCCGTCGCCGACGCGCAAGACCCGGACCTCCGAGCCATATTTTTCGCCAAACATCGCCACCGCACCGGAACGCATCGCGTCCTCAAGCGACATCATGTTCGTCGTGACGGGCTCATTTTGAAGAACGTATCGATTGACGAGGTCCTCGACCTCGCGGACCTCTGCCGCGGTCATCGGCTGATAATGCGTAAAATCGAACCGCAAATAATTGGGCGCAACGACCGACCCGGCCTGCTTCACGTGCGTGCCCAAAACTTCCTTCAGGGCCGCGTGGACAAGGTGCGTCGCCGTATGGTTCCGCCGCGTCGCATCGCGCTTTTCTTCATCGACGATCGCCGTCACCGTGTCGCCTGCCTTGATCGATCCCGTATCGACCTTGACCTTGTGAATGATCAAACCCGCAACCGGCGAATAGGTATCGGCCACCGTCGCCCTGAAGCTCCCCTCCTTACGGAGGAGGGGTGTCGGCGTTTCGCCGATGGGGTGGTTCTCCGGCAGCATACCGACCAAAACACCCGTATCTCCGACCTGCCCGCCGGATTCGGCATAGAACGGCGTCTGATCGAGAATTACGCTGCCCTGTTCGCCAGCGTTCAAAACATCGACCTGCTTTTCACCATCAAGAATCCCGACGACACGAGCCTCCTCAAGCCGCGTCACTTCATAGCCATGGAACTTATTGGCCCCGACCCGCTCGAGCATTTCTGCATAGATCGGCGAGATCTCGCTCTTCCGCTGCGTCTGCCCGATGCCGGTCTGCTTCTGCAGTTCCTGCAAAGCGGCGTCGAACCGCTCGTTATACTCGTCCTCTTCAAGCACGAGTCCCTTCTCTTCAAGGAAAACGCGGATCAGGTCACGCGGCGTGCCGTAGGTGTCATAGAGCTTTGCAATGCCTAAGAACAATGCATCGTTCGGCTCGGTTTCGGGCGTTATCGCAAGCTCGCCGAGCCTGCCCAAGCCCACGGTCATCGTGTTGCCAAACCGCTCTTCCTCAAGCCGAACCATCTTGCCGATAAATCCCCGCTGGACGCCGAGTTCCGGAAACGCGGCCTGCATTTCATCAACGACGAAATCGCACACCTTGTAAAAGAACGGCTCGTTAAAGCCGAGGTGCTCGCGGCCGTGGTAGATCGCCCGCCGCATTATCTTGCGGAGGACGTAGTTGCGGCCCTCGTTTCCGGGCAAAATGCCGTCCGCGATGGAAAACGCCGTCGAGCGGGCATGGTCCGCGATCACCCGGCAGGCAAACTTCTGCGTTTCAGAAAGATTCTCGTACGTACTCATTCCCCTCAATTGTATAACAGCCCAAACCCGTGCGTGAATCCGTGCCTTTTCAAGTTCCTCGACGGCACGAAGTTTTTCAACGCAAAGTCGCAATGAAGCAAAGCCGCAAAGTTCAGATCGTTCGCTTGGTTACATTCGACACGGTCCGATTCCCACGTTCCACTATTCACCATTCACTATTCACCATTCACCATTCGCAAACAATATCGGATAGAATCCTCGGCATGAGATTTTTGATTCCGCTGATCTTGATCGCCGCTGCATGCTCTTCGCCTCCGAGCCGGCCGGCCGCAAATGATCAGCCCGCACCGGCGACCGCGACCTCCGGTCGCACCGAAGAGGCCGGAACCGTCGCCGAGCAAAGCCCGACGCCAAAGGACGAAGTACCGGCGGGAAAGGACGACTTTGAAGGCACCACGGGCATTATCGATAAGCGCAAAACGCTCTCCGCCTCCGCAACGCTTAAGGCTATCAGCACCGGCCGCCACGAGGGCTTTGACCGGATCGTCTTCGAATTTGCCGGCGACGATATCCCCGGATACCACCTCGAATATATCGATAAGCCCGTTCGCTCGTGCGGTTCGGGCGATGTTGTCCCGCTCGCCGGCGACGGCTGGCTGCAGGTCCGCTTTGAACCGGCACGTGCACACACCGATGAAGGCAAACCGACGCTCGGCTCTCGCGAGCTCGTGCCAAAGCTGCCGAATTTGCTAGAGCTGAAGTCCACCTGCGATTTCGAAGGCCAGGTCGAGTGGGTCGCCGGCGTCGGCTCGCCGAACGGCTTTCGTGTGCTCGAGCTCGAAAACCCGTCCCGCTTCGTCGTGGACATCAAGCATAAGTAGGCAGACACAAGACACTCATGAGATCTTTAACCCTCGCAATTTTTATCTTGCTAACAATGACGCTCGGACACGCACAAACGGATAAGACAGACGCCCTTCGGCAGGGCTTTCGCAGCGAGCTCGAAAAGGCCGGCGTCGCTGGCGGCAGCCTTGTTGTCGTCCGCGAAGGCAAGCTGATCGCTGAAGAGCACTACGGCCTCGCACACATCGAAAAGAAGCAGCCCGCAAATGACGAGACCATCTACCATTGGGCCTCGAACACAAAACCATTCACCGGCATTGCGATAATGCAGCTCCGCGACCGCGGCCTGCTCAAGCTCGATGACCCCGTAACAAAATATCTGCCCGAGCTTCGCAGGATACACAACCCCTTCGGCTCGATGGATGAGATCACCATCCGCCATCTGCTTTCGCACTCCGGCGGCTTTCGCGGCGGCACCTGGCCCTGGAGAAATAACAAACCATGGGAACCCTTTGAGCCGACCGAGTGGTCGCAGCTTGTCGCGATGTTTCCGTTCACCGAGGTGCTCTTCAAGCCCGGCACGAAGTTCAGCTACTCGAACCCCGGCATCATCTATCTCGGCCGCATCATCGAGGAGGTTTCAGGCGAGCCCTACGAAGCCTATATCGACAAGAACATCCTCCGGCCGCTCGGGATGCACAGCAGTTACTTCGACACAACGCCGCCGCATCTCTTGCCGCACCGCTCGCACAGCTATTTCATCCGCGAGGGCAAGCGGACCGAAGGCCGCTTCGATGCCGACACCGGCATCACCGTCTCAAACAGCGGGCTTAACGCCCCGGTCGCCGACATGGTCAAGTACTTGAATTTCTTGCTTGGCTCCCCTCCTGCCCGAGGAGGGGAGGACGCCGCCTCGGCGGACGGGGCGGTGCGAGGCGGCGCCTTTAATTACGACACCGTTCTCAAACGCTCATCGCTCGAGGAGATGTGGCAGCCCGCATTGAAAGCCGAAACTGACGCTAACGGCAACGCCGGCTTCACAACCGACATCGGGCTGATCTTCTTTATCGACCAAAGAAATGGCCGCAAGCTCATCGGCCATGGCGGCGACCAGAACGGCTTTATCAGCTACATAGAATTCGACCCCGCGTCGAAAACCGCCTCGCTTTTTGTGCTGAACACCGACGTCGGCGGAACGCAGGGCTCAGACTTGATCTCCGGCCTGCGGCGATCGCTTCGGATGATTTCCGCGAATTAGGAGGGATTGAGAATGATCGAGGAGAATGAGAACGCCGATGACCCCTTCAATCTTCAACGCTTTGTCGAGGCCCAACACGGCAGCTACGAAAGGGCGCTTGGTGAGGTGAAAAACGGGCGAAAAATAACTCACTGGATGTGGTATATCTTTCCGCAGATCGCCGGGCTTGGCGAATCCGATATGGCTCGGAAGTACGCGATCGGCTCGCTTGACGAAGCCCGCGAATACCTTACCCACTGGGTGCTCGGCCCCCGGCTTCGCGAGATCTCCGCGGCCTGCCTAACTCACCGCGACAAGACCGCAAAGGAGATCTTCGGCAGCATTGACACACTCAAACTTCGTTCTTCGATGACGCTCTTTGCCCAGGTCGCCGAGCCGGGCTCGGTCTTCGAACAGGTCCTTGATGCCTTCTTCGACGGCGCGCCGGATGAGAAAACGCTCGCGTTGCTTGCGGCTAGTTCGGCCGGCTCTTAGCGGCCTCGAGTTCTCGGACCTTTTGTTCATCCGCGGCGGCAAGGTCCGCACGGCCGAAGCGGCGATGGATCTTTGCCCGTTCCTTGTAGGTGGCGGCATAGTTCGGCATCATTGCGATGGCTTTCCGGAGTGTCTCGAGAGCGTCCGAATAGTATTTTGCCCTGCTGCCGATCTGCAAGATCGCCTGCCCAGCTTGGTCGCCCGCGTACATTATGTGGGCCTGTACACAGATCTCGCGGACGCCTGCCATCGTCAATACCGCCTTGAATGCGTCGATCCGAACGTTCGGCCGCGTCCGGTCAACCGTATCCACCCATTCTTTCGCAGTCTCGAGCCCCGAGGTGCAATAGATGACGGCCTTTCCGGATTCGACCGAGGCCATTATCAGTCCGGCTCCCGAGGTACCGGTGTCGCGGTCGAGCGCAGCGGTGGCGGCATTCATGTAGCGGACGGTCGCGTCCATCGTCGCCTTTGCCGCACGCTCGTAATCGGCATCTGACCTCGCATGGTCGCCGAGAGCGGAATATGCCCGGGCCCGCATCTCTAGCGCGCCCATAAAAACACTGATCATCAGTTCATCCCGCGGCTGTGTCGGCCCGGCCATCGGGAGCAGATCGAGCACACGGCTCGCGTGGGCGACCGTTTGCCGGTGGTTACGGGCGGCCTCTGCCGCACTAGCGAGCTGAAACGCCTCGGCCGCACTTGTCACCTCGGCGGGCAGTTTTGCCATAGTAGCTGGCGGACGAGTCGACACCGGGGTCGGTCGCGGACGAGTCGGTGCAGGCCGCGTTGGTTGCGGCTTTTGGGCTACGGCGGTCGCCTTTCGCTCTTCGGCGTTTATGTAGTCGAGGTAGATCTGTGCAACGGAATAGTTCCGGTCCAGCCGAATCGCCGTCTCGGCATCACGGCGTGCGGCGGCGTAGTTCCTCTGTGCCCCAAAGACCTTCGCCCGCGTGTAATGGGCGACCGCGTTCGTCGGATCGAGCCGGATCGCGGTGTTCAGGTCGGTGAGCGCCTCGCGCATTCGGTTGACGCGTTCATAGACCACGCCGCGTTCGCGAAATGCAGGCGCATATTTCGGGTCGAGCCGGATCGCCTGCGTAAAGTCCGCGATCGCTCGGTCACGCGAGGGCGCAAAATCGACCGCCATCAACTGCGAATAGATCCCGCCGCGTGTGTGCCAGTAGCTCGCCTGTTTTGCATCAAGCTTGATCGCCTGCGAAACATCTGCCGCTGCTTGCCGATAGCCCGCTTCATTAGGGCTCGCCAGCGTTTTGTAGTAACGAGCCAAACCCCGGTTGAACCACGCCGCCGGTTCATTCGGCCGGATCTTCAGATATTCAGTGTAATTCGCGATCGCTGCGTCATATTGCTTGCGTTCATAGTTCGCCAACCCTTGGTCAAAAAGCACCTTCGCCCGCGCAAGCTGGTCAGCCGTCTGCGAGAAAGCCAGCATCGGAAACAAAAGCAGAACGAATGTAAGGGTTATTGTGGATCGCAGTTTCATGCTTGATCTGATGTGAGGATCGATGGGCCCGAACTCGAGGGACGTCTTGCCCTCTGCGAGAAAGCCGGTTTCGCATTTTTATAGCACATCAGGCCGGTTAAAGCCATGAAGACTGTGTTCGCGAACGACGGCCCAATGACGCAAAAACATCTGGACGTTTTAGCGTTACGACGTTATAATGTTCACATGTCAACGGAAACAAAGCGATCGACCATCTATCTTGACCCGGCGATCCATCGTGCGGTCAAGCTCAAATCGGCCTCGACCAGCCGCTCGATATCGGACATCGTGAACGACGCACTAAGGGAAAGCCTTCGCGAGGATCAGGAAGACCTCGCCGCATTTGAAGCCCGGGCGAAGGAGCCTGTTATCTCGTATGAAGCGATGCTCGAGAAGCTAAAGGCCGATGGCAAGATATAAGATCGAATTCAAGCGGTCGGTTTTCAAGGACCTGCGGCCGATACCGAAGACGGACGTCAAACGCATCCTCAAGCGGATCGACGCACTCGCCGCCGACCCACGCGGCCCCGGCAGCGAAAAACTCTCAGGCCAGGAAAGGTATCGTGTGCGTCAGGGTGTTTACAGAATAGTTTACGAGATCGTCGATGATCGACTGGTTGTGATCGTGGTAAAGGTCGGGCACCGGGGTGAAGTTTATCGATGACGCGAAGAACGTCTTTTAGTTTTGGGCGCTTTCCGAAACGTGCGGCCGGTTCTTGACCTTAGGTGCTTCCTGAACTCGCGAACGCTCATCAGGCTTTTTTGAACTTTTAACACCCTTCCATCGTCAAATGTGACCTTTACATATGACACCGGTTCGAAACTCCATTTTTTTCCATCGACGTCTACGGTTTCGACATTGGAGATCTGTTCATACCTGTAAACTCGGGGCGTCAGGTTCCAAGAGTTGAATGATATGTGTGAATCGAGTAGCACAACCTTTCGAAAGTACTCTCGAACAAGGATCGGAAAACGGTGCAAGAATGTCAGCAACAGGATTCCTATTACAAGTTTCCAGTAATGATCGTTTGACTCAAATATGAGTGCCGCAACGAACAGAAGAGCGAGCGCCAAATATGTGACGATGCCGATAAATTGGAATGCCCGTGATTCTCGGGAGCGGCGAAGCACGATGCGATCGATATTTACCTCGGCGGCCATCAACCTATCAAATCAGCTTTCTCCCTTTCTTGATCACGTTCTCGACCGTGAAGCCGTAGTCGCGGAAGACGTCTTCGGCCGGGGCTGAGGTGCCGAATTTGTCCACGCAGAGCGTGTCGCCGGCGTCGCCGACATACTTCGCCCATCCCATCGAAACTCCGGCCTCGATTGCGAGCCGTGCCTTTACCTTCGCGGGCAGCACCGTCTCTTTGTACTTCGCCGATTGCTCGTCAAAAAATTCCCAACACGGCATTGAGACGACCCTCGTCGGAGTTCCGGCGGCGTTTAGCTTTTCGCGGGCTTCCATCGCGAGCCCGACCTCGGAACCGGTCGCGATCAGGATCAGTTTCGGCTCCGCCTTTCTGCCCGCCTTGTCGGCGGCCTCGGCGAGAATGTAGCCGCCCTTGTGCAGGCCGTCGGCCTTCGCGAATTTCTTGCGGTCGATCAAGGCGACCTTCTGCCGCGAAAACGCAAAGGCGGTCGGTGCGTTTGTCCGTTTCAGGGCCGCACGCCACGCCTCGCGCGTCTCGTGTGCGTCGCAGGGGCGAATGAGTGCAAGGTTCGGTATCGCCCTGAGGGCCGCCAGGTGCTCGACAGATTGATGCGTCGGGCCATCCTCGCCGAGCCCGATCGAATCGTGCGTAAAAACGTAAATGACCTGAATGTGCGAGAGTGCCGCAAGGCGGATCGCCGGCCGCATATAGTCCGAGAACGTCTGGAACGTTCCGCCGAATGGGATCACCCCGCCAAAGAGCGCCATCCCGTTCATCGTCGAGCCCATCGCGTGCTCGCGAACGCCGTAGTGGATGTTGCGGTTTTGGTACGACCCCGCCTGAAAGTCTGCTGAGCCCTTGATGACCGTGTTGTTCGAGGGCGAAAGGTCGGCCGAGCCGCCGATCATCGCCGGAATCGTCCCGGCGATCGCGTTGATCACCTCGCCGCTGTAGGCACGCGTCGCCTTGGCGTCGGTGCCGTCAAAGCCGGGCAGAGCCGCTTCCCAGCCTTCCGGCAGCCGGCCCGCGATTCGGCCCGAAAGCTCGGCCGCGAGCTCCGGATGCGCCTTTTCGTATTTCTTGAAAGCCGCGTTCCAGTCCTTCTCGAGCTTCGCGCCCGTCTTCACCGCCGAGCGGAAATGCGACAAGGCTTCCTTTGGAATAAAAAACGACTTGTTCTCCGGCCAGCCGAGGTTCCGCTTTGTTTCCTTTACGGCGTCGGTGCCCGGCGCATCGGAGTGAGCCTTTGAGGTGCCCTGCTTCGGCATCCCGTAACCGATGATGGTCTTCACGCGGATCAGCTTCGGCTTGTCCTTTATCTTTTGGGCTGCTTTTATCGCCGCCTCGATCGCCTTCAGGTCATTGCCGTCCTCGACCGTCGAAACCGCCCATCCGCACGACTCGAACCGCTTCGTCACGTCCTCCGAGAACGCAAGGTCGGTCGAACCGTCAATGGTGATGCGGTTGTCGTCGTAAAGATAGATCAGGCTGCCGAGTTTCAGGTGCCCCGCCATCGACGCCGCCTCATAGCTGATGCCCTCCATCAGGTCGCCGTCCGAGACGATGCCGTAAATATAGCCGTCTATCAGCCGATGGCCGGGTTTGTTGAAACGTGCAGCAAGATGCGCCTGTGCCATCGCCATCCCGACGCCATTGGCAAAGCCCTGCCCGAGCGGGCCGGTCGTTATTTCGACTCCGGGCGTCAAAATGTTCTCCGGGTGGCCGGGCGTCCGCGAATGGAGCTGGCGAAAATTCTTTATCTCGTCAAGCCCGAGGTCGTAGCCCGTCAGGTGCAGCAGCGAATAGATCAGCATCGACCCATGACCCGCCGAGAGCAGAAAGCGGTCGCGGCCAAACCATTTCGGGTTCTTCGGGTTGTGCCGCAAGAACTTGGTCCAGAGCAAATACGCCGCCGGTGCCATCCCGAGCGGCAAACCCGGATGCCCCGAGTTGGCCTTCTGTATCGCATCAAGCGAAAGCGTGCGAATAGTGTTGATGCAAAGTGTGTCGATGTCGGTCTTCTTTTTCGGTTTGGTCGCGGTTGTCATTTATTGGTCCTTCCGGCTGATCCGTAAACGCTCTGGTTACGTTTCCGCGCTTTTCGGTAAACGGCGTGGCACGTCGGATGAGACGAAATTGTTCTAGTTTTAATTGCTGAAAGCCCGTCGGTAAGCTCTATTTTGCCAGTCTTCTCCAGTGCAAGCAAAACCGCACCGCGCAATGAGGCTTCGGGCTCGGAATTTACCTCGATATCGCGGCCGAGGACGTCGGCGATCATCTGCGGCCAGACGGGCGAGGCCGCGATCGCTCCGCCCGAAGCGATGACCTCGCGGACGGGGCAAACGCGTTCGATGCGACCGAGGACCTCCGCCAACCGAAACGCTACCGATTCCATCGCCGCCTGCAAAATGTCGATGGCGTCCGTTGCCATCGTCAGCCCGCGAATCTCGCCGGTGCGAAATTCGTCGTAGCCCGTGCTGCGTTCACCGGCGAGGAACGGCATGAATGTTAGGCCATGCGAGTCCGCACCACGTTTCGCCATTTCTTTACCGATCGCCGCGTCGGAGATATCGACCCGCAAGATCTGCTTCAGCCGATCATAAAGACCGCCGCCGTCTGAGATCGCCCCGCCGAGGATAAAACGCCGAGCATCAACGCGATAGCACCAAAGCCCGTCGGGTATCCTCGCCGGCGGTGTGTCCAATACGACCCTGACCGCACCGCTCGTCCCGAGCATCAGCGCCGCTCGCGTTTCGTCGATACATCCCGAACCGACACTGTTCGCCACACCATCGGCGACCGCCGGAAGCCACTGAGCATCGGCGAGCCGCGGCCAGCGTTTTCGCCACTTTTGCAGGAGCGGGAAAGCAGTCCCGCCCGCAGCTATCGGTGGCAGCCTCGCCGGCCGGAGCTTCAGGAAATCTACAAGTTCCGCATCCCAGATTCCCCGTCGCAGGTCGAATATTCCCGTGCCCGAGGCGATCGAGATATCACTCGCCGCCTCGCCCGTGAACTGCATTTGCAGATGATCACCGAGCGAGCACCAGCGGGCCGTCCGCCGCCAAATGTCTTTGTGCTCGGCCGTGAGCCACGACAGCTTCGCCGGCCAAAAACTCGAGTGAAAATGTGCACCCGTTCTCTGATGGATGGCCGCCTCGTCAAGCTGCCGCCGGAGCTTGGCGACGTGCCCGCGACTGCGGTTATCGGCCCAGCCGAACACTGGCGTCGTCGGTTTGCCGTCCGCATCAAGCCCCATCAGGCTGTGCCAAAATGTGCACGCCGCGACGTGCGTTGTCGCGCCCGCGGGCGCCCGCTCAAGCACGCCGTCGATAACGCCGACGACCTGCCGCAACGCCCTCGCTGCATCTATCTCCGCACCGCCATCGCGCGTCGCCGCAAGCCGCCGCTCCTCTTTGACGAACGTCCGCTTCAGCATCCGCCCGCTGCCATCAAACAGCGCGCCGCGAACGCTCGACGAGCCGACGTCCAGCCCTAAAATGAGTTCCTTCCCCATCCAAAAAAATAGCTGCCGGCCCCAAGCCGACAGCACCAAAACCTATCACCTAAAACTTATCACTTAGCCCTTAATTCCGACGACCTTCTTGAACCACCACCGCAGCCCGACGAAGAGAAAACGCCAGTCCTTGAAAAACTCCGGCGGCTTGCCTTCAAAATAGTGCCCGACGAACTGCAGCATCCAGCCGAGGATAAAAAGCCCGAGCGCGAATTTCCAAAGCCCCGCAACAAAGAAACACACCGGCACCATCAGGATAGAGATCGCGATCATCGGTATCCCAAAGCTGTGCGTCAGCCGATTCATCGGGTGCTGATGCCCCTCGGCGTATTTCTCGATCCACTCGTCCCAGCTTCTGCCACCCATCATAGCCGTGTGCCTCCTCTCTCAGTTTTCCCGCATTCTATATCACTTACGCCCGCCGCCGAAACGTCCGAACCGTAAGACCTTCACCGAGCTCGCTGTGTTCGCTTTCATCAAAGCCTTCGAAGAAATCCCGCGGCATAAAAACATCAGCATCTTCGACCGTTTCCGGTATCTCGGTGACGATCCATTTATCGATCACATCGGCAAAGTTCTCGTAGGTCTTCGCGCCGCCGATGATGAACACGTCGCCCCTAAGATAACCGGCAAGCGACAGCACTTCCTCTTTGCTCCGGAGCAGGATGACGCCGGGCTGCGGCTCGATGCTGCCGCTGCGGCTGAGCACGATATTTAGCCGGTTCGGCAGCGGCCGCCCGATCGAAGCCCAAGTCGTCCGCCCCATCACCACCGCGTTCCCGGTCGTCGTCTCTTTAAAGAATTTCAGGTCCGCCGGGTAATGCCACGGCAGCTTCCCGCCCTTCCCGATCGCAAAATTCTCCGCGATCGCCACAATGCCGATGAGTGTCATACAAAAAACTGGCACCTCAAAACTTAAAACTATTAACTGTTACAAATATTCGGTTCAGTTCTTAGTTCTAAGTTTGAAGTTACAAGTTCGAGAACTTGCTCTTCCACTGCTCCCGATCGCGAGATTATCCGCAAAGGCCGCAATATCGACCAATGCCATACTCACAAAAAACTAGACACTAAAAACTATGACCTAATAACTGTTACAAATATCCGTTTCAGTTATCAGTTTTAAGCTTCAAGTTACAAGTTCAAAGACTTGCCCTTGTAAACTGCGATTTCCGACCCCTTGGCGAGGACGACCGAGTAAGGCTTTTCTTCGCCGAGAAAGGCAAATTCCGGCCCGTATGTGCAGCCGAAATCGACGTCAATGTGCGGCCTTTCGGCGGCAAATAGCTCCCATTTCGGGTGCTCGACCTTGTATTCGTCCGTCCGTCCGCCACGGCGTTTTGTGTAGCCCCAGTAGTGCTCGATTATGAACTCCTCATGCGAACCCTCGCCCGGCACGCCAAGGTTTGCCCCGCTCTCAACGCTTATCGTGTTGCGGCATTCGCCCTTTTCCCATGAGTAACGAACATGAAGCGCATCGCGGAAGTGCGACATCCGCCAGCGTTCGTAGGGCTCGCCGTAAAGCCGCCGTGCGATCATCGCTATCGCCGCCCGCGGCACTATCTCTTTTACAAAGACGACCCCGCGGCGGATCTCGCCCTCGGCCTCCCGCACGACGTAGAACCGCAGATTGACCTCCTCAAAATTTAAGTGAAATGGGACAAGGAATTCCAGAACTCGCGTATCGAGAAACATGAACCCGACCAGGCTGACAAAGCAGCGGCCTTCATGAAGGTCAAGCTCCGTCCCCTCGGGAACCCGCGAGGCAAGCAACTCCGGCGGAACCTCGTAGTTCGCCATTATCAGGTCGCGCCATTCGGCCGTAAGGAACTTTCGCATCGCCCTAAATATACACCACCTTTCGGGCCGATGTCTTGAATTTCCCTCGGCGAATTAGTATTCTCTGAATTCGCTCGTGCGGACGTGGCGGAACTGGTAGACGCGCAGGTCTCAGAAGCCTGTTCTGGTTACAGAGTGGAAGTTCGATTCTTCTCGTCCGCACCAATCTTTCAAAGGCCCGGCCGCGAAGGCGGGGCTTTTGCCTTTTTGCGGGGTCTTTTGCGTGATCACAGCCGGACTAAAAGAGCATATCAGGGCGAACGAGGCCGCCTTCGGGCTCGGGCTGACCGATGAGCAGATCGCAAGGCTAGAGGGCCTTGCCGCCGTCATCGCCGAGCACAACGAGCTGCTCCATTTGGTCGCGCCCTGCGATGCGGAGGAGTTCGCGATTCGCCACATTCTTGAAAGCCTTTATCTGCTCACGTTCTTGCCGGCCGAGGCTCACATCGCCGATATCGGCACCGGTGCGGGCTTGCCCTCGCTGCCGTGCCTTCTCGTCCGCGAAGGGCTGCGGGCAACGCTGATCGAATCGAAAGAAAAGAAGTGCAATTATATCGAAGAGGCTGTGGAAAGGCTCGGGCTCGCGGCTCGCGTCCAGATCGTCAACCGGCAGTTTGAAGAAGCGGAGCCGGGCGAGGCGAGCGTCATAACGACGCGCGCTCTCGATAAGCTCTCACGTAAACTCCCAAAGCTGCTCAAGTGGGCAGCCGGCCGCGAGCTTGTGCTCTTCAGCGGGCCGTCGCTCGGCGAGGCTCTAAAGAAGATCGGGACGCGGCACACCGTGCACCTCATCCCGCTCTCCGAACAAAGATTTGTTTTTGTCATCCCGCCGCGGGCAGGCAAAGGCAAGGCCTAGCCTTTTCGCTCGGCAAGACGCACCGCGACGAGCGCAACCGCGGCCGGCAGTGCCTGCGAGAAAAGTATCGAGCCCTTTGCCGTCGCCGCTCCGAAAACCCCGGCAACGACAACACACCCGAGGAAGAAAAGCTTCAACTCACGACGCCCGCTGACGAGTCCCCACAACAATCCCGCCGCGAGAAAGCCATTGTAAAGCCCCTGATTTGCCGCGAGGGTCGCCGAGGCCGCCGAGACCTCCGGCGTCATCCCAAAGATCCGCCGCCCGACCGGATGGTCCCAAAAGAACATCTCAAGCACCATTATCCCGATGTGCTCAAGGGCAACCAACGCGGTCAATATCGCAGCAACGATCTTCATCTATCTTCTCCGCTCGGAGTATAGCAGAGGTCAATCACCCCAATTCGACTAAGTGTTCCGATTCCAAAATTCGCAGGGCCGTCACCAGATGTTCTGCGAAAATTTCTCTAAGTCTTTCGTTTGATGTGTTTCCGCAAGTGAGCCAAAGTACTCTTGGCGGCGGTCCGTACCGATCAAGCAGATCGACGAAATCTTTATCCTTAGTAATGACGATCGCGTCCGCCTCCCTTGCTGCCCTGAAGATCTCAAGGTCAGCCGCGTCGCGAAGGCCGATATCGCGCAAAGCTACCGCTGGACATCCGAGCGTTTCGCTTATCCAGCCCGCGATCGAAGGCGATATTTGAGCGTCGATCCAGATCATCACGCCGCGAGCGGAATCATCGGGTGGTCAAGTTTGCGGGCGGCGTAGTTGAGTGCCGCGACGAGGTCCTCATTTTCGAGGTCGGGCATCTCCGCCAGGATATCTTCCGGGCTGAGCCCCGCCGCGAAAAGGTCCAGAATATCGATGACGCGAATCCGCATTCCCCTGATACAGGGACGGCCTCCACATTGTTCCGGGTCGATCGTTATCCTCTCTAAGTAGTTGTTCATCGAAATGATTATGCCATAGAAGAAGTCGAAATCGGCGGGAATCTTCTCCTATGGCAATTCGGTTAGTTTAGGTCGAAGAGGAGGAACTCCGTACCGTCAGCGTTTGCCTTGAACTTGAGCAGCGTCTCTTCGCTGATGGCGGCGCCGTCGCCGGGCTTGAGCGTTTCGCCGTTGATCGCGAGTTCGCCGGAAATGAGCTGCACCCATGCATATCGGCCCTCGGCAAGTTCGTGCTTTACCTCGTCCCCGGCCGAGAGTAGCGAGGCATAAAGCCGCACATCCTGATTGATGTGAACCGAGCCGTCATCGCCGCCACGTGAGGCAACGAGCCGGAGCTTGCCCTGCTTCTCTTCGGGAGCAAAATAGGTCTGCTCATACGAAGGCTGCAGGTTCTTCTTTTCGGGCAGCAGCCAGATCTGGAGCATGTGCGTCTTGTCCGTCGGCGAGCTGTATTCGCTGTGGAGCACGCCGGTCCCGGCCGTCATCCGCTGCACCTCGTGCGGGCGGATCGTCTCGCCATTGCCCATCGAATCGCGGTGCGAAAGCTCGCCCTCGATCACATAAGTAACGATCTCCATGTCGCGGTGGCCGTGCGTCGGGAAACCCTGTGCCGGTTCGATGAAGTCCTCGTTTATGACCCGTAACGAGCGAAAACCCATGAACCGCGGGTCGTAATAATCCGCAAACGAAAAACTGTGATACGTGTCCAACCAACCATGATTGGCATGCCCGCGTTCGCCGGAACGTCTGATCTTTATCATTGCAATTCCTCCTTGTTCTTTGCTATCTGAGATAGCCGAATTTGCCCTGCTGGTAATCGTCGATCGCCTGGGCGATCTCGGCATTTGTGTTCATCAGGAACGGGCCGTACTGCGCGATCGGCTCGTTCAGCGGCTCGCCGCTCATCAAAAGGAATATGCCGTCCTCGAGTGCCGCCACCCGCAGCGTTTCGCCTTCGCGTTCGAAGAGTGCGAGGTTGTTAAGCGGCAATTTCTCTTCGCCGTTCAGCAGTGCCGAGCCCTCGATAGCAAGAAGGGCCGTCGTGTAGCCTTCTGGATAAGAAAGCTCTACCGTCTCGCCCCGCTTCATCTTCAGGTTGTAAAGATGAACGGGCGTGAAGGTCGTCGCCGGGCCTTTTACTCCGCCGAATTCGCCGGCGATTATCTCGACCTCGCCGCCGAGCGGGAGCCTCACGCGGCCCATTTCGGCATTCGTGATCGCCTGGTATTTCGGCTCGGTCATCTTGTCCTTTGCCGGCAGATTGACCCAAAGCTGGACCATCTGAAATGGCCCGCCGAGCCGGTTCGATTCCTGCTCGTGAAACTCTTTGTGCAGCAAGCCGCTGCCGGCGGTCATCCACTGCACGTCGCCCTCGCCGATGATCCCGCCGCCGCCCCAACTGTCGTGGTGCTCGACCTTGCCCTTGTAAGCGATGGTCACCGTTTCGAATCCGCGATGCGGATGTGCCCCGACGCCGAAAGGCTCTTCTCGGGGCGGAAACTCCGTCAAGGCGCCGTAGTCCAGCAAAAAGAACGGACTCATCCGCTCGCCCGTCAGCGGCCCGTGCGGGAAAAACCCGTGGACGTTAAACCCATCGCCGACCCAATGTTTCGGCGGCGGCGGAACGATCCTTTCTACTCTTTTTACCTGTCTCGATGTCTTCGATTGTGCCGACATTTTACAATTCTCCTTGTCTTCCTTCGCGACTCTGCGTCTTTGCGGTAGAAAAACCATTACCCGCAAAGTCGCAAAGCCATTACAAGAAGTCTATCGGTTCAGGCACGGAATGTAACCATCAATTGCGGTAGGAGCGATCTAATACTTTTGGGTGATTATTTTGGGACGATTTTTGCATCGTGCTTTGAAGTAAATAGGGACGATGCCATTGCGCAACCGATGAAAGTCATCAAAAAGCAAGCTCCGGCTACGATCAGGATAGACACCACCACCATCCAAAATTCCGGTGGCGCAGACCGAAAAGGATCATTCTCTTGATACGACAACAAATCTGAAATCCAAACTCGAAGCAAAAATGAGGTTGAAAAGAGTATCGATCCGAACAGCGCAATGGGTAACCAGGAGACGGTTTTTTTCGAGAAGTAGTCAGAGTAGCTCCAAACAATGACGGCTGCTGCGAAATAAGAGCCGTAGGAGAACAGAAAGAACTCCGCGTATCCCATCATTTCGCTGATCGTGTCGGTGGAATATCCGGGGTGAGAAGAAACCTGCGAACCGAGATAATAAAGAAACAGCACGGACACGATAAGGCTGCTACTTGCGACTGCACCAAAGAAAATAACTCGTCGCAACTCGTATGAGGACCGGTAATTTTGGCGGCCGTCCATATCTCTAAACTAAAGGAACAAGCCTCTTCCTAACCTTTATTAGGAGAAGCATGAAACCGAAGGCCAAGTGCCTGAACAACTTTCATAATGGTCGAAAACTCAGGATTTCCATTTGGCGACAGAGCTTTATAAAGACTCTCGCGGCCTAATCCGGTATCTCGCGCAAGTTGGGTCATGCCGCGGGCCCGGGCAATATCGCCAAGCGCCGCGGCTACGAGCGAAGGCTCACCATACTCAAGAGCCGCTTCGAGATACGCCGCCATTTCGTTTTCGGAATTTAAATGCTCCGCCGGATCCCACGGGGTCGTTTTGATCTTTCCCATACCGATCTCCTAATCGACATCTTTGGCGATCTGTTTCGCCTTTGCGATGTCTTTTTCTTGTGTGGACTTATCGCCACCTATCAAAAGCAGGATCAGTTCGCTGCCTTTCGTCAAAAAATACACGCGATAGCCGGGCCCGTAATCGATTCTCATTTCAGATACACCTTCGCCCACGGGTTTCACGTCGCCCGGATTCCCGAGTGAAAGACGCCGAATACGGACGTCGATTCGCGCTCTGGCCATGTGATCCTTAAGAGCTTCGAACCATTTGGCGTAGTGCTCGGTCTGGCGAATCTCGATCACGGCTAGAGTGTATCATATGGGATACACCCATTGCCAGATTATTATTTTGCGAACCATGAGCCATACGCATCAACGACCGCGGGGACGCGATTATGATCGATTTCTCAAGAACAGAAAAAGTATAGAGTTCAATACGGCGCCAACGACACACCCAATCATGATGATCTTGTCACCGTCAGTTGTCATATGCAGGATCAGGCCGCTAAGCATCATCAACGGAATGCTCCACGGAATGGCAAGCAAGCTAAGACCGACTGCTGAATCGACAAAAACAAGAAGCGCGACGACTCCCAGATAGAACGCTACGATCACCAGATCCGCGGCTATTTGAGACTTACGCATAGCCGCCCTTCTTCCTCGCGACCATTAGGCCGTCGCGGATAGGGAGCAGGATATTCTCGACGCGATCGTCGGCTAGGACCATTTGGTTATAGTCGTGGAGGGCTTGGGTGTCTTCGTCCTTTTCTTCCTCGAGCACGCGGCCGCTCCAGAGGACGTTGTCGGCGACGATGAAGCCGCCGGGGCGGACCTTTTCGAAAACGAGGCGGTAGTAGTTCGAGTAGTTCGGCTTGTCGGCATCGATAAAGACCAGATCGAAGGGGCCGATCATATGCGGCATCATAAACATCGCTTCGCCGAGCCGGAGCTGGATGCGGTCGCGGTACTCCGTGCGGTCTATGTAGCTTTGCGCAACAGCGTTCGTCTCTTCGTTGATGTCGAGCGAGATGACCTTTCCGCCCTCGGCCAGGCCCTCGGCGAGGCAGATGGTCGAATAGCCGAGATACGTCCCGATCTCAAGCACCGCCATCGGCCGGATCATATGCGAAAGCATCGAAAGCAGCCGGCCCTGATAAAACCCCGAAAGCATCGAGGAATCCTTGTAATGGGCGTAGCAATGTTCACGAAGCTCACGCAGGACATCGCTCTCCGGCGAGGTAAAACCTTCGGCATATTCGATCCATGAGTCGTGCATAGGTTCTTAAATTGCCACTGGCTCTAGCTAGCGGAAAGCTCGATGTTTACAGATCAACCCGCACCATCCCGCGTTTTATCGCCGTCGTGGCGGCCGAGGTCCGGTCGGAGACGCCGAGCTTGCCGAAGATGTTCTGGATGTGCGATTTGATCGTGTTCTCGCTTACGTCAAGCGCAAAGGCGATCTCTTTGTTCGACATCCCGCCGACTATCATCCGCAGCACGTTCGCCTCCGTCCGGGTCAGCTCTTCCTGCCCGAGGTTTTCGCTCAAGATGCGTGCGATGTCGTCCGGAATATACTTCCGCCCCGCCGCGACCGCCCGCACCGCATCGGTCAGCTCCGCGGGCGTCACATCTTTGCAGATGTAACCGGAGGCGCCTTTCTTAAGAGCACGGCTTATCTCCGCATCGCCGGCGTGCTCGGCCAGCACGATCACCCGAGCCTTTGCGTCTTCGACGAAGTAATTATCAAGGTCATCTATCGCGCATGAATCCGGCAACCGCAGCCCGAGGATCGTCACATCCGGCCGCAGTTCGCTGAACATCCGGAAGCCATCCGCCGCATTGTCCGCCTCGCCGATCATCTCAACATCCGCCGCATCAGCAAAAACCGCACGCACGCCTAGACGTGTGAGCGGCTGGTTTTCGATCAATAGGACCTTGGTCGACATTATGTCTCCGCGGGCAGGCTAAGCCTTCAAACTCGCCGCAAATTCCACGATCGGCCTGATCAGGTCCGTGTCGTAGTTCGTCTTCACGT
>CAZGLZ010000052.1:0-3030 GCA_964526245.1 uncultured Chloracidobacterium sp. | reverse complement strand
GCCGCAAATTCCACGATCGGCCTGATCAGGTCCGTGTCGTAGTTCGTCTTCACGTTTTGCATTACCGCGGTAATTCGTTCGAGGCCCATTCCCGTATCTACCGAAGGAGCCGGCAGCGGCGTCAGCTTGAACGTGCCGTCCGGTTCCTGCGTCCGGTTGTATTGCATAAAGACAAGGTTCCAGATCTCCATCGTCGTGTCGCCCTCGCCGTTGACCCAAATGGCCGAGTTCTTTTCCGGGTCGCTTGGGTCGTCGCCCATGTAGTAATGGATCTCCGAGCAAGGTCCGCATGGGCCTGTATCGCCCATTTGCCAGAAATTGTCCTTGCGGCCAAAGCCGAGGATCCGCTCGGGCCGCGCGCCGACCTTCTCCCAAAGTGCCCGTGCCTCGTCGTCCGGACCAACCTCGTCGTCGCCTTCAAAAACCGAGAACCAAAGCCGCTCGGTATCGAGCCCGAGTTCATCGACCAGGAACTCCCATGCGTATTTGATCGCGTCTTCTTTGAAATAGTCGCCGAACGAAAAATTCCCGAGCATTTCAAAGAACGTATGGTGCCTTGCCGTTTTCCCGACCTCGTCAAGGTCGTTGTGCTTGCCGCCCGCCCGGATGCATTTCTGCGTTGTCACCGCGCGTTTGTAGTCCCGCTTCTCATTGCCGAGGAATACGTCCTTGAACTGGTTCATCCCCGCGTTCGTAAAAAGAAGCGTCGGGTCATTTGCCGGCAAAAGCGGCGAAGAGTGCACGACCTTGTGCCCGTTCCGCTCAAAATAATCGAGGAATTTCTGCCTGATCTCGCTGCCTGTCATAAAGAAAAGATTCTAGCACAAGCCCGGCGGCCAAAAACAAAAATGCCGGGCACCCCCCGGATGCCCGGCTTGATAAGGAGTATTTCTACCTGGAGAAAATGTTCATTCCTCCCCTGTGAACCGCTCCCCCGAATGTCTGGTGAGGACTTTGGAGAAACTTCTCGCCCTCGCCCGGCCCGCCGCCATGTTTTGTACGGCGAGCCCTTGGCGGGACGCTGAACTACATCTTCGGAAGAACAACCGTGTCGATGACGTGGACAACGCCGTTCGAGGTCTTGACGTCAACCATCACCACCGTCGACTTGTTGCCGTTCTCGTCCATGAGGACAACGTTCTTGCCATCGAGCATTGCGGTCAGCTTGCCGCCCTGGACGGTCGTCAGAACTGCCTTGCCCTTGCCGTCTTTGATCGCCTTGGCGACTGCCTTCGAATCAAGCTTGCCGGCGACAACGTGATAGGTAAGAACACCCGTCAGAGCCTGCTTGTTCTCCGGCTTGAGGAGCGACGAAAGGGTTGCCTGCGGCACCTTGCCGAAAGCGTCGTTGGTCGGAGCAAACACCGTGAACGGGCCTGCGCTCTTGAGCGTGGCGACGAGGTCAGCGGCCTTTACTGCCGTTACCAGCGTTGAGAGCGAATCGGTTGCCACCGCCGTATCGACGATGTCCTTGTCGTTCTTCATCTGGGCCGAAACATTGGCGACACCGATCGCCATTACGAATGCGAAAACTGCAAAAAGTACCTTTTTCATAACTTCTCCCTTGATCGTTCTAAAGATTTTCGAAATTTTATCGAAAGGATAATTTCCTTCTGGGGAGGTTTTCGGTTTTCGGTAGGGAACGGATTCAGAAAAATTTCCGGGCGGGCTAATTTTTGGCATCAGGCAAACTGAATTTTGCCTTTCATTCCTCGGCCTCTGCGGGCGGGGCATCGGGGAGTTGGCTGAGCTTTTCGCGGATCAGGCCGTAGCCAAAGCCCTGCCGCATCAGGTGGTCGTAAAATTTCTTAAGCTCCTCGCGGGTCTCCGGCCGGCCCTTGATCCGCAGCCGCTTTTCGATTGCCACGTCGATCAGCTCGCTCTCCGGGTGCTTTTCAAAAGCTGCATCGATAGCAGCAGTGAGCGTCTCGCGGTCAAGCTGCTTCCGCGACATCGCCTGCTCAAGCCGCCGCCGGCCCTGCGGCTTTTGCCTCAGCTTTGCCGCTGCCGTATCGCGGGCAAACCGCTCGTCGTCGAGGTATTCATATACCATTAACTTCGCGATCACGCCATCGACGATCTCCTCGTTCGTCCACACCTTTTCGAGCAGCCGCCCGCGAAGCTCCTTGACCGAACGCGGCTTGGCGGCAAGCAGCTTGACGGCGCGGTTCATTGTCCGCTCCCGCGAGCGTGCCGCATCGCGAATAACGCGGTCCTCTTCCTTTATCTCGGTCGGCCTTCGTCGCACAGGCTCGAATTTTACACCCCGCTCGGCAAAAAGCTCAGCCCGCCAACGTAATTAACCCGTGCGGCACGAGCGCGCCTTTTCGGTTAGAATGATGGAAATGGACGGCATACTTGTATTAGATAAACCCGAGGGAATGACCTCTCACGACGTCGTTGCCCGGCTCCGGCGGATACTCAAAACGCGAAAGATCGGCCACACCGGCACGCTCGACCCCTTCGCGACCGGCGTGCTCGTTATGCTGGTCGGGCGGGCGACGCGGCTCGCCCAGTTTCTTGATAAGGACGAAAAGGAATATGACGCGCTCGTCAGCTTTGGCTACGAGACCGAGACCGGCGACCGCACCGGCGAGCGGCGCGCCACCGAGCCGCGTGCCGACCTCGCCGTCACGCCCGATGCCCTGATCGAAACCATCGGAAAGTTCATGGGCGAGATCAAGCAGGTGCCGCCGATGTACTCGGCAAAAAAGGTCGCTGGCCGCAAGCTCTACGAACTCGCCCGCGAGGGCAAAGAGGTCGAACGCGAGCCCGCCGACGTTACGATCTATAAGCTCGACCTTTCGCAGGATCGCGTCCCGGCCGAACCCGAAGAGGGAACGTTCCACCTTCGCTTTCAGGTACGCTGCTCGGCGGGCACCTATATCCGCACGCTCGCCGAAGATATCGGCCGCGAACTCGGAACCGGTGCCCATCTCGAAGAGCTTCGGCGGACCGCCGCGGGCAAGTTCAGGATCGAGAACGCCGTCACGCTCGACGACCTCGTAAGGGCAGATGACCCCTCGCGGT
>CAZGLZ010000051.1:0-23559 GCA_964526245.1 uncultured Chloracidobacterium sp. | reverse complement strand
CAACCGTAGGCCGCGGCGGATTGACTCAACGTTTTACCTTTACTGCTCATAACGACGGCATCAACGATGCTTTCAACGTCCCGATCTTCATCCAGATACCGGCTGGCTATGCCTATCAGATCGATCGTTCGAACTATCTGGATTACCCGACGGAAGACCTGCCGCCCGAAGCGATTCTTGACGATATTCCGCTACATTTTGATGTCGACGGAATTCGAGTGATCATGCTCTATGCTCCAATACTCCGAAGCGGAGCGAGCATCAACATTCGCGTTGATGTCGCTTTGCCGATAAATTTCGGAGAGTTCCCTGTTGCAATCCAGCTTTTGCCATCACTTGGTGACGCAGCTCCTTTCCTCGGACCGGGAGCTCCGGACCTGCCGCCTGGCCTTTCCGCGGTTAGCGTTTCGAGCGCGATGAACCAACCGGTCGATCCTAACTGCTGGAAGGAACTCTTCAGGCAGATATTCTTTGCGGCAATTGGAGAACTCTTACCTTCGGATTGCCTCCAAGCGGGCTGGACGGTTCTTGCAGGCTCTGCGGACTTTGTTTCCGGGCTCTTGCTCAAGGGGGCCGCAAATGTTGGTGGGTGGGACATCGTTTCATCGCTTGCCGGCAAGTTCGTGAGTACTGCTGGCAAACTTGCCGAATGCGCTGGTAAATCAATTCCTTGGATCCGTGCCATATCCCTAGCTCTTACGCTCGTCCAGTTACTTAGTCAGCTCGACGACTGCCTCCTTAACGGAAACTACAAGAATGTTGTAATCTTCCGACAACCATTCTCGATCGATCCGAACGAAAAGCTCGGGCCGGCCGGGTATGGTGCTGAGAAGTTCGTTGGAGTCCAGCAGCCGATCGAATATCGAATCAACTTTGAGAATCTGGCGACTGCAGAGGCTCCGGCGCAGGTGATCAAAATCGTCGATCAACTTCCAACGACGCTCGACCCGCGGACGTTCCGGCTCAAGGAGATCGGCTTCAAGCAATACCGCGTCACGGTTCCCGAGAATCGTGCCTTCTTCCAAACCAGGATGCAGCTTGGCGAAGACCTTGGGAATATCCAAGCTGAGATCTCGGCTGGCCTGAACATCCAGAATGGAACGGTCACCTGGACATTGACCGCCATCGATCCGCAAACCAACGAGCGGCCGCTTAGCCCGCTGGTCGGCTTGCTCCCGCCGAACAATGAGGACCGCGATGGCGAGGGCTTCGTTACCTTCACCATCCAGCCGAAGGCCACCCAACCTACCGGCACCGAGATCGCGAACTTCGCGACCATCTACTTCGATGAGAACGAGCCGATCGTCACCAATGCGACCTCGAACACGCTCGATGCGGACATTCCGACGAGCAGTGTCGCCGCACTTCCGGCTACGCTTGACACGCCCGAGATCAATCTCACATGGGACGGCAACGACGCCGCTGGCGGCTCGGGTGTAAAGGGCGTTGACATCTTCTTCTCTGAGAACGGCGGGCCGTTCCAGCCGCTGCTCAATGCTGAAGGCCCGGGCTCGGCCACCTTCCTCGGTAACTGGGGCCGGACGTATCGGTTCTTCTCCGTTGCCACCGACAATGCCGGCAACATCGAGGCGATCCCCGCTACGCCGGACGCTATTGTCTCGATCCTCGGCGGGGCGACCGAGAGCGACCTCGCCCCGCGGCCGAACGGTAACAACGACGGCACGGTCTCTATCGCTGATCTGACGCAGGTGCGGCGGTTCATCTCCGGGCTCGATGCTGGCTTCCAATACAACGAGTTCCAGCGGGCCGATACCGCACCGCTTGCGACCAGCGGAGACGGCGTGCTTTCGGTCGGTGATATCGTCCAATCGCGCCGTTATGTTGCCGGGCTTGACGAGGTCAAGAACGCGGCCGGCCCGAATGCTGCAATCGAAGGTGCCTCGGTCAAGACCGTTGCGGGCCGCGAGTCCGCGATGGGCTCGCGGGAAATCAGGCCCGTTCGGCTGACTCGAAGCGGCGATCAGATCGGCGTCGCCATCGAACTCGTGGCCCAGGGCGATGAGGTTGCAGTCGGCTTTACGCTTAACTTCGACCCGCAGGTCATCTCGAACCCGGCGAACATCTCGCTTGGGACCGGTGCCGCCGGAATGAGCCTGACTGTCAACTCCTCGCAGGCGGCCGCGGGACGGCTCGGCATCGTCCTCGACAAGGACCCGACCCAGCCACTCCCGGCCGGTACGCAGCAGCTTGTGACGATGACCTTCACGGTCGCTCCGACCAACCCGGCCTCGGCTCTCATCGCGTTCGGCAATTCGCCGGTCCGCCGCGAAGCCGTCAACGGCCTCGCCGAAAGCCTTTCGGTCACCTTCACCGATGCCGCGATCTCGCTGCTCGCTCCGACCTCCGCTCCCGCCACGCTTGCCGGCCGTGTCACTGATTCTGCGGGCGGCGGAATCCCGCTCGCCTCGATCACCGTGATCGATGGCGAAGGCAACACCTGGCAGACGATCACCAGTAGCTTCGGTAATTACCGCATTGAGGGGCTCGGCTCGGGCCGGCTTTATTTCATAACGGTCGAGCGACGGCAGTATCAGTTCGCTGTTCCCACCCGATCCGTCCAACTCAATGAAGACCTCTTTGATGTCGATTTCCGTGCGGTCAATTGAACCTGGGGAGACGCACCGCTGATCGACACTTGCCGCCGGACTCGCTCCGGCGGCTTTTTTGCTTTTTCGCACCGCCGAGCGATACGATTGAGGTTTATGCTGCGGCGGTACATGCACAACCGGGAGCGATACTTCGCGATGCTCAATGACAATCGCGAGGTCCGGCCCTTTGAATGGGGCCTTGAGTTCATTGCGCCTGAGGCCAATGGCGGCGACCCCGCTGCCGAGTTTGCCGCCGCGGCGAGGCGGATCGTCGAGAACAGCGACGAGTATTTCTCGCTGCCGGCGGAGATCGACTTCAGCATCGAGCAGCGGCTTTATCCTTCGGCCGCATCGCTGAGTGCCGCCGAGCTTTCCGGGCCCGTGAAGCAGGTCGAGATGCCGATCCTCACCTGGCCGAGCGCTCTTAAGACGCCCTCGGCTGAGAATAACACCGCATTTGGCGCTTATTTTCCGCATCCGGATAAGCGGGCGGCTGTCGTCGTGCTTCCGCACTGGAACGCAAAGGCGGGCACATACTTTGACCTCTGCAAGTTCTTTAACCGCGTCGGGCTTTCGGCACTCAGGCTGACCCTGCCCTATCACGAAGAGCGGATGCCGCCCGAGCTTGAGCGTGCCGATCATCTCGTCTCGCCAAACATCGGCCGCTCGCTTCAATCGATCCGGCAGGCGGTTCTCGACACGCGTGCGGCGGTCAAATGGCTCCGCGGGCAGGGCTACGAACGCGTCGGCGTTGTCGGAACAAGCATCGGTTCGTGCGTCGCCTTTCTCGCCTTTGTCCACGATCTTGATATCGATGCGGCCGTCTTCAACCACGTCTCCGGCTATATGGCGGATGTCGTCTGGCACGGCCTCTCGACCTACCACGTCCGCGAGGGCATCGGCGATAACATTTCGCTCGACGAGCTCCGCGACTTTTGGATGCCGGTCTCGCCGATGGCTTATCTCGAAAAGCTCGCCCGCCTGCCGCATCGGCCGCAGAGGTATATCTACACGCTTTACGACCTCAGCTTCCCGGTCCACCTCTCCCGCGATACGATGAACGCCCTTCGCCGACACCGCATCCGCCACAGCAAAGCGGCGATTCCCTGCGGCCACTACACGCTCGGCGAAAAGCCCTGGGTCTATATCGATGGCTACAAGATCATCCGCTTTCTCCATAAACACCTCCGTTAACTTCGCAGTCTGTTTCATTTTTTGCTTCGACCGGGCGTTTCTGAAACGGTTGAAACGAATGAAAGAAATGAAACAACTGAAACAACTGAAACGCGTGAAACGCCTGAACGCTAGGAACGAATGGGACAGATGTGTCGAATGGGACAAATGCAACACCCAGCTTGCCTTTGGTCTTTGGTCTTGGGTTTTTGGTCCTTGGTCTTCGGCATTCGATCGAATTGTCAATTGTTAATTGGACCATCGTTAATTGGTTAAAGGGGAACATTGGGGTTTGAGCGTCGATCCCCGGCAAACAGCTTACGGCTAATGGCTTAGAGCTGATCAGTACAAATATCCTGCCTCTTCGATCCCTGCGGCCTCCGCGTTAAAAGTGTCTTTCCGCTAAGCTGCAAAGGCCCCGCAATGGTTTTCCTTCTATTCACCATTCACCATTCACCATTCACTCGTCTCCCGCTGTCCATTCTCCTCGGTTCCAAAGCCAAACTGAACGGCGATCCGTTAGATACGGGAGATATGGACGAAATGGAAGTTCTGGAGAGTTGCGAAAGTTGCGAAGTTGCAGAATTCAGAGTACGGGCCCTAGCTGGTTGTTTTGATCTTCGGCATTTTTTTCGTCCTTTTCATTAACGGCCATTCGCGAGACAAATTCTTTTCATGAAATCCGGGTGCCCGATGCATCCATTTCCCGATCTGTGCATCTGACACAAATAGCAGCACAAGTTTGAACAAGCGTTAGCTAAATAGACCAAATATCGAAGCGAGGTGATCTTTATGAAGGGCCTGACAATTTTGAGCCTTACGGTGGTGGTGTGTCTTTTTATCGGGGCCGTGTCGGCATTCGGCCAGAGTGCGTACCGGATCTCGGGCCCCTACACCCACCAGAATTTGACGATCTTCCTGATCCACGGCCAAGACGTAAACAGCAACAAGAATTTGATCACGCTGCAGGAGGCGATGGAGATGAAGGTCTTCAAGGTCTATGAGACCGAGGACGTGAACGAGCTTATCGTTGAGAACATCTCGCCGAAATACGACGTGTTCATACAGTCCGGAGATATCGTCAAGGGCGGAAAGCAGGACCGCGTGCTCGCGATCAGCATCATCGTGCCGCGAAACTCGGGCAAGGTCTCGATCGAGGCCTTCTGCGTTGAATCAGATAGATGGGATGGCCGCGGCGATGAGAACGAAAAGGAATTCTCATCTTCAGAAGAACGGATCGTTTCCAAAGAACTCAAGATCGCAGCAAATGGGGTCGTCTCCGGATCGGGATCGGGAGATGGGGTTGGTTCCGGGTCAGCATCGGCCGCGGGTTCCGGTTCGGGAAATGTCGAGCAAAACGTCGTTGTAATGGGATCAAGATCTTCATCGGGAGCAGGCACCGGAACGGGAACAGGGTCGGGCGGCGGCTCGCAAACCGCGGTTTGGGACGAGGTGGCAAACGCACAAAGGAATATCTCGGCCAACGTGACGGTCGATGTTACGGCGAACAGCTCGGCCACCAGCCTTCAGCTTTCGCTTGAGAACAAGAAGCTTGTGAGAACGAGAGAAGAATTCGCAAAGAATTTCGCGAACCTTTTGAAAGACAAGACGGACGTCATCGGATATGCGTTCGCCATCAACGGCGAGATAAACAGCGCCGATATCTACGTTTCGAATCACCTGTTCACAAAGCTCTGGCCGAAGATGCTGAACGCCACCGTGACCGAAGCGATCTCGCTGGCTGACCAGGAAAAAGCAGAGAGCGAACCGACCGCCGGCGATATCACCAGCTTTATCTCAAAGGCCGAAAAGGGCAAGGCCCGAGAACGTCAGACCGTCGCCAAGTCAAAGGTGGTCACCCGCCAGACGGAAAACGAGGTAGTGTACGAGGCGAAAGATAAGGCCGGCGTCGTCGTTCATCGGAGCTTTGTGAAGCTGAACTGAGCGAGCCGCACGGGAGCCGGATCTGAATCCCGGCCCGACCGGTCTAAGTAGTCGAAGACGACGGGATTCAAATGAACCCGGAACTGCCGAAGACGGTGGCATTAGTAACCACCGAATAAGAAAACCGGAAGCTCGTCTGTGAATTCTGTTGCCTTAGAGAAAACCATTACCACAGAAAGCACAGAACCAAAGCCGCACAGAAAGACCGGCGGCTGAGCCGCGAGAACAGGCGGTCGATCTGATCGCTGCCTGTAGCTCCCTTTGCACTACACCAATTTGGTGACGCATTTCCCGCCGCGGCGGACTATAATGCCATCTGGCAACTTGTTGCGGAGTACTCGACTCAAATAGAGACGGTAAAGCCGCAGGTTAGTTATTTGACAACCGATCATCTTGGCAGCCCGCGGGTGGTTACGGACGAGGACGGGCGGGTGACGAGCCGGCGGGACTACACGGCCTTTGGCGAGGAGAGCGTTACGCCGGAGCGTGCGGCGGGGCTTGGCTGTGCGGGCCAGAGCGGGACGCGGAAGGGCTATACGGGTTACGAAAAGGACACCGAATCGGGCCTCGACTTCGCCCAGGCGAGGTACTACAACCCGACCCACGGCCGCTTCACCTCGGTCGACCCGCTAACGGCAAGCGCCACCATCCGCAACCCGCAGACCTTTAACCGCTACACCTACGTCCTCAACTCGCCGTACAAATTCACCGACCCGCTCGGCCTAATCCCCGAGACCACCGGAGCCTGCGGCAACCGATGCCGAAACTCTGACGGAGGTCAAAGCTTCGGCGTGTTTACAGATTCCGATCCCTTTGGTTCTGGTAATTTTCTTTCGGAGAGCGAACAGTGGGAGACGTACGAAATTACAACAACAACCATTTTAAGTACGACAATGGTCACAGGTGGTCAATCTGCGACAGTTACGGTTACGATCGTTAGTCGCCAATACGTGACAATCGACCCTAACACCGGCGGCGAAGTTCGTCTTCCAGGCATACCGCCTCCCCCGAGTTTGAACGTTATTGTGGACGTCGCGGACGTTCAGGGGGCCCGAACATTCACGCAAGCGCAAAAGAAAACGATCAAGGACGTTACTCAGGATATAGTTGAGGTGGCTCTTCAGAAGAATGTGGACCCAAAGATAGCCTTGGCTCTCGGAGTTACCGAATCATATCTAGGAGTAGGCTCGGTTGATAGTGCCAACATCAGTAAGCGTACTGGCCAGCCCTTTCCACACAAATTACCCGACGTGAATCCTCTGCAACTTTCGGCAGCTTGCCCCGGCTGTCCGCCTAGAGCTCGGTCAGGAGTCGAGAATCGGCGGTTCAACATTGCTGGCGCATTCGACGAATTCTTAAATCAGTTGAAGCGGCATGGAAATCAAGAGAGCGCCATTAAGGGATTTGGCGCGGACGGACTCACGCCGAGCCAAAAAGGTTACAAGGATAAGTTCTTCGGGTTCTATAATTCGATACGCTCGAATTATAGAACGCATCAAAGATGTATTTCGGGTTGTAGGTAGTTTTGGCTTATGGAGGATAAGAAAATGAGAATAGTCGGGCTAATGGTAGTTTTGGGGGTCGCCTTTGCCGGATGGTTTTGGAAGAATTCGATTGTCCCCGCGACCGATGGCAATGTTGGGCAAGCACGCAAAGTGACCGTCTCTAAATTAGGTCCACGTTACGTTACGGGGCACACCTCCCACTACGATCTTGCAATCTCGCCGGACGGGAGCATTTGGTCCGTTGGTTATGATGGAGAAAATTACGGTCTTGTTTCACGTCTGGATGTTGGGACCAAATCTTGGCAGCGAACGAAGTATACAAATCGATTTGCAATGCCCGAAGCGATAGCCTTTCCTAGCGCGAGCACTGGCGTGATTGTTGCTCGTTCTCAGTTTTTCAACACAATGGACGGCGGCCAAAACTGGCAACGATTTGAATTACGTTCTTATTTGACCCCTGTTGCTATTGATTTCTGGAATGAAGAAATCGGCGTCGTTGTCGGCAGACATAACGTGTCTAACGAACAGCGCATGGAGGTCTGGCGTACGGATGACGGAGGTAGGAGCTTCGCGAAATTCGCCGAGTTGCGATCCGATCGATTTCCCTACGATGTAATTTTTCTTTCGAGTTCCGAGATTATAATGGTTGTGGCCAAGGATGAATTGATGCGTAGCCGAGACGGGGGGAAGACATGGTCACCAGAACGCTTTGAACTGTTTTCAGTTTCTTCTGCAGTTCGAAAATCTGATTCGCAAACCTTACTTTTAGGAACCGAAGGCGAGGTCGCAACCTCTGATAACGTAAACGGTTGGACCATGACCAGTTTGATTTCTCGCACTGCGAATTCGTTAGTTTGGCGAGATATTGCCTGTATCGGCGGCTCGGTGATAGTTGCCGTGGGAGATAAGGGGTCTTTGGCGGTTTCGTTTACCGGTGGCGTGGAATGGGCTGACGTGCAGTCGGGAATAGGGGAGGATTTAGTGAGAATCTATTCAGGTCCCGACTTTTTTGTCATTCTTGGAACAGATTCGATGTTTAGGCTCGACCTAGAATAGGCATCCATATTTTGAATGGGTTCTAGTGCCTTTGAATGCAGGTGGCGGGCTCGTAAAGCGTGAGGGCTTCTACCTTCACGGTGGTGTCTATGTTGGAAGCAAGGGGTGTATCGACGTCGGCGGTGGTCGGGAAGGCAATGCTCAAACGAAGAAGCTTCTGAAGCTAATTGGCGAAAGCAGTTTCGATAAGATCGCGTTAACGGTAAGACGATAACAATAGGATGTTTGTTGGCCGTTTCGGTGAACTAGGTGACTCAAAGATGTATCGAAAAAGAGTGTTTGTTTTTTTCTTCGTTTTATTTTTGGTTTCGCTCTCCGCGATTTTCATCAAGGTTTTGCCTGTCGTTCCGTCAGTTTGTCAATTGCCGGAGTACGAAAACTACCACGGCGACTATCGGGATCTATTGATCGTTCGGGACCGTTGCGTTCTTGATGCGAGCATCAAGGCGGTCAACGATAGGTCTCATCCGAAGAGACTGATGATCGTCTCTTTTCTTGGCAACGGAGGTTACAAGGAGGCCTTGCCCAAATTAGTTGGGTTGGTTGAAGACGAGAACGAAGACAAAAGGGTAAGGGCGTCGGCACTCGTTGCCGTTTTTCAAATCGACGATCGACTCGGTTGCGCAATTGCTTCAAATTATTCCTCTGCTGACGACGCTCTCGGGGCGTCGGCTATCGATATTTTAGAGAACGAAGACTACCTACACAGGCGCAAGTCGGCCCTTGAAGCATACCGTAACGTGATCTCGGCCGAGTACGCATTATGATCGATTTGGTTTTCGAAGGCTCATCGGATGGGCGGGTGACGAGCCGGCGGGACTACACGGCTTTTGGCGAGGAGAGCGTGACGCCGGAGCGGGCGGCGGGGCTTGGCTATGCGGGCCAGAGCGAGACGCGGAAGGGCTACACGGGCTACGAGAAGGACACCGAATCGGGCCTCGACTTCGCCCAGGCGAGGTACTACAACGCGACCCACGGCCGATTCACCTCGGTCGACCCGCTAACGGCGAGCGCCACCATCCGCAACCCGCAGACCTTTAACCGGTACACCTACGTCCGCAACTCGCCATACAAATTCACCGACCCGCTCAGGCTGCTCGGCAAAAAGGGCCCACGGGAAGGTTCAGGTCCATTGATCCTTGATGATCTTTATCATTTCGGGATCGCCGGCAAAGTAGGCGCGTTTTGTGAAGTCGCTATAGCTAATTGATGAGACCGCGTTGCTTCGCTGCCGGCCGGTTCCGCCCGCGGCTGCGGCGGTCGCTGCGCTCGACGAGGACTCGGCGACCCGATTCTTCAAGGCATCTTCACGCTGATCTTCCATCAGCATCGGAATGATGCTTTCCTTCAAGAAAGTTCGGGTCTGATTAGCCTTTCGAAGAAATGGTTCATAAGCCGACTTCGGGCCCTCAGGCGGGCGGGCGAACGCAGAGGCAGAGCTCGCCGATGTTGATGCGGCGGCCGCGACCGAAGCCGGAGTAATCGGCAGGGCCGGATCAGAAGCAGGAGCGATCACCTTCATTGTGAAATACTCCGTAAATCCCTCGTCAACTTCAATATTCCCTTTGAATGCCTCCGTAAATGCCGGGTGTGTCAGGAAATGAAAGAGCTCGTGAATGGCAGAACGCTCGGAAAAAAGGTCGCGGCGAAAGTAGATCATCCGCTGAGAATCGGTGTTGACGTAGTCATTTCGCTTGCCAACGGTCAGGGCCGCAAGCGCGCATCCCTCGGAGCTCCGGTATTTCCGCGACTGCAGCATAAGCTCAAACTCGAGGGGGTCCATGACGTGGATGACCTTGTCGAACTCCTCGTCAGTAGTAAAGAGAGGCTGCAGATGCCGGCTTCCTTCGACCCAACGGGAATAGCGCTGGAGCACCCGGCGTAGGGATATCCTGAATAACTGACGTTCACTTGCTGTGTTTGGCACTCGTCGTTCTCCTTGTTCGTACAGTAATAAACGCCCGAAAAAGCCAAGTTCGGATCCGCAAACTTCGCCGAACATGGCAGCTTTCTACTGCACGTTTACTGCCGAGCATATCACAGAACAAGTAGGGCGACGCAGACCTTTGGCCTAAGGTTGCGAACGCGCTCGTGCAAGTTCGGCATCGTAGGGGCGTTCAGAAGGAGAGGTATTGGACGATATGAGATATGCGGGACTTGCGGCGGTTTGTTTTTTGGTGATGGCGGCGCGAGCTTTCGGGCAGATGGCGGCGGAGATACCGAACCCGGCGATAGACATGGAGGGTTACCTCAAGATCGCGGGCGAGGCGGCCCGGCACCGAGAGACGCGGCGGCTGAGCGAAGAGGAGTTCATCAAGATGAGCCGCGAACCGGGCACGGTCGTGCTCGATGCACGAAGCGCGGAGAAATATCGCGAGATGCATGTAAAGGGAGCCGTTAACCTGAGCTTTCCGGACATAACGGTCGAGAGCCTCGGGCGGCTTTTTCCGGATAAGAACACGCGGATATTGATCTACTGCAACAACAATTTTGAGAACGCCGAAGTGCCTTTCCCAAAGAAGATGGCGACGGCCTCGCTCAACATTTCGACCTATATTTCGCTTTACACCTACGGCTACCGGAACGTTTACGAACTCGGGCCGCTGGTCGATATCGGCGCAACAAAGCTCGAGATGGTCTCGGGTGAATGACCAAGACCACCTCACAACTTCAAGAAAACGCCGCGGCCGTTAGCTCTTGAGCGTTGCCGAGAGCGATATCTCGGCACCGGCAAGCACGCGCGAGACCGGGCACTTTTCCTTTGCGTCCTTAGCTACCGTTTGGAACTCTTCGTCGGTGATATTGGGGACGACCGCCTCGGTGATTAGGTCGATGCGCGGGATCGAGAACCCGGCCTCTTCCTTTTCGACGTGGACGACGGCCTTCGTCTCGATGCTCGTAGCCTCATATCCGGCACGGCCGAGAAAGCCGGAAAATGCCATAGTGAAACACCCGGCGTGCGCCGCGGCGATCAATTCCTCGGGGTTGGTCATCGTGGCGTCATCGCCAAACCGGGCATTGAAGGAATAAGGCCCCTCAAATGCACCACTCTCGAGCCTGAGGCTTCCCTTGCCCTCAATGATGCTCCCCGCCCATTTTGCGTCTGCTGATCTTTTGATTGACATAGTTATTATTTTTCTTGCGTTAGCGATAAATCTCGCGTCGATGCCCGACCTTGATCACCAGGACAATAAGCGTTTCTTGCTTTACCTGGTAGATCATCCGGTATTCGCCGATGCGGATCCGGAACGCGTCTTCGGTCCCCTTTAATTTCTTGATCTTCAAAAGCTCCGAAAACGGACTGATCGCAAGCAGCTTGAGAGCTTCCTCAAACCTAAAGCGGATCTTCTTCGGCAACTGAAGAAACTCCTTCTCGGCGCTTCTGACAAACTCGACCGTATAGGCGGACATCTAGCTTTTCTTCTTTCGTGATCTTGCCAGAACCTCTTCAAGCGACACCCTTTCCTCGCTTTGCCGGGTTCGATAGGCCTCGAGATCGATCTCGTCCTCGATCTGCTCGACCAACGCCTGTTCGATCAAATGCCGGAGCTTGATGCCGCGCTCCTTGCAGTAGAGCGTGATCGCCTCCTTAACACGGGCGTCGATGATCGTAGATAGCGTAGCAGTTTCACTCATTTTCTTTAAAGATAATGAAATTTCACGAAAACGCAAGTTTTTGAACGTTCATGAACATCATTTTCGTCATAGCCTAGCTATTGAAATTCTTCTTCAACCCCTGCCAGACGGCGTAGTAATCCGGCTGGAGCTCGGGGCATTCCATGGCGAAGCGGGTCGGGCGGATGATGTAGCGCGACTCGAACATAAAGGCCATCGTGCCGGCGAGCTTCTGCGGCTTAAGCTCAGCGTTCGAAGCTTTTTCAAAAGCGTCGAGATCAGGGCCGTGTGCCGACATCTGGTTGTGGAGCGAGCCGCCGCCGGGGACGAAGCCCTCTTCCTTGGCGTCGTATTGGCCGTAGATCAAGCCCATGTATTCGCTCATCGTGTTGCGGTGGTACCAGGGCGGGCGGAATGTGTCTTCGCCGACCAGCCAGCGGTCCGGGAAGATAACGAAATCGCAGTTCGCAACGCCCGCATCTCCGCTCGGGCTTGTCAGGACCGTAAAGATCGACGGGTCGGGGTGATCGAACGAGATCGAGCCGATGGTGTTGAAACGGCGGAGGTCGTATCTATACGGTGCATAGTTGCCGTGCCAGGCGACGACATCGAGCGGCGAGTGGTCCGTCTCACACGACCAGAGATTTCCGCCAAATTTCTGCACGATCTCGCAGGGCTCGTCCTTGTCCTCGAACCACGCGACCGGCGTTTCGAAGTCGCGCGGATTGGCGAGGCCATTTGCCCCGATCGGGCCGAGGTCCGGCAGGCGAAACTGTGCTCCATAGTTCTCGCAAATGTAGCCGCGGGCCTGGCCGTCGGCAAGCTCGACCTTGAACCGAACTCCACGCGGGATTGCGGCGATCTCGCCCGGGCCGACCTGCATCGCTCCGAGCTCGGTCAAAATGCCGATCCGGCCGAGTTCGGGGACGATCAGCATTTCGCCGTCGGCGTTGTAGAAATAGCGGTTGCCCATTCCGCGGTTGCAGCGATAGATATGGACCGCGATGCCCGCCTGTGTGAACAGATCGCCGTTGCCCGCGATGCTAGTTATGCCCTCGACGAAGTCGGTCGGTTCATCCGGAACGGGCAGCGGGTCCCAGCGAAGTTGGTTCGGGACGGTGATCGCCTCATCGAACGGAGAGGACCGGAAGAGAGTTCCGCCCGGCTCGCCGGAGGGAGCGAACGGCACGAACGGTTTGTGCATCACCGATGGCCGGATGCGATACGTCCACGTCCGCTTATTCCCGCTCCGCGGAACGGTGAATGCCGTGCCCGAAAGCTGCTCGGCATAGAGCCCAAGCGGGGCTTTCTGCGGCGAATTTCGCCCGACCGGCAATGCCCCGGCAACCGCCTCGGTCGCAAACTCATTCCCAAAGCCTGTCTGATAATTCGTGTCCATATGACTCCATTTTGCCACGAAAATCGGCAATTGGCACAGAGGCGAGCTTCCTAAATCCCTGCCCTTATACGCTGGAGGAGCGAAGCAAATCGCGGGTCGCTTTTGAGCTCGGCGAATTCGGGTACCGAATCGATCAGCGGCACCTGATGATTGCGATGTTCGTAAGCCCGTTCAAGCCAGTCGAGTGCTGCTTCGCGTTCGCCGAGACCGGCGTGGACGATGGCGATGTCGAATGGCTGAACATAACGCGTCGCTGAAAGCCGCATCAATTCCTCAAGCAGCTTCCGTGCTTCGCCCGTCCGCCCGGCAGCGGCCAACGTGTGAGCGAGCAAGGACGTGGATTCGGAGTTCATACCTGGAAGCCGTTTTGCCTTTTCGAATTCGGCGATCGCGGCGTTGAGGTCCCCGCTCCGCGCCAGGCTTCGCCCGAGAATAAGCCGTGCGAGAAAGACGTTCTCATCCATCTCCAGTGTCTTTCGCGATTGGGCAACGGCTTCGTCATACCGCCCAGCGAAGAACATCGCCCGAGCAACGACGGCATTTGCCACAAGCGAAAGCGGATCGAGTTCCTGTGCCCGCTTCACCGATGCGACCGCTTCATCCGCTTTGCCGGCCGAAACCAGATAGCTCAAATAATATATGTGGGTCATCGGGTAATTCGGATTCAGCTCCAATGCCCTGCGGTATTCTCGTTCGGCTCCGGCCCAGTCCCATTCGTATTGCGCTTTGACGCGGAGCATCGTTGCGTGTGCTTCGACCAGCCCGTCATCGAGCTCAAGAGCTTTCCTGGCTGCGGCCTCAGCCTTCGGCATCACCTCGCGGGCAGGCAGGTCCGCGCTGATGGCCATAACGGCGTAGGAATCTGCCAATCCGGCGTAGGCGAGAGCAAAGTTCGGATCCTTTTCGATGGCCTGCTCAAAATACTCGATACTCTTGTTGAGCGCGTCCTCGCTTCGTTTGTTCCAAAAGAACCGCCCGAGCGAAAAAAGCCGATAGGCCTCGGAGTTTTCGGTGTAGTTCTTCGTCAGCCGCTTTGCCTGTTGATCGGTCAGGTCGAGTTCGAGCTTTTTCGCGAGGTCGGCGGCGATCGCACCCGGCAGTTCGTAGGCGGCGGAAAGCCTTCGGACGTAGCGCGAACCCCAGACCTGCGAACCATCCGCAGCGTCTATCAGGTCTGCCTGAACCGTCAGTTCGTCTCCGCTTTGGACAACGCGGCCGGTCAGGATGGCGTCCACACCTAGCTCCCGCCGGATCTTTTGCGGGTCAAACTCCTGCCCACGGTAACGGAATGCGGTCGTGCGAGCGACGACCTTCAACTCCTGCAATTCGGAAAGACTATTGATGACGCTTTCGGCGATTCCGTCGCTGAGGTGCTCGGAATCCGGGCCGGAGCCGGCACTTTCGAGTGGGATAACGGCTATTGACCTGATCGGCCGTTCGCCGCGTGTGAAGAAAATAGCGAAGGCCGCGACCGCAGCGAACGCGGCAAAGAGGAGCCCGAAGGCAAGCATCCGCGAGATACCGGAAGCGGCCTCGGTTCCACGCGGAGGAGCAATGAGCTCTCGAGCCGAAGAGGCTTCATCGGGAGCCTGCCGCGAGGCTTCATCTTCAATTTCAGCGATGGCCTGCTCGACCTCGGCGATGAAACGGTAGCCGCGTTTGTGAATGGTCTCGATGTATTTCGGTTCGGTCGCGCTGTCGCCGAGTTCCCGCCTTATCTCGCGGACGGCCCGCATCAGGGCATTATCCGTGACGAACGTCTCTTTCCAGACGGCGTCGAAGATCTCCTGTTTCTCAATTACGCGTCCGCGGTTCTCGACCAAGTACATCAGCACATCAAAGGCCCGCGGCGTGATCTCCCGTGGCTTCCCGCCGCGATAAACGGCAAACGACGCGCGGTCGATTACCACGTCTCCAAATCTAACTTCTCCGGAAAATGGGAGTTCAGACTGCGGCATAGGCAAGAAAAACCCACGAAATACGGCGAAAACGCCAATGGTCAGCGAACGGTCAGGTTTCCGTCACGACTTGGCGGCGACCCAACCATTATATTCGCCGTGCTGGAAAAATAAACCCGCAAGAAACGACTCAGAAAAGAATAAGGAGATACAAAAAATGAAGATGTTCAATAATGCCCGAAAGGCGAAGAAGTTTCAGACAGCGGCCATGCTCGCTATTTTCACAATGGTCTCGGCAATCGCCGCCGCCGCCCAAGCGGCAGATGCCCCGACGAAAAGCCCGGCACCGCCGTTCATTTGTTCGAACGCAACGCTGAATGGGAGATTTGCGACTCGGGGCAGCGGCTTTGCCCCTGCCAACCCGATGGATCCGGCCTCGCCGCTTGTGCCCTTTGCCAATGTTAGCTTGATGACCTTTGACGGCGAAGGCGGGCTGACAAATGCCGCTGTCAACAGCGGAAACGGCACGATCGTTCCGGTGAACAATACCGGAACCTACGAGCTGAACGCCGATTGCACGGGTACGATGACGATCGCCGCCCCGGTCGGTGTTCTCACGTTCTATTTGGTCGTCGCCGATCGCGGCACGGAGTTCTTTATGATCTCGACCGTGCGGTCGGTCGTGACGGTTGAAGGCAGCCGAGTGCAGTAACCGAATGGCCATTTCCGGGCGTCGATGCATTAAAGGCGGCGGCGCCCGGACCGGGATCAATTATGGGGAGGGAATCACTCTTCATATCAAAATTCAGATATATAATGGCGAGACGAGCGGAGACAAACAAAATGACCGGAAAGTTCAGGATCGCATGCGTGATCATCACATTGGCAAGTTTTGCAGTTCAGGCCGCGGCTCAAACCGAGCAAAACACTGCCCTATTGAACGGAAAATGGTTTGACGGCAAGGCGTTCAAGGCCCGGACCATGTACAGCGTTGACGGCCGCTTTACGTCAAAAAAGCCGGTGAAGATCGACAAGACCATCGACCTGTCGGGCCTTTTTCTTGTCCCGCCGCTTGCCGAAGCCCACAACCACAGGCCGGCGACAGGTGTTGAAGAATGGGATCGGCAGGCCATCAATAATTTCCTGGCGGGCGGAGTCTTCTATGTGAAGATCATGGGAAATCTCCCGATTGGCGAGGATGGCAAAAAGGCCCTCAGGCTGAATCGGGCGAACGGCCTTGATGCCGTTTTCGGACAAGGGAGCCTGACCGGCTCCGGCGGACATCCGATCGGGCTTATCGAGAATGTCCTGATGCGTCAGGGATATTTTCCCGGTTTTACCAAAGAACAACTCCGCGATCACCGCTATTTTACTGTCGATAGCGCGGAGGAACTCGAAAAGAAGTGGCCGATGGTCCTTAAGAATCGTCCGGACCATATCAAGATAATGCTCTGGTATTCGGAAGAGTACGAGAAGCGAAAGAGCGATCCCGGATTCTTCAGTTTGCGGGGGCTTGATCCGAAGCTTGTGCCGCTGATAGTCCAGAAGGCCCGGGCTGCCGGGCTCCGCGTGGCAGCACACGTCACCTCGACCGCCGATCTCAAGGTTGCCGTTGATGCCGGCGTTTACGAACTCGCACATATTCCGCTTCTCGGACGCGAGTTGATATCCGAAGCGGATGCTCGCTCGATCGCAAAGAAAGGCATCATTGTGAACACTACGGCCCGACGCGCCGGTGAGATAATACGTTTGCCGCGGTTAGGGGCACCACCGAATGAGCAGGAGCAGGTCGCGAAGATATACCTCGACAATTTGCGGCTACTTTATAAAAGCGGAGCAAAGCTCGTCGTGGCAAGCGACGACACAAGCGACACCTCGGTTAAGGAGGCTCTCTATCTCAACGGCTTGGGCATCTTTGACACAGCGACACTTTTGAAAATGTGGACGGAGACGACGCCGCTCTCGATCTTTCCGGGCAGAAAGATCGGGCAATTCGCCGAGGGCTATGAAGCAAGCTTCATCGCTCTCGAGGCCGACCCGCTTGCCGACCTCGCGAACGTAACGAAGATCAAATATCGATTCAAGCAAGGAGCACCGATCGAATTGCCGCCTGGCAAATGAGCTAAACGCTTTTATTTCCCTTCTCCGGTTTTAGAGCGAAGAACATAAAGATCGAGCCGATAAGGCCGATGAGAAGAGGCAGGAACCAGAGGCCCCAGAAGCCGCCGAGCTGCGACTTATAAGCGGTTTCCATTTGGTAATAGATCGGGATGCGGTCGCCGGGCTCGGGCATCGTCATCGCTCGGCTGATCTCTGTGCGGTGATTGCCGCGTTCCGTGGAAAACTTTGCCTCGATGCGGTAGGTCTGGAACCGGGCCCCGGGCGAACCTTCGGCAAATGAGCGAGTGACCTCGGCAGTGGCAAAGTCGTGCGTGGCGACGGTCCGGATCGAGCCGGCCGCAAACCAGGCCGCAAAAAGATAGAGCAGCCCGCCGAGGCTTATCAGCAAGCCACGGAACAAGATCTCAAGCGGGTGCATCTTTGAGACCGCACGGGTGAGAAATTTCATCGGGAAATGATAGCACGGGTAGCGGGCGGGTCAGGTTGCTTTTGTGCGCATCTTGCAGGTATCGATGCCGGGGCCGAAGCCGTCGGGGATGCGTTCGATGGTCTCGAAGCCGAATTTCCGGTAGAAGCCCTCGGTGTGGTGCGAGGTGCTGATCATGAAAGACCGGTCGCCCCATTTCTCGCGCGCCTTTTCGATGCGAAAAAGCGTCAATCGCTTGCCGAGGCCGGTGCCGATCAGGTCGTTGCGGACCATTCCCCAACAGAGTCCGACCGAGCCGTCGCTATTAAGAGCAACGCCGCCGGCCGCGACCGTTTCGCCCTTCTCTTCGATCAACCAGTAGTCTTCGGGATGCTCGGCCAGATAATCGCGAAGTTCCTGCTCCTCGGCCGGGACGAAATACTTCGGGATGTTCGAGCGCAGAAGTGCGGCGACCTTATCGATATCGGCGGGCTGAAAATCACGGAATGTGGGCTCGCAGGTATTCATGGTTCGATGTCGAAATGGAGCACGTCCTCGCGGGTGCCGAGCGATTCATAGAGCTTTATCGCCGGGTCGTCGCCGTGGTCGGCCTGCACATATATGACCCACGCACCACGCTCTCGGGCTATTTCACGGAGCTTGTTTATCAACCCGGTCGCGATGCGTTGCCGTCGATACTCTTCTAGAACCGCGAGGTCGTAAATATAGATCTCCGACCGCTCCTGTTCAAATTTCTGCAGCACATACGCGGCCAACCCGCCAACAACCTTTCCATCAGCGACCGCAACAAGCGGAATGAAATCCTCGCGGGCAAGCATCCCCTCCAAATACTCATCCGAAGGCACCGCCGATTGGTAAGACTCATGATCCTCAAACGCCTCGGCAAAAACCGCGAGAAGTTGTTTTAGCTCGTGAATATCATCTTTTCGATGTTCGATCTTCATCACGTGAAACTCCGGCTTTCAGCGGCTCGTGTCAGTAGCCCGACCGTAAGGGAGGGCGCAATTCGACCCTCGGGTCAGCTTAATCAAACGCGGGCAAATCCCCTCCCTGATCATAGAGTACATATTCGACGGCGGCCTCTACGTGCCGCTCGGTCCAAAGATAACGCGTGCTGCCATGGCGAGCCCAGACCTTTTGTTCGGGGTCTATCAAGCCCGTTTTCCTTAGCTCTCTAGTTGAATATGCCTTGAACGAGTTCATCATCAGCTCCGGCCGATCGCTTGCCGAGGCTACGATGTGTGCGTGGGTCATCCTAACATTGGCCGCAAACAAGCTGTAGGCCCGATGGGCGCATACGCCACGAATGGCCGTATTGACAGCCGACCGATCTCGAGCGTCCATTTCGTACGGCATACTTTTCATTAGCTTTCGGTCACGCTCTTGAGCCCTCTCGCTCGGAGCGATCTTCGCCGCACCGAAAATGTTGTATTCCCGGCGATCCATAGAGCCACGGTCGTCCCCATGAAGCCATGTGCCGTATGTTCGAATGGTGATCAGATACGCGAGCGGCGTGGAACGGTCTTGAAAATCAATATGATCTCGCTTCACTTTTACGTTGCGCCCTCCCTAACGGTCGGGCTACTGACACGCCTCTGCCGATATGCGTCTAGAGATTCCCGCGCCGCCGCTGTTCTTCCTCGATCGAGACGAACAAAGCTTTGAAGTTGCCTTTGCCGAAGCCTTTGCAGCCCTTTCGCTGGAGGATCTCATAGAAGACTGTCGGGCGGTCCTCGACCGGTTTGGTGAAGATCTGCAACAGATAGCCTTCGTCATCGCGGTCAACGAGGATGCCGAGCCGGTGAAGATCCTTGATGTCCTCATCGATCGGGCCGACGCGGTCGAGAACTTCTTCGTAATAGGTGTCGGGCACGCGAAGGAACTCGATGCCGTTCTCCTGCAGCTTGGCGACGGTGTGCAAGATGTCTTTGCAAAGCAATGCAACGTGCTGGGCACCGGCCGAGCCGTAAAAGTCGATGTATTCCTGGATCTGCGATTTGCCGCCCTTGCCTTCGGCGGGCTCGTTGATCGGGAACTTGATGTTGTGGCCGCCGTCGCTCATTACGATCGACATCAGCGCCGAGTACTCGGTCGAGATGTCCTTATCGTCAAAGGTGATGTAGCGTTCAAAGCCCATCACATCGCGGTAAAAGTCGCACCAGTAGTTCATCTTGCCGAGCTCGACGTTGCCGACGATGTGATCGACGAGCTGAATGCCGACCTCCTCGCCGGGGACGAGCTGTTCGGTAAAGCCGGGCAGGAATGCGCCGGAATAAGCGTAGACAGTCTCGGTCTTCGCGGCGGTGGCTGTGCCGGATGATAATGATCCCTGTGGTGCGCCCTCCCTAACGGTCGGGCTACTCACACTGTCGTACGAATAGAATGAGTGGATCGTATCGCCATATGTAGCGATCGCCGCATGGCGGACCGAGCCGTTCGCATCGGTCAGGTCGCGGGGTTCGACGACGCCCTTCGCTCCGCGTATTACGGCTTCGTTATAAGCGTGGTCGGCATCTTCGACCTGAAACGCGATATCGCGGACGCCGTCGCCGTGCTGCTTAACGTGCTCGGCAGCCGGGTGCTCCGGCACAAGCGGCGTAGTCAACACAAAATTGACGCGGTTCTGCCGGAGCACGTAGCTCGTCACCTCGCGGTCGCCCGTCTCAAGCCCGCGATAGGCAAGGCGGGAAAACCCAAAAGCCTTGCGGTAATAAAACTCCGCCTGCTTAGCATTCCCAACGTAAAACTCAACGTGATGTATCTTCTTTAGTCCTAATGGATTTTTCGTGTCTGTCATAAAAACCTCTTAGTCGTGCACAGGGAAACGAAGTCCTTGCTCCGAACGAATCTCTTGTTTCGATTTCTCGGAAAACCGATCGTAGTAGAAATCATCGACGATCATCGCAACAGCAATCGACCCGCCGAGGCCCGCGATTACCGCCAGATTGATAAAGAATGATGCGTGAAGCGTCGCGTTCGGGACTGCGAGTCCCTTAACGCTTTCAAATCCAAAATTCTCTGTCCGTGTCTGTCGCCGTCGAAGAAACCGAGTCGTAACAAAAACTGAAAGCAATCCCAAAAGTCCAACTATCAAGAGAGCTGCAAATTCGAACATCAGGCGCGTCATTGAACCACGGTATCCAAACTGTGCGCGTAGCGACAGGATGCCAATGTAAGTCGGAATGACGACCAAAAGCCAAACCGACCAAATAAACATCGCAGAAAGGATCCTGCCATTATGTTTCCAGCCAAGCGACCGCAACGAGATGTACACGCAAATTAGCGAGGGTAGAAGGGTCGCACCAACAATGATCACTAGGTTTGTGAAGTCGAATCTCATTGGGTTCGCGGATGCCACAAAAGCATTCGGCTAACTTTTCAATGCCAATTCCGGGATGTTTGAGTTCTCATAATCTTCGACCAAGGCAGACAAAACATCCATCATCCAAGCAAGCGGATGCGACTCATCTTCGCCGACCTGATCGATGAGATCGTCGAGCATTGTTACGAATTGGTCGTAGTCCGCTGCACCAAGCATAATGGTTCAAACAACTAGAGCTTGATCGCTAACTCCAACTCACCGCCCAGCCCGGTTTCGACTATCTTGCGAAGGGTCGAGTATCGAACATCCTTTATGTCGTTTTCGACACGAGAGATATACGCTTTGTTGATACCGACCTTATCTGCGAGCTGCTGTTGTGTCAGGCCCTTCTTTTTTCTCGCTTCCTGGATCATAAACCCAAGCCTGTATTCTCCCGCATCGCACTCGATCCGATCCCGTTCGGGCGTGCCGACTTTGCCGAATTTTTCATCGGCGAATTCGTCGAGTGTTCTAGTACTTTTCTTTCGAGCCATTTGATTTGCAATAATATCGAATGTTGTCCAATGAGACAACATTTTTTGTACGAAGACTACTCTTTCCGCCAGATTATGAATGCGTTGTCGAGGCGTTCCATGCCGATCTTTGGGTAGTAATCCATGGCGGCCGGGACGGAGAGCAGCAGGACCATTGATTCCCGGCCGGCGGCCTGTTTGGTCATCTCGACAAGGCGGCGGCCGACGCCTGCTTTCTGGTGCGAGGTGGCGACGGCGAGGTCGGCGAGATAGCAGCTCCAGGCTCCGTCGGTGATCGACCGCGCAATGCCGATCAGGCGGCCGTTCTCGCGTGCGGTCACGATAAGGTTCGAACCCGCGAGCATCCGCCCGATGCGGTCCTCGTCATCCACGGGCCGCGGCAACCCGCAATCGCGATAGAGCTCGACGACCTCGGCGGCGGTCGCTTCTCCATTGATGGTAAATTCGAGCATCGTTTAGCTGCCGAGCTTCGCGATATATTGCCGCGTCACCTCTTTCAGCTCCGCATAGGACGGAATTACGTAAAGCACGGGCTGCATATCGCTGTATGTATATTCGTGGTTGATCACCTCTTCGAGCACGAACGGCCGCCGCTCAACCTTATCCGAAAAAGCGTGTTCAAGCTCGCCGTAGCTCGAAAGCAGCCCGGCACCGTAGGCCTTGATGTCGCCCTCGTGTTCGACCAGGCCGAATTCGACCGTAAACCAATAGAGGCGGCCGAGTTCCTCGATCTGTTTATCGGTCGCGATTCGGGCACCGTGGCCGATGAACTGAGAATAATCGGCGAAGTTCGGGTTGGTGAACATCGGGATGTGCCCCATCGCCTCGTGGACGATGTCCGGCTCGGGCGTATATTCCGGCCGCGAGTGGTGCCGGATGTACTGCGTCGATAGCATCGTCCGCCACGAAAGCCAGCTTAGGAAAGCACGCGTATTGACCAGTCCCTCGATCGGCGCCAGCCGGAAGTTGGTCAGCTCCTTCAGCTTGCGGTTCATTTCGGTTAGCTGCGGAATGCGCTCATTCGAAATGCCGAGGTCGCGCTTTGCCCTGAGATAGAAAGGCGAGGCGTGCCGCTGGTGCAGCTCCTCAAGCCGTTCGGCGACGTGCCGCCAGATCGCCTGCTCTTCGTCGTTGTAGTCAACGTCCGTGATGACGCCCGTTTCGCGAAACTTCTTGGCGAGGCTCGCGATGTAGTCCCGCCGCTTGCGGTATTCGGGATCATTGGCGCCGGGATGGTCGAGATCGAGTTCCTCGATGTCCTCGAACGGCATATCGCGGAAGGTCGGCAGATCGGCGTCCGTGATATGAAAATTATCGAGCGGAAAATCGGTTTCGGCGGCAATGGCGGTCTCAGTAAGCATGGTCAGCTCCTCGAAAATTACGATGCCGTGGGAAGGTCTCGGGTTATCCTTGAATAAATAATTGTAATGGAACCGAACAGTTTATTGAATAGCGAATATTCGGAAATCGGCGGCCCGGGCTTTATTTTATGATTTATTTTGCGGGCGAAACCTTATAAACTAAAGCGGAGGCCGCGGAATGGCCTTCAGGAGCTTATGATCGACGAAATCGACCGGAAGATACTTACCGAGCTGCAGGAAGATGCCCGGACGAGCTTTGCCGAGCTCGGGCGGCGGGTCGGGCTGACGACGCCCGCCGTTATCGAACGCGTCCGCAAGCTGGAAGATGCCGCGATAATAACCGGCTATCGGGCCGAGATCGACACGGCAAAGGTCGGGCTGCCGATCACCGCCTTCGTCCGGATGAGCATAACGGGCGTCGATTACAGCCACATCATCGAGGTCGCCCAAGGCACGAGCGAAGTGCTCGAATGCCACCGCGGCACCGGCGGCGATAGCTTCATAATGAAGGTCGCCGTCGCCTCCGTCGAACACCTCCAGGAGATCATCGACAAACTCACCCCCTACGGCATAACAACCACCGCCATCGTCCTCTC
>CAZGLZ010000050.1:0-23574 GCA_964526245.1 uncultured Chloracidobacterium sp. | reverse complement strand
AGAAACAAGCGGGATAGCAATCCGCCAAAGAAACACGGCAATATTCCGCTTTAGACGAAGCATTAAGTGTCGGGATACGACACTTAATAACCAGCTTCATTTTTACGCTCTAATTGCTGCAATACATTGTGTTACACAATATTTGATCTAATACCTTAATGTCAGGATCATTCCCAAAACGGCCCACGGCGGCACTAATTGACCACGCAGTTCTCGCCTTTAATGTCCACTCGATCCGGAAGTTTATCGGCCCCGAGCCGAAGTTCATGGCGGTTGTTAAGGCAAACGCGTACGGTCACGGAGCTGTGGAATGCTCGCAAACCCTTGAAAAGGCGGGAGTTGAGTGGTTTGGTGTAGCGACGCTTGAAGAAGCACTTGAACTTCGCGAAAACGGTATTTCGAGTCAGATCCTATGTTTTGGATCGGTCTGGCCGGGACAGGAAAGGGAGTTCTTCGAGCACTTTATTACTCCGGCGATCTTCTCTTCCGAAACTGCGATCCGGTTGGACGACGCCGCCCGAAAATGCGGTGTCGAGGCCCGGGTTCACCTGAAATTGGATACCGGAATGGGCCGCGTCGGGCTCCGATTTGACGAGGTCGAGCAGTTCCTTTCTGCGATCGTTGGCCTTCGCAACCTTCGAATCACGGGTGTAATGACCCATTTTGCAGCCGCAGACGACCTCTCGCAGGCTGATTTTACGCGGCTTCAGATGGCCCGCTTTAATAAGGCACTTGAGCTTCTGTCCAAGGCCGGTATCGATCCGGAGTTCGTTGACATGGCAAACTCGCCAGGAGCCGTCGTTTTTCCGGAGTCGAGAGGAAACATGGTCCGGATCGGCGGCATCTTGTACGGGCTTGGCGATGATGTTCTTCCCCGGGACGTCCCCGGTCCCGTGTTAAAGCCTGTGATGTCCCTAGTAACAAAGGTCGCGGTGGTCAAGCGAATAAAAACAGGTGAATCAGTAGGTTACGGCCGTTCATTTAAGGCTATAAATGAGCTGACCGCCGCCGTTCTACCACTCGGCTACAATGACGGTTACAGCCGTAGACTCTCGGGCCGGGCCGAGGTGCTGATCCGCGGTGTCCGTTGTCCGATCCTCGGCCGCATCTCGATGGACTGGATCAGCGTCGACGCAAGCGAGATTCCCGATATTTCTCCGGGCGAGGGTGTTGTTTTGATCGGCCATTCGGGTAACGAGGCGATAACGGCCGCGGATCTTGCCGGAATTTCGGGTTCTATCTCGTACGAGATCACCTGTGGAATCGGTCAACGGGTGCCTAGAATTCACATGAAGTAACTTTATGTCGTTTGTTAGTTATGTTTGATAACTGCTGCACTAAATAGTGTTACAGATACGTGTATAAATCACTTTTAAGGTATTACAATAGGTTGATTTCCACAGGAGCCTTCGAACGGGCGGCTCAGGTGGCGTTCTATTTCGCGTTCTCGTTCTTCCCGCTTCTCTATTGCCTGGTTAACATCGCCGGTTTGGTACTCGGTTCAACAGACACAATGAAGTCCGAACTTCTTGGCTATCTCTCGCGGTTAATGCCGGGAGCTGCATTTCAGCTGGTCCAACAAACGGTGGCGGAGATAATTCAGAGTAGCAGCCCCGGAAAGCTCATTATCGGCGTTGCGATCACGCTCTGGTCCGCATCGGCCGGGATCGATGGTCTCCGTTCGGCCCTGAACGCCGCCTATGGGGTGCCGGAGCGAAGGCAGGTCTGGACCACCCGCGGCCTTTCGATCGGGGTTACGCTACTTGTGATCTCGCTCACGCTCCTGTCATCGTTCGCAGTCTATTTCATCTGGAGCTTCACTAGCGGAACGCCGGCGGATGACCTTGGACCGGACATTTATCTTTTTCTTCTGCGATGGGTTTCGATCGTGGCGGTCGTTTATCTGCAGTGTATGATCCTCTACAGGCTTTTGCCCGATCTTGACGATCATTCCTGGCGGTGGACGATGCCCGGCTCGGCCGCTGCCGTCATAATCTGGCTGGGTCTGACCTTCGTTTTCCGGCTTTATATTCAGAATTTTAACACTTACAATCGAGCCTACGGTTCGCTCGGGGCGGTAATGATCCTGATGTTTTGGCTTTACATCGCCGCCCTTGCGTTGATGCTCGGTGGCGTTATCAACGCAGAATTCATGCATCACAGAAGGATACGCCCGCAGGAGCCCTCGCCGCCGGCGGAGCCGTAACACTATTTTATGTCGATAATGATCGAAGAGATCTTTGAGCAGCCTCAAGTTCTCGAACAAACCCTCACAGAAGAAATGCCAAAGGCCGAAGCCCTTGGCCGCCGGCTTAAGGAACGCGATATAGACCTGATCGTCTTGGTCGCCCGCGGGAGCTCGGACAATGCGGCCCTTTTTGGCCGTTACCTGCTTGAGGTCACGACCGGAATTCCCGTTTCGCTTTCGGCGCCTTCGGTCTTCACATTATACGACGCAAAGCTCGACCTCTCGCGTGCACTTGTTGTTGGCGTCTCGCAGTCGGGCGAAGGCACGGACATCAATCTTGTTTTGGAAAAGGCGAAGGCCTCGGGAGCGTTCACGCTGGCGGTCACGAACGAGGCAGGTTCGACGATGGCATCGCTGGCCGATGAAACGCTTCTCATCCGGGCCGGACGCGAACGCTCTGTCGCCGCGACCAAGACCTACACCGGACAGATGCTTCTCTTCTACCTGCTTGCAGAGAGCCTCGGCGGGCGGAAACTCGGCATTGAGGCCATTCCGGAGCTTACTTTCAAAAGCCTTGAGACGGCAGAGACCATCCGCGGGTACGTTGAACGTTACGCGTTCATGGAGCAATGTGTCGTCGTCGGCCGCGGGCTTAACTACGGTAATGCCTACGAGCTTGCCTTGAAGCTAATGGAGACGTGCTACGTTGTGGCCGAACGGTTCTCGTCAGCAGATTTTTTCCACGGGCCGCTGGCCATTGTCGAACGCCGATTCCCGGTGCTGATGTTTGCACCGGAAGGGGCTGTAAAGCAGGGCAACGTCGATCTGCTCGAGCGTCTAGGCGAACTGCGTGCGGATTCACTTTCGATAACGAACAGCCGCCGTATCGCCGAGCTTTCCTCGCGGGCGGTGATGCTTGACGAGTCGATCGACGAGTTCCTCTCGCCTATCCCGTTCGTAGTTCCGGGACAGCTTTTCGCAGCGTATCTTTCGGCGGCAAAGGGCTTGGATGCCGACGCTCCGAGGTCTCTTAAGAAAGTTACACAAACCATCTGATGACAGATATCAGCGAAAGCGATGAGGTCTCGTTCGCCCGATCGGGGCTCGAGACCGTCGTTTTCGCTTTGTTTCTCCTGCTCATTTTTTCGCTGGGATTCATGCAGCCGAATATCCGGTTTTCCGGAATGCGGCTGCAGGCGACGGACATTCTCTTTCTCCTTTTTTTCGTCGGTTGTATTGCCGTTGCGATCAAGGAACGGTTTGCGGTGCGGCCTGATCGCACATTCGTTCTCATTGCGGTCTATTTTCTGACACTTGCGTCGGCGGCGGTATTTTCGGTTCGTCCGTCGGCGAGCTTTCCGCGTCTTGCGGGTGAGCTTTTTCTTGTGCTGCTTGCCCTTGGCACCGCGTTGATCGTCCGGTCGGAAAAGGATATTCGATTAGCGGTCTTTGCGTGGATCGCGGCGAGTTCGGTGGTGTGCCTTGTCGCCGTCCTGACGGCTGCCTTATTCTTCATCGACCGCGATAACCTTGTGTTGAACTACACGCTCCATCATTACGGCTCGCTGCCGCCCGGTAATTATCCGCGTGTTCATAGTACGTTCGTGTACCCTGCAATGCTCGCAAATTACCTGACCGTGTCGATCGTCTTCCTCTTGTTCGGGAAGGTGAAGGAATGGTTCCGGCACTCGTTCTGGCCGCTATTCGTTTTGCATCTTGCGGCTGCGGGCTTTACGGTAACGCCCGGCCTCGGCGGGCTGATTCTCGGAATTGGGCTTTTCGTTTGGGTATTTCGGGTTTCGGCGAATTCGTCGCGGCGGGCGTTCGTGGCTCTGACTATCGGCATTCTGGCGGCGATCGGCTCGGTCGTCGTATCTGCCGTCACGACACGCCCAATATCGAGTTCGCCGTTCTGGTTCGAGCCGTTCGGTTATCGAATCGACCCGACGCAGCGATTGCTCACATGGGTCGGTGCATGGCAGACGATGCTTGAGTACCCGCTTACCGGCCGCGGCCTTGGGCTTGATGTTGCTCGTGTTTATTTCGAGGCACCGTCGGGCCAGAAGCAGATGCTGACCGATGCCCATAACACCTGGCTAAACATAGGCGGACAGGCCGGCATTCCCGGCTTTCTTGCATCGATTATCCTGACCTTGGCGCTTATCAAACGCAGCCTGCCGCTGCGGATATCCGAAGCTGCGTCTTCTTCGCGTGCGATGCTTGGTGTTGCCTTCATTGCCGCGTTTGTTGCTCAGAGTTTCGTCGGGTCGTTCGAAAACGCACGGCATCTATGGGTTCTGATCGGCCTTCTGCTCGCTTCCGCACGAATCAGCGAAGCCTCGGAAAAGGTTTAATTTCTCTCGAAAACTGCTATACTTCTCGAGTCCTGCCTAGAGTACGATTTTTTTTAACTAAGTCTGGAGGTAGCCGTTGAAGAGCTATTTACGTTTTCTTCTGATAGCGGTGTGTGTATTCACCGCGGCCGGGATCGCATATTTGACCATCGCCCCGAATGGCGGGGCAATTGCAGATAAACCGATATATTGGATCACCGTGGACGAATCTGAGATCGGCCACTTGATCGAGAAAGACCTTTCGCTTTCGGGCACCTCCAAATTCGAGGTCGTCGAGAGCCGCGGCGGCCTAGCGATCATCAAACTCGACGAACTTGGCTCGCAATATCTTAGCGGCCGGATGCACGAGGAGTATCACAAGTGTGCCGGCTTTCTGCGGCACGAGACCTACGAAGAAGCTCAGCGGTCGATCGATGCCTCGCTAAATTCAAACGCCGCGGCCGCGGAATTCGTCACATATACGATCAACAACCAATCTTCGGTCGTGCCAATGCTGGCCGAGGCGGCCGAGCCGAAAATTCGCCAAACGATCACCGACCTTTCGTCGCTCTTCACGCGCCGCCACGACCAGCAAGGCGGGCTCGACGGCGCGAACATGATCCTGTCGAAATGGCGGCAGCTTGCCCTCGCTTCTGGCCGCACGGACGTTTCTGTGATGCCTTACGCTCACCTTTCGCCGACGAACCCCGACACGTTTTTGACGCCGCAGCCCTCGATCATCTTGACCATCAACGGGACGGAATTTCCGGACGAGATCATTGTCGTTGGCGGCCACCAAGATTCGATACGCTCGGGCCAGACGACGGGTGCTGCTCCCGGCGCCGACGATGACGCCTCGGGTATCGCAAGCATGACGGAGACGATCCGTGTGCTGCTTGCCAAAGGCTTCCGGCCAAAGCGCACACTGCAGTTCATGGCTTATGCCGCCGAAGAGGTCGGGCTCGTTGGCTCAAAGAATATCGCCCAGAACTATCGGGCACAGAACAAGAACGTGATCGGTGCTCTTCAGCTCGATATGACGAACTACGGCGGCAACTGGGCCGACATCGTCATCATTACCGATAACACGAACGCCGCACAGAACCAGTTTCTCCGCGACCTGGTCACCGAATACCAGCCGACGCTCGTGGTCAAGAACGATCAGTGCGGCTACGGCTGCTCGGACCATAAATCTTGGTTCGATCAGAACTACCCGGCATCAATGCCCTTCGAGGCAAAGTTCAGCGGCACCTCGCTCGACGGCATCGCCGCTCAATACAACACGGCACTCCACACGGCGAACGATACGCTTACGCGCAGCAACGGCAACGCGAATCATGCTCTGAAGTTCACCAAACTTGCTATCTCTTATGTTGGCGAGCTGGCAAAAGGAAACATTGCTCAGCCGGCACCAAACCGGACGCCCTTCGACTTTGATGCGGACGGCCGTGCGGACATCTCGGTCTTCCGGCCGGCAGATGGCGTATGGCATACCGACGCTTCGACGGGCGGATATTCGGCTTCTCAGTTCGGTATCGCAAGCGACACGATCGTCCCGGCTGACTTTGACGGCGATGGTAAGACAGATCTGGCCGTTTATCGTGACGGTGTTTGGCACATAATGCGAAGCCAAGCCGGTTATTCGGCGATCCAATGGGGCGTGGCGGGCGACATTCCGCAGCCGCAGGATTTCGACGACGACGGAAAGGCCGATATTGCGGTTTTCCGGCCTTCAAACGGCGTCTGGTACGTGCTGAACAGCAACGGCGGAAACTCGATCGTCCAGTTCGGCCAGCAAGGCGATGAGCCGATCGCCGGCGATTTTGACGGCGATGGTGAAGCCGACCTTGCCGTCTTCCGCGATGGAGTTTGGCACATCAAGGGCTCGGCGAACGGCTACACCGCGTACCAGTTCGGCATCGCGACCGATACCGCGATCGCGGCGGATTTTGACGGCGACGGCAAGGCCGACTCGGCTATCTTCCGTGACGGGGTGTGGTATGTACTTCGTTCCGGCGGCGGTGTCACTGTTTTCCAATGGGGCGTTGCCGGCGATGTTCCGGCGGCGGCAGACTACGACGGCGACGGCAAGGCCGACCTGGCGGTCTATCGCGGCGGCACCTGGTACATTTACAACAGCAGCAATTCGAGCATTAGTTATCGCTCGTTCGGAATCACCGGCGACCGGCCCGCTGCAAATGCCTTCGTGAAATGATGCCTTTTGAATAACGAAATAAGGCCGTGATCGAAATGGTCACGGCCTTTTTTATTGAATATTTTAAGGATCAGGAGAACTCTGAGGCGGCTCGAAGCAAGGCTTCGCGCATCTCGCCGGCCGACCGCCAGCGAAGCTCGACCTGCTTTGCAAGTGCGGTTTCGAAAACGGCAGAGATCCGAAGCGGCACCTCGGGGACACGGTTCGCGATCGGAATGATCGGTTTTTCGAAGATGGCCTTCACGGTTTCCGAAATTCCCGCCTTCGGGCTGATGTCCAAGGCGTGGGCACCGGTAAGCAAGCTGTAGGCCGTCATCCCGAGTGCGTAGATATCCGAAGGCGGCCGCACTTCTTTGAAATCTTTCACCTGTTCGGGCGGCATGTAAGCGATAGTTCCGGCCACGTCGCCGACCATCGTAACGCCGCTCATACCAGTTTGCTTGTAGCTCTTCGATAGCCCAAAGTCGGTGAGCTTCGCAAGGTAATTAGGAAACGCACCATCGACCAGAATGTTCTGTTCCTTGATGTCGCGGTGGACGAAGCCTTTTCCGTGAGCAAACTCTAACGCCGAAAGCGTTTGTTCGATTATCTTGACGACCTCTTTATAGCTCAGCTTGCCGCCGCGTGACTTGGCGAGCTTTGCCGCATCCGGCCCGCCAACGTATTCTGAGACCAGATAAACGATACCGTTGTGCGTGCCGTGGTCGATGTAGCTAACGACGTTCGGGTGCTGAAGCGAAGCCGCGACCTCGATCTCGCGCATGAAGCGCTTAAGCGATTGATCGCTGACCGCGACCTCGGGCAAAAGGGTCTTGATCGCGACCGCACGGCCGTCCTTGGTCGAGCGGGCAAGCATAACGCTTCCCATGCCGCCCTGGCCGAGTATCTTGATCATCTGGTACCCAGGTATCGGCTGCGGATTGTTGCGGAGCACCTCGCGGCACTCCTCGCAAACATAGGAATACTTAGCGTCCGGCCGTGAGCTCTCGGCCTTTGCCAACTTGCCGCAATTGAGGCAGGCGACGGTGATGATCGAGGGTTCCGTGTTCTCCGCCTGATAGGACGGGGTCGGAGCGCTTGCGGAATCGGCCGAGACCGAAACCTCAAGGACCGTCTCGCCGCCTTGTATACGGTCGCCGTGTTTCAAATAAGCAGTTTCGACCCTCAGGCCGTTTACGAATGTGCCGTTCGTGGAGCCAAGGTCACGTAGAAAGCACTGCGGCGGAGCGATCTCGATGATGCAGTGATGGCGTGAGAAGAACCGGTCCTGCGGGAGGCAGAAATGCGCATCTTCGCTCCGCCCGATCATAAATGTATCGTGCTGATCGAAGGTGAACTTTCTTCCGGTCTGTGGCCCGGCCACGACATTCAGAGTAACCCGCATCGCTTAGAGTATAAGTAATTTACGATACCTGTGCCACTAGACCGAGAAAGATGAAAAGGATCGAGAGGACAAATGTGATGATTCCGATGACGAGCCCGGCGGTTGCGAGCCCCTTGCCGCCGTAGCGCGAAGGGTCGCGGTCGGCATTGCGCATCGCCAGAAAGCCGACGACCGCTGCCGGGGCACCAAGCCAGATGCCGCCGTAGCAGCAAACAAAAATAAGCGACGCAATGCCGAGAGCCATCGAAACTATCGGAAGGGTTTGATCTTTGCTCTGCGAGACCGGCGAAAGCATCGACTGGTTCGGAAACTGGACCACCGGCGAACTGTACGGCATGATCGGGTCCATCGTCGGCCAGTTCGTTTCGCGGGTCGCCCGCGTCGAATCCATTATCACCGTCGGCGGCTGATCATCGGCAAAGAGCGACGGATCGCGGCTTTCCTGAAGGTGCGATAGCAGTTCGCCGTCCTCAAGACAGAAATTGATGCCGGGCTCTGTGTATTGTTTGCCGCAACGCGGACAGGTCTTCATTCGCAGTAGTTTCGGCTATCGCCTGATCTCGAGGTCCTTAAAAGCTATCCGGACGCCGTCGCCCGAATAAAGCCCGACGACGCCGCCCTGATACCCATGCACGTTGCGGATCGATGTCGCCTTCTGGCCGTTTATGTAAAGGTCGATATTGTCGCCGCGGTGGTCGGCCTCAAGAGTATTTTCGGCCGTTCCGGGGCGGATGAGGTCGGACTTTGCCCAATTTACGACAGGCAGTTCTTTGCTCGGCTCGTGCCGGACGACCCTGTACCGCCGCGTCTTCGTATCGATCAGGAACGCATAGCCCTTCACCAATGGCGTCGGGTTACTTAAGAAGATCAACCCGTAGCCAAGGTTCGACGGGGCGTCGTTCATATTGCGAAGCGTGACCGAGGCCCTGGCATTCTCCGAAGTGCTCTCAGCCGGGGCGACCAAAACGTAGTAATAGCCACGCTGCCGGGCCGCCATTAGGAACTCGCCGCCGGTGAACTCCGTTGTGCCGAACGAGGACGAGTCTCTGACCCATTTTGAAAGATCAAGCTTTTCAACATTTGCCCGGTCATTCCTCGCCGGCGAACCGGTCGGGGCGGGCGTCGGGTCTGTCGAAATGACCGTATTCCCCTGCGGCTCGTTCATTATCCCGATGACAAAAAGGCCGGCGATACCACCGCCGCAAAGCAGCAGGCCGATGCCGAGCACGCCAACCACCCAAAGCCACGCTCGCGATTTTTTGGGCTGAAGCGAGTAGTTCGGCTTTGCGTCCCAGCTCGTCTGCATCGTTGGCGGTGCGGCCATCTGCCCGCCGGGATTGGTAGGCGGTGTGTTCATCACCATTGTCGCGGGCGGCTCATCGGACGCAGTCACGAGCGGCGTTCCATCCTCAAGACAGAAATTGAGGCCGTGGTCCGGGTATGTTCGTCGGCAAGTCGGGCAGCTCTTCATTCTTTTCTTCCTGAATGGAGGCAAAGCCTCCGGAGTTGGGTAATTATACGCAATTTCCCCCGGAAACAGAATTTACGACAGATGGATGGAAAAGTTCGGAGGCTATGGAAACGCGGAAAGGCTGGTTCAGGCCATGCTTCCGCCGCACTTTCCGCAGAAGCGGATCTCGGGCGGGAAGGCCGAACCGCAGTTGCGGCAAGCGCGGAGACTCGGCTGCGGCATCGCCGCAATTCCAACGGTTCGAAGCGGTGAGGTTGCCGATGTCTGGCTGATGCTCAAACCGCAGCGGCCGCAGAATCGCGACCCCTCGGCGAGCATATTGGAACATCGCGGACATGGGAAACCGCTCGGTGCATCGCCCGGCGAAACGAGCACGAAAGACCGATTGCCGCATCGGCCGCAGAACTTGACGCCCTCGGCAAAGCGGGCCTGGCACTGCGTACACGCAACGATGCCCGGCATCAAGCTCGAGTCGCCGCTACTGCTCGCTCCCTGCGAGGGTGATGGCTGACTGCCGGCTTCACGCGGTGCCCGAAGCTGCGCCTGGATGACCTGTTCATCGCCGCCTTCGCGGACCTCGATGACGCGTTCGTCGTCGCGTTCGCCGGGCTTCGAGACGCGGAGAATGTGCTGGCCGGGCGGAACTCCCGAAAGTATCACGCGGCCCGAGCGGCCGACGCTTCCCTTTCGCTCGTCGTCGATATAGACCTCGGCACCGGCCGGAGCCATAACGATAACGCGGCTGCCGCCATCGGCACGGCTTTCGCCGACGGCGAGTGCCGCACTCTCAAGGTCCTCGATCCATTCGCCGACCGTCGCATGCCGTTCGGCCGCTTCGATCGCCAGCGAACGCATGATCACCGACTCGACCGAAGTGGGCAGATCGGTCCGCAGGGTCGAAAGTGCCGGCGGCTTGTGCATTATTTTTTGCATCACAAGCTGCATCATGTCGCCGGCGAAGGGCGTCCGCCCGCCGAGCATAAGGTAGGCGATGGTCGAGAGCGCGTAGATATCAGCCCGGACGTCCACGCCCGTTTCAGGCTGCATCTGCTCGGGAGCCATGAATTCCGGCGTGCCGATGATGCCGCGTGAAGAGGGCGTTGCCTGTGAGCTGAGGTCGGTGACCGTTTGATTGACTATCTTCGCGAGGCCGAAGTCGCCGACCTTGATAAAGCCGTCGCCCTTGCCGCGCTGCATAATGAAGATGTTTGCCGGTTTGAGGTCGCGGTGGAGAATGCCGATCTCGTGGGCCGCCTCGACACCGTCGGCGATCTGTCGCAGGATCTTCACGCTCCGCTTGACCGGCAGCGTGCCCTCGCGGCGGAGCAGGCGATGGAGCGTTTCGCCCTCGACATATTCCATCACGAGATAAAAAATGCCTTCGCTTGATTCGCCAAAGTCGGTAACGCTGACCGTGTTCGGATGCTGGATCGAGGCCGCGGCCTGTGCCTCGCGTTCGAAGCGGGCGATCGCCTCGCCTTCCTGCAGGTCTTCGCTGCTGAGGATGTCTTGCCGGACCGTTTTAACGGCGACCTTGCGGGCCGCGAACTTGTTGTCGTTCGCCAGATAGACCTGCCCCATCGCACCGCGGCCGAGCCGCTTCATCAGCAAATAGCGGTCGGCGAGGAGCTGCGTTCCCGGCAGGCTGTATTTCGTCGGCGTCTCGTCCTGCGGACAAACGGCGACGGCGTCCGGGTAACACTGTTCACATTTTGGGCACTCTCTCATTCGGCGGCAAAGCCCGCGGGCTTCGGGGAAAAGGTCTCGCGACCGCAAACCTTAATTCTACGCCAGAACGGCCTTAATTGGAAAAATCCTCGAAAGCAGTTGTGTTTCTATAGGGTTAACGCCGGGCTTTGCAAGACGAATTTCGAGTTGCTATACTTCAGGCTTTGGGTCGATAGCTCAGTCGGTAGAGCAGCGGACTCTTAATCCGCGGGTCGCAGGTTCGATCCCTGCTCGGCCTACCATTTTCAAAACCGCACAAACCGAATGTGCTACAACAAAAGGCGTGATCGAAAAGCTCGGTCACGCCCTTTTCTTTTCAAAAACCCGCTCGGGTCGGTGTAGTTGACCGGGTCATTGCCGCAGTAGGTGTACATGTTGAGCGTCTGCGGCGAGACGAGCGAGACGGCCTGCATTCCGATCGGATCGACGGTCGTGAAACGGCCTTGTTTTGAGTCATACGTCCTGTTGATCGCATAGTCGAGGCCCGTCGCGGAGCTTCGGTCGTAGCTCGTGAAGCGTTTGTTATTATTCTGGAGCGTTGATTCAGCGTTAAGTGCCGTGCCGAACGGCAGATGAACCTGCTCATACGCCGTCCCGCCCTGCTGGTTCGTCACGAGCCGCGTTCCAAGCCTGTCCGGATGGTTGAACTCTGTATATTCCCCACCGCTGCCATTCGGCGTGATGGTTGCAAGCTGCGAACTACCGAAATACGTATAGCTCTTCGTCCAGGTCGGGACGGAGGCGGTGAATTCGGCGTATTCGGCGAGGGTCGTTCCGCCGGTCGAGGCGAAGAGCTTCAGGTAGCCGAAGCCATAGTTTGTGTCCATCAGCCGGGCGTTGGTCGAACCGTACTGGAAGGCCTGCACGAGGCTATTGTCGCTCTCCTTCCTGATCACCGAGATGCGGCCCGCAGCGTCGTCGCTCGTAAATCGCTAGATGTTCGTTGTCAAAGAGCTCTCGGCGCTAAATGCGCACGAGAAGACGGGATTTAGCTGCTCATGCTAGTATTCAAAATCCGGGTCTACTGCGACTTCGAGAACATATATAGAACAGTTGGAAATGCTGAATTATCGGATTTTAATCGTGCGACTATCCCAAGGTTCACCTTTGCGTGATGAGTACTTTAGAAACTCCTCATTACCAGGGCTAGAATAATATATACCACGAATAATCGACGTCATTTCCTTGTAATCATGGGATCTCCCACTCGCATAAAGCTTTGCTTGGACTGAATCATCATAAAGAAAAACCTTTGATCGCTTTTTCCTAGTTTTTCTTTGCAGAATTTTAACTACACATTCAATGTTCAACTCTCTAAAGGCGATTTCCGAAAAGCTAACATGATAAAGATCATATTTTCCTATGTCGTCGCCGGAAAGTAATTTTTTTGCAAAGGTAATTTTAATTTTGGAGCAGTCGGGTTTTTCTTCTCGTAGTTCAATATTGGTTTGGGAAAACACCTTTTGTGCGAAGTCGAGAATTGCCATCTGCTGCAGTAAGCAAAACATCAGAAGAAACGACACAGTAGCAAAAGTAATACTAAGACAATTACTTGCAACCATTATTAGCCAATATTTCATCATTGATTTCTGACCCCTTACCTCTTTCATAATATTCATCTTTAGTACCCCCAAGTCTCACGTAAAGATCAACATCACTCACTTCCGGCTCAAGCCTATGGAGAGCTTCGTGAAGAACGATGGTGCTCCGAATGCCTTTCCTCGTGAAAAATGTTCGACCTTCGTTTGAAGTTGCAGCATTAGGCTTGTGAGCCTTAACGTCTTTGATGTTCAGCAAACCGAAGGTGTCTTTTCCATTTGACCTATTCAGATCGTAAACCGTCGCTGATTCCAATTCTTTCGCCACTTTTTCTGGATCAAAGCCAGCCTTTTCTAGAAATTTGTAGCACTGTGATTCAGGGTTTCTCAGCAAGGCGATGATAGTGTCTCGTGCAGCGGTGTACAGTCGAGAATATCGTGGACCTAGCGGTGCATTTTTTTCATTTTGGAAGCTATTGGCGATTGCCCCTACGGTTGCAAGAGCCCCGATGAGTTTTCCTGAAAGTCCTATCGCAATAGAGAATTTCCAGCCAACACCAACTGCCGTGCCTGCCAGGTTAGTTATGATGTACGGCGTGGCAATCGCTTTTATCCCGAGTATCTTACCTACTAATCCCAGAATCTTCGATAAGAAGGCGCTTGCTGCACCGCCAGATTTGATTATCGCGATTGCAACGGTAACTACGATTACAGCCACCACTACCCATTTTAGAACCTTCATGACGGCATTGAAGATCTTCCCGATCCACTTGAACAGCTTGCCGAAGAAGAGACCCATCGGGTCAGTAAAATTGATAGGGTCGTTGGCGCAGTAGGTGTACATGTTAAGCGTCTGCGGCGAGACGAGGGAGACGGCCTGCATTCCGATCGGATCGACGGTCGTGAAACGGCCTTGTTTTGAGTCATACGTCCTGTTGATCGCATAGTCGAGGCCCGTCGCGGAGCTTCGGTCGTAGCTCGTGAAGCGTTTGTTATTATTCTGGAGCGTTGATTCAGCGTTAAGTGCCGTGCCGAACGGCAGATGAACCTGCTCGTAAGCAGTTCCGCCAGCCTGATTCGTCACCAACCTCGTCCCAAGCCTGTCCGGATGGTTGAACTCCGTGTATTCCCCGCCTTGGCCATTCGGTGTGATGGTTGCAAGCTGCGAACTACTGAAATACGTATAGCTCTTTGTCCAGGTCGGGACCGCGGCGGTGAATTCGGTGTATTCGGCGAGGGTCGTGCCTCCGGTCGAGGCGAACAGCTTCAGGTAGCCGAAGCCGTAGTTCGTGTCCATCAGCCGGGCGTTGGTCGAGCCGTACTGGAAGGCCTGCACGAGGCTGTTGTCGCTCTCCTTCCTGATCAACGAGATGCGGCCCGCCGCGTCGTACTCAAAGAGCAGCCCGTTGCCGTCCGGCCCCGGTGCCTTTATCTGGTTGCCGGCAGCGTCGTACTCGAACCCCGCCGTCGTGATCCGGTTCGTGCCGCTATCATAGCCGAGGCTCGCATGCCCATCAACCGGCACCGCCGAGTAAGGGGTCTAAATTTTCAAAGAGCCTGAAAGTTAATTTGAGTTATGCGTCTTGGATTCGGGGAGACAGCCGATCGGTTGCACGCTTGAGGATATTGTTTCAGGGGTGTCAAGAGGGCGGAGGGGGAATGATGAATTTGGAATTTGGAATCCGGAATTCACCATTCCGAGAGACACCCTCACTACAGGTCGGCTTTCTGCCTGTGCGGTTTACGAACGGGTGAAATTTAGGTCGGATGAACCGCCCTTACTTACGTGCGGGCTTTTGCAATGGCGGCCGGCTGAAGCCGGGACTCAGAACTGGGATTCCGCATTCCGCATTCGGATGAGCCCTCCCTCACGGTCGGGCCTCTGACACGGAATTCCGCATTCATCATTCATCGTTCATAATTCATCGTTCCGTTAAGCCCTTGCTTACGCGCAGGCTTCTGCACTAGAGCCCTTACTGACGTGCGGGCTACTGACACGGAGATTCACAATTCACAATTCACCATTCACCATTCACAAATCACCATTCACCATTTACACTTTGTCTCGCCATTTCAGGACCTCTTCGCGGAGGAGCGGATTTTGTTGAAAGCTGCCGGTTTGGCCCTGGGCGGCGGTTGCTCGCTGGATGTGCCAATAGCTCAAGCCGAGACTGCCCATCGCCCGTAAATACCGGCTCCGGGCGAGATATTTGCCCGAGAAAAGACCGCCGAGAAGCCAGCCGGTGCTCTTAAATGCCGACGTCGCATATTTCGCGTGTTCCTCGGGGATCAGCCCGCGGGCGACGTCGATGGCAAGCATATCTTTCAGTATCTTGCCCTGCCGGTACATCACGTAGAACGCGAACGCGACGAAGATCAGGAAGAACGGTATCTCGAGGATGAAATAGCCGATCAGGAAACCTTCGAGCCCGAGGAAGGTGGCCATCCCGTTCCAGAGAGCGTGGAGAAAGACCGCTCCGAGATAGCCGAGGAACGGCATGAGGATCTTAACGAACGTGTTGTGCGATTCGCGGGCGATGCCGCAGCCGATGCCCATCATCGCCGTGAAGGTCACATGAGCAAAGGGTGAAAGAATGCCGCGGAGCACGAAGAGAATAAAGAGGCCGCCAAAGCCTGCCTGCCCGAGTGCCCGGCCGTAGTAAAGAACGTTCTCGACCGTGGCAAAGCCGAGAGCGATGACGCCCGCGAAGACGATGCCGTCGAGAATGTCGTCAAAATAGCGGCGGAAGAAGATCAGCAGCACGAGTAGCCCGGCTCCCTTCGAAGCCTCCTCGACGACCGGGGCCGAGATCACTGCTCCGACGATATCGCCGAGGATCATGCCCTCCTGCCCGCCAACGCCGAGCGCGATGCCGATGCCGACGCCCGTATTTACGATGAACGAGACGATAACCGCGACCAGCCCGCCCCAGGCAAACGCGAGTGCAAGAAGCCAAAGCGGTTCGGGGTCGTAGCGGTCAAGCCAGATCAGCGGCAGCAGATAGAACATCGCGGGCGTAAAGGCGACGACCGCCGCGATGACCGCAGGTATCGGCCCGACGCTGAGGAACATCAGCCCGATGACGATCAGCGAAAGAAAGATTATCGCGAAGAGCGTGACGCCGATGCCGAGCATCTTCAATGCATTGCTCTTTGGGGCCTCGGGCGGCTTTATCTCGATCTGGCCAAGGCCAATATTGGCGAGCGAGGTCTGGACGCTTTCGGGCCTATGGGCGGCGGCCTGCTCGAATTCGCGGAGCTGCATCTCGCGGAAATCGACCTGCGCGGTCGCGGTCGGGACCGAATCGAAGGCGTCGATCTGCACCGTCGCGGTAACGCCGTTGCGGCCGAACTGGATCGTATCGCCGTGCTTCAAAAGCTCACGCTGAACCCGCGTTCCATTGACGATCGTCCCGTTCGTGCTGTTGTTATCAACGATGTAGAAACCGTCGGGCCGGGCCTCGATGATCGCGTGCTGCTTTGACGCGATGCGCTCATTGTTCGGGTCAAAGCGGACCGTGCAGGTCTGCCCGCGGCCGATGGTCATAAAGCCCGTATCGAGGTCGAACGACTGGCCCGAAAGCGCGCCGCTCGTGATCGTCAGTTTGAGATGCATACGGCAATGATAGGAAGAAAATGCCCGATGTCAAGCAGATCGCCTGACACCGGGCCGGTTGATTTTTTAGTGATCGTCCCGAAACTACTGCGGCTGGACCGAGGTCGGTGCCGGCCGGTCCTCGGGCGAACCGAAGATACGGGCCGAAATTCCCTGGTCACCGCTATTTACGCGATACCAGACGTTTGTGCTCGGGCGGTAAACCGAGATGTCCGCACGGCCGTCGCCATCGTAATCTCCGGGAACCGGAATATCCTCATCAATGCCGAACTGATACGCCGTGAAGCTGCCGTTCGTACTGCGAAGCGTATACCAAACCCCGGTCGAAGGCCGGTAAACCGTGTAGTCGGCACGGCCGTCGCCATCGAAGTCGCCAAAGAGCGGCTTATCGCCCGAGGCTCCGAACTGAGTGTAGATCGGCAGGCTCGACGAACTTTGATTAACATACCAGACGCCGTTCGAAGGCCGCCAGACGGTGAAATCGGCCTTTCCGTCGCCCTCGAAGTCGCCAACGACAGGTATGTCAGTGGAAACGCCCCACTGGACGAATCGCAGGCCGAGCGTGCTCTGGTTCAAATACCAGACACCGTTCGAAGGCCGCCAGACCGCTAGGTCCGTTCGCCCGTCGGCGTCAAAATCGCCTGCGACCGGAACGTCGCCGTTCTGCCCAAATTGAACCGCCCGGAAGCCGCCCGTGCTCGGAAGGATGTACCAGGTTCCGGTCGAAGGCCGCCAAACGGCGATGTCCGACTTCCCGTCTCCGTCGTAGTCACCCGCAACAAGCCGGTCCTCGGAGATGCCGAAATAGGACGAGGTCATCTGCTGGTCGGAGCTTGTTTCGACCTGCCAAAGGCCCGCGGCCGGAGTATAAACCGAAAGGTCGGTCTTCCGGTCGCCGTCAAAGTCCGTGACCCGGTTGTTTGAAGGGGCGTTGAGGCCGGTTACATCCACAAAGATCAGTCCGGACGAGAGATCGCCGATGATCACCTTGTCCTCGCCAAGGAACGGAAAGACAGCCCAAAGTCCGGCGTAGGTGGTCGGCAGCGTCATTCCAAAGCTGTCGCGGCCGCAAAAAATATCCCAAGGTTCGACGGAATTGTCGAGCACCGATTCCTCAGGCACGAAGGCCGGCGTGTAGGTGTCGTATTGCCCGATCCAGACCGGATTCGCCGGATTTGCAATGTCGAATACCTGCAAGCCCGCCTGATACCACGAAACATAAAGCTTGTTGCCCATGACGACCGGGTTGTGGGGCGTTACCGCATTGATGCCGAGATCCGTCATCGTAATGCGGTTAACAAGCGTCGGGCTGGCCGGGTTCGAGACGTTATAGACGCGAATATCACCCGGGGATGTACCATTGCTTTGGGTCGTCTCGCGGGCACTATAAAGAAAGTTGCCGTCCTCGCTTGTCCACGCGCTGTGGTTCGAGCCGAGCCCGACCGCGACGGATCCGAGAAGTGCCGGTGCCTGCGACGCGAGGTTCGAGATATCGATAATGTCGATCCGCGTTGAACTTGAGAATCCGGAAAGATAGAGCCGATTGCCGCGGATGTGCATCGCGTGGACCCAACCGTTGTCGCTATGGTTAAATTCCCACTTCAGCACGGCCGCCGCCGGGTTCGTCACATCAATGATCCTGAGCGATCGAACCGAAGTCGAGTTCGAATTTTCAAGCAGATATCTTGCGTTACCCTGATCGAAGACCATCATCTCGTGGATGGTCGGATGTCCGCCGCCGTTCGATGCATTGACGATTCCCAGCAATTGCGGATTTGTCGGAATCGTAAGGTCAACGATGTGGACGCCGCCGGTATTTCCGGTGCCGAAATAGCCGCGGTTGCCGATAACGATCGCCTCAAGGAACTGCAGATTCGCGCCCGGGTTGTACCAACTGGCGAGATTCGGGTTATCCGGATCGGAGATATCAAAGATGAAAACGCCGCGGCAATTGAAGCTACCGAGCACGGCGATGTTGCCGTCCGCGTGCAGGTCGGCATATTTTAGCGACGAAGCGGTCGCACAGGCCGGAACGGTCTGCGACCGGAGCTTGACCTTCTGTGCCAACGAAGCTGCGGGCAGAAACACCGAAACACAAAATGCCAGGACGAGGAGGCCAAGAAGGCGCGAGCTTGAGATCTTCATTTGATTACGGCTTTCTAAAAAAGCAATGGCCCGATCGGACGGGCGGACAGACTCCAAAGCAGGTTTGAAACAACTCCAAGAATTATAGTCGAAATTAACGCCTTGTCGAGCCGAAATTTCGCGTTTACGATGCGGCCTGCAGTGCCTCGCGCATCACGAGGTCGAACGTACCGGGGCCGACCTTGCGGAACCGCCGGTTTCGGTTGAGCGATACGGCCACGGAGATGGTCGGGTTATTGCCCTTGAACTGCATTCCGCCCGAGACAAGAAGATTATATAGCTCATTTACGTGGAGCGGACGGCCGGCCTCCCGAAGCAGAAGCGTGCAGGCCTGCGTTATCGTCCGGTCAGCGAACCGCTGGCTTACGGCCTCTACATTTGCCGAACGCGACGGAACCGAGCGATGTTGATCGAGGTAGGCAACAGAGCCTTGCCGTTCACGGCTCTCATCGGCATAGCTTTTGGCCGAATAGGCCGTCCGCGGGAGCTTCGCTTCGAACTCCGAAACATCGTCCTCGATCTGGATGGTCGTGCCGAGGCCTTTCGGAGCGGCCGTTGAGCCCATCGATACCAAAAGGCGGTCTATCGAGCCTTCGGTCTGCGATGCAAGATTCTCGAGCTCGCGGATCTCGCGGCGGAGCTTTTCGGCCTCGCCCTCGACCTCGTTGAGGCGCGCCATAAGCCGATGCTGGGCGCTGCGGGTTTGGCGCAGGCTCTGCTCAAGCGTTGAAATCAGGGATTCGTCTAGCATCAGAAATTGACTATCGAGGGACGGCAGCCGGCACTTTCCGGCATTGAGAATTTAGCGATTTCGCTCGATAACGTAGTCCAGTATCGAGCTCAAAGACTCACGATACTCGTTTTTTGGCAGAATTTCAAGGTTTTTTCTTGCGGCCGCTGCGTGCTCCGCCGCGATATCCCTTATCTTGTCAAGGATTTGCAGTGACCGCATTTCGCTGGAGAGCTTTTCGCGAATGCCTTCCGGATAGCGGCCGGCGTACATTATTGCTTCGAGTTCGGCCCGGAGACTTGGCCGTTCTCGCATAAGGAAGATCAGCGGAAGCGTGACCTTGCCTTCCAGAAGGTCAGAACCGGCCGCCTTCCCGAGCGAGGCGTCGTCCGATGTGAGGTCAAGAAGGTCATCCGCAAGCTGGAACGCAATGCCTAGGTTCATTCCGTATTCACGCATCGCCACCTGCGCTTCGGGCCGCGCATTGCCAAGTATCGCTCCGATCTCGCAGCAGCCGGAAAAAAGGAACGCAGTCTTCCGCCGCAGGATGTCGTAATATTCGTCCTCGCTGATCTCCACGTTGCCGATCATCGTAAGCTGGATCAGCTCGCCTTCGGTCATTTTCCGCGTCAGCCGCGTGAGGATATCGAGGATCTCAAGCGAACGCTCGCGAAGCGACGTCTCGAACGCCGACATATAGAGCCAATCGCCCATCAGGACGGCCGTCTGGTTGCCGAAGCGGGCGTTGACCGAGGGCCGGTTACGGCGGAGGTCGGCATTGTCGATTATGTCGTCGTGAACGAGGGTCGCCGTGTGGAGCATCTCCATCACGGTCGCCAGCCGAATGACGTTTTCCGCCGAACCGCGGCCGCCGACGGCGTGATTAGTCAATATGAGAAGAGCCGGACGCACCCGTTTCCCGCCCGAGGAGCGGAGGTAATCGCCAAGGTAGTTAATGACCTGAATGTTCGACGCCGCCTGCCGCTCGAACTCATCCTCGACCAGAGCCATCTCGCGCTTGATCAGCCCGAAGATACGCCGTGCGGTCGCATCGGGAAATAGTTCTTTTTTGGCAGTGGCAAAGGTCTGCATTCTCTTCAGTTCGAACGATAATTATCAAATTGCATATCGATGCCAAAGTCGGTCGCCTTTAGTTTCGCGATAACGTCCTGGAGCGTGTCGCGGTCTTTGCCGGAGACGCGGACGGTCTCGCCCTGGATCGAGGCCTGGACCTTGAACTTTCCGTCCTTGATGAATTTGACGATCTCCTTTGCCTTATCGCCGGGAATTCCCTGTTGGATCTTTACCGTTTGACGAACCGTGCTGCCGGCGGCGGCTTCGATCTTTTGGTAATCGAGCGCCTTGAGCGAAATGCCGCGTTTGACCAACTTGCTCTGAAGGATGTCGTTCATGTTGCGGAGCTTCGTTTCGTCCTCGGCCGCAAGCAGCAGGTCTTTGCCCTGAAGCTCGACCGTCGCCTTGCTTCCCTTGAAATCGAACCGCTGCGAGACCTCTTTGGTCGTCTGGTTTATCGCGTTCGCCACCTCGGCGTAATCGGTCTTCGAAACGATATCGAATGAATTTTCCTTTGCCATATGGTTATTCTGCCACAGAGCGGGGAGAGAAGGTATCCTGCAGGACTAGCTCGCCAAATTTGATAGATCGACGCCGAAAAGACGCGAGAAATTCTCGGTGGTATGCTTTGCGAGCACATCGAACTCAACACCCTTAAGCTCTGCCAAAAACTGCGCCGTATGCAGGACCATCGCCGGCTCGTTCCGCTTGCCGCGATGCGGTATGGGCGTCAAGAACGGGCAATCTGTTTCGACCAGCAACCGATCGAGCGGTACGACACGAGCCGCCTCGCGAAGTTCCTCGGCTTTCTTAAAAGTCACATTTCCCGCGAAAGATATAAAAAACCCTACATCCATCAACGCCAACGCCATTTCGGGCGTGCCGCCAAAGCAATGCATCACGCCCGGCTTATGGCTAAGAGCTAATGGCTTACGGCTATTTTTTTCAACAACGGAGCTATTAGCCGTAAGCTCTAAGCCGTTAGCTTTCGCCGGCAGCGAGTATTCATCTTTCAGTATTTCTACCGTGTCGTCGTTGGCGTCGCGGCTGTGGACGATGATCGGCAATTCAAGCTCTTTCGCTAGCCGAATCTGGCGTCGGAAGACCTCGCGTTGGACGTCCCGCGGGCTGTGTTCGTAGTAATAGTCGAGCCCGATCTCACCCCAAGCGACGATCTTCCGAGAGTCGCGGGCGAGTTCGAGCAAATGTTCTTCCGCCCGGTCGTCGTAAAGCTTCGCGTCATGCGGGTGAACCCCGACGCTCGCCCAGACATTTTCGTAACTTTCCGCAACACGAACCGCACGCCGGAAATCATCAGAATGCGGATCGCCCGTGCCGACATTGAGCATCGCCGCGACGCCCGCTTCCCGCGCCCGAGCGACAACCTCATTACGGTCCTCATCAAACTGCGGCCCGTCAATATGGCAATGGGAGTCGATTAGCATCACTTTTCGAATTCGATCTTAGAGACCGCCTCGAGCGCGGTCGTACAGTCAGCCGCTACCGTGCATGTGACCGTGATCCCAAGCACACGGCCACGTCTCAACGTAAACAAGATGTACTGATCCTGTGAAGTTCCTGCTAAGGTGATCCGATTTTTCATTCGCATCGCCGGTATGGTTCCAAGGTTCACCTGCGTTGGAGGCTCAACGACCTTATATGTCGAAATTCCTGAAAGCAGCGTTGCGGTCACCCCGGACAAACGCTTGACCTCCGCGAACGAGTTCGCTTCATTCGCTACGGTGATGTTGATCATTCCAAGGCCATCCATCCCGAGCGGTCCAGATAGAAAGGCTGCAAGGTTTGTCCTTCTTTGAGGCGCCGGCAGGGTTCGTCCGCCCGTCTCTTCTCGGATGGTTGAGCGTCCCCAGTTTTGGATGTCTACGACATCTTCCTGTGTAATTCGAATCCAGCCCTCTGGGACGCTAAACTTGAACCTAAAGAAATCGCTTCGAAAGAGCCGATTCTCAAATGTGGATGCGAACATCGGCGGTTCAGGAGCAGGAACCGAAGAGCTCTGCTCGCTGATGACAATGGAATTGAAATATCGCTCAAACTCGGCGGTTCGAGCTTTGATCAAGTCTTCCGACGGCGGGTCATCATCCTCTTCATCCTCGACCGGCATTGCGATCATTATGAAAACGTCACGCCCTACGGTGAATGCCCGGCTTAACGTCGATTGAAAACGGACATCACTTGGCAGCGAACGCAATTCCACCGCGAGATTTCCGGCGATCTCGAGATCCCTGATGTGTTGAAAGCGGGATGGCCCTTCTTCTGACATTCCATTAGCAAACTCGCGGTAATAATCTCTCAGCAACTTCGGATCCGTGATCCGGTAGGGCAACGACGTTTTTCCAATCACGTACACAGCGTTTTCCCCAACCGATAGGTAAATGATCGAAGTCATCCGTCCAAGCCCAACCTGAAAACTCGTCTCGGTCTGTCGGATCGGCTCTCTCGGCATCAGGGCCTTTACGGAAAACCCGTCAAACTCCCGAAGTTTCCACTCGATCGGCTGTTCGGCAGTGCGAAGGATCTCAGCCGCGAACTCCTCGTCCGTTTTCTCGATCGTGTCTACCGGGGTCGGTTTTGCAATCGGCGGAGGTGGCGCCGGCCTTGGTGGTGGTGCCGATTTTTGGGCAAAGGATGTCAGTCCGAAAAAAACAACGAGTACAACTGCAGGAGCAAGTATTTTCATTACAATCTGAATCCTAAATACAAACCGACCGCCAAGCGAAGCGCGAACGACCCCAGGGAGAAAGCGGAGATTCGGAACTTCCACTATTCTAACCTCGATCCGCAATTTTGGGAAGAAAATTGTTAAAAGCCGGAATCGCTCAACTACTTTAGTCTGGCCCCGATATCTACGTTCTCAATGAATGTAGCGAGGGCCGGTTTTTCGCCGGTGCCGTCTTCGAGCGAGGCGGCGCAGATCATGCCCTGCGATTCGAGCCCTCGCATTTTTCGGGGCTTGAGGTTTGCGACCACGACGACCTTCCGGCCAATGAGCGGTTCGGGGTCGTAGTATTCGGCGAGGCCGGCGAGTATTTGCCGCGGCTTTTCTTCGCCGAGGTCAACCTCAAACCGCAGGAGTTTGTCGGCATTTGGCACGCGTTCGGCGACCTTTATTTCGCCGACCCGCAGATCGA
>CAZGLZ010000049.1:7691-25003 GCA_964526245.1 uncultured Chloracidobacterium sp. | reverse complement strand
GGATTCAGCTTTTGCTCTCTGATGATGTGGCTGGATACAACTGTACGGAGCGTATCCACATAGTTATTTGCCTTCGTTCGTTCCTCAGCCGAGCCGTAATGCTTGAGGGTGATGGCGTCGAACTTGGCGCTGCGATCAGCATTGAAATCTATCGCTTCGGCGTAGTTACGATATACGACCGTAAGTGCAACGTCCCAATCCCCGGGGCCTTCCGTGGTCGGCTTTGAATAGTACATGTAACTGACGATCAAGCCCTGCTTGACCTGCTCGTCAAAGATCACTTTGCTGTTCTTTCGCAGGAAGGTCAGGTACTCGTTCTGCTTTCCGGGCATTACGTCAAAGTAGGTTACGCGGATGACATTGCCGGCGGTCGAGGCCGGATCGGGCGTCTGTGCCTGTGCGCAGATCGCGAAAAGGGAGACGAAGAGTAAGCTTAAACAAACTCGTTTCATATCTGGTTGTTCTCCTAGTTGATTCGGATCGCGAGTAAAAGCAAATTTGGACCGCGTCAGGCCGTTACCGCTCGCTTCAGGCAGCCACCTTTCCAAAAACTGCTTTCCAACTACATGAACGAGATTTTCAGGCGAAAAGGAACACATCAGGAAGATATTCTTTAAGAGATCAACCGCTTGGCCCCGACCGGTAACCAGCAGCCAGGGAGTTAGGGGGCGAGTTGTAGGTCTGAGAAGTAAAAAGCGGCACAGCTAGTCTCCGGGAGAGGGAGATTGCCTTTTCGTCGAGGCTCTAAGGTCTAATTGCGGCAAGATCTGCGCCAGTCATGCCTCAGACCTCTAACAGGATCTTCGGGTTCTTTTTTGCGATCGATAGCAGCTTGAGGCTGGCGCCGTTGGGCTTGCCGAGGCCCTGTTCCCACGACTGGACGGTCTTGGTCGAGATGTTCAGGTAGCGGGCAAAAACTGCCTGCGAAACGTTAAGCTGGCTGCGTACCTTCACGATCTCCTTTGCAGACATTTCTTTCGGCGGCCGGGGAAGCGTCGTGGTGCGAAGGTCCTTGCGTTTGCCTTGGGCATGCTCGATCGCTGCCGACAATCCCGCTTTAAGCTCTTCAAAAAATTCGTTGTTCGTCTCAGCCTTTTTCGTCATACACCCTCTTTAATTCCTTGACCAATTGTGCTACCTCGTTGCGTTCGGCCTTTGAAAGATTTGCCTTTTCATTCTTTCCGAAAAAATGCAAGAGATAGATCGTCCCGGCGATCTCGATGTAAAGGTAGACATATCGAAAGCCGCCGCTTTTGCCTCTGCCGGAACCTTTGTCCCCGACCCTTGCTTTCCGGGCACCGCCGCAACCTTCCATCAGATCGCCATGATGCGGGTTGCTAGCCAGATCATTCTGCAACGTAAAGAGCACATCCAAGGATGCCAACTTATCAATTCGCTTTGTAAATCCCGGCGATTCTACAAAATGAATGAGGTCAGAGGATAACGTCACAACTATACCAGTAGATAGGATAGACGGCAAGACGAAAAAGCCCCGACGTGTACCAAGGCCTTTTCCTTTGATCGGAACGTACTGTAAACGTGCCTTTGCCTAATTCGCTGCACCCCGGTACGGGATCGGTCTATCCGAGCCGATTCCGAATTGGGCCACGACCGGGGATTCGGTAGAGCTTTGCTGCACCCACCAAGTACCTCCGCGGTAGATCGCTGCATCTGTCTTGCCGTCTCCATCATAATCCGCGGGTACCGGAAGGTCATCCGCAAAGCCGAACGGAAAAGCTGTGTATCCGGCTGTTGACCGTTGAACATGCCAGACGCCCTCGCGATACACGGCCAGATCAGAGCGCCCATCGCGATCAAAGTCTCCGATCATCGGCAGGTCACCCGCGACCCCGAACTGGATCACCGAATAAACCGACCCGGAAAGCTTCAAATGCCACTCACCATCGCGAAAAACTGCGATGTCCGTCCTGCCGTCGCCGTCATAGTCTGCCGCAACGGGCCGGTCGGTCGGGAGCCCAAATGACGCCACCGAGGAAGTGCCGTTCACAAGGTCTTGAACCCACCAGACGCCATTTCGGTACACCCCAAGATCAGCGCGTCCGTCGCCTGTGTAATCCGCCGGAACCGGTACATCGGAGAGTTGCCCGAACTGGCGAGCGTTGAATTGGCCGTTCGAGCTGCTAAGCCAATACCACGTACCGTCGCGAAAAACACTTATGTCAGTCTTGCCGTCGCCGTCATAGTCCGCGGGCGTGATGACGTCTGTCGAAAGCCCAAACTGCGCGACGTAAAAACCGGAAGAGCTTCGGTTCAGATACCAATTTGCCTCTGATGGGCGAAAGACCGAGATGTCCGCCTTGCCATCGCCGTCGAAGTCGTACTGCGTTCCAGCGGGAACTGCTGCGACATCGCGATACTTCGCAAGCCCGATGTTCGCCGACCAGTTCGCGCCGTTAATGCTTCCCGCGGCGATCAACGAACCGTCGTTCTGAAGTTCCATCGCAAGAATGGAGGTCATGTTACTGGTTCCGAATCGTGTTTGAATGATCCCGTTGTTCCCAAAGCGAGTGTCGAATGAGCCATCGGCATTAAGTCGCAGTAGTGAAAACGCCTGATCATCCATCCCGCCGAGCAATATCTTCCCGTTTGTTAGGACGAGCATCGACGAGGCAGGACCACGTGTGTCATTAGAGAGGAAGCCAACAAGTCCACCCGAGCCGAAGGTTGAATCGAGCGAACCATTATTTCTCAGTCTCGCCGTAATTACTTGCGACTCGGTTCCATACCATTGGACAGCGGTTCCAGAAACAACTATCCGTTCATCTGGATAATTTGCAATGCCGAACGAGAATGCATCGTAAGCATAACTCGGAACGGGGATCCCGATCGAAACGACCCCTGACTCACCGAAGGACGTATCGACGGAGCCGTCTTGATTCAATCGGCCAATGTAGAAATAGTTATCCCAGTCCTGACTGTAACCGAAAAGAATTTTACCGTCGGGCTGAATCGCAACCTCACCGGTCTTGTCGATCACCCAAGGACCAACCCGGTAATAAGAAAAGTCATAATACCCTGCCGGAGCAAGGCCGTTTAAGCCGAATGACTGATCAATCGTTCCGTCGGGCTTTAGCTTTGCAAAGAGTGCAACATAACTTTCTGTTACCCCAGCGACCAAGATATGCCCATTGCTGAAAAGCCTGATGCGCCGCGCTTCGAAACCGCTTGCGTATGACAAGTTTGCACAGCCTTGTGTGCCGAATGACATATCAAGCATACCATCACGCGACCATCTACAGACCCGTCCGTAGTCCAAGGACGAGTAGATCGTTGCGATCGTCAGGATGTGGCCATCGACCAAGATTTCAAAATCGCGGAGACCATTCACACTCAGGCGTCCGCCTGCGGCGAACGAGGTGTCCGGAATCCCGTTCGGCAAGAACCGCTCAATAACTCCAGTGGTAGGCGTGATAATCGGGCTCACCCCACTGGTGTAAAGTACAAGGATCTTGCCATCTGGTTGGCTACGCAAACGTCGCGTGTGGTCTGCCATTGAGCCGAGCGATGTCGCGACGATCCCGTTAGAGCCAAAGCTCGGGTCGAGATCGCCAGGGCGGCCGAAAGATCGGCCCTCTGCGAGTGCAATAAGCGAAAGGGCAAGAAGCGGGAATGCGACAAAGGTGCTTCTTACTTTTCGGAACCGACATTTGAACCTGTCGGAGCTATCCATTATTTGGCTGATCGGCAGTTTGCCGGTCTGCACTTCGGCGGCGTTTCTCGTGATCTCAACAACTTCCATAGTTCCTCCGGTTAACTGCACGCGCTCGTTGCTTTCCTTTCGGCTAACGATCGCGTAGGCCCCGCGCCGATGCGTAATGACTATCGGCGATGATTTGCAATGACGGAAAGGGTACGCTTTCGGAGCCCGGATTTCTTTGGAAAAAGTTCCGAATTTTCTCGGATTTTTCTCGGTAAAGGCAGGTTGTCATTAAAATGGGTCAAAAAGGCTTGCCGAGGATGTGATTCGAAGCCTCGCGGGAAAGTTCTACCGGGGCATTCCTAACCTATGCTCACGCAGGTCGCGTATCTCAAGCGAAAGGCCCCGGCAGGTGCCGAGGCCTTTGTTGTGTTAGCGATCGAGCCGCCCGCTTACGCAGGCGGTTCTGACTCATAGAATGTCGGGGCTTTCAGGGCCACTAACAATCACGGCGTTGAATTTGGTTTGACGAGTTCTTCCATTACCTCGTCTACTGGATCGCGGTAGATCAGGTTGCTGTGAATGATTTTGACCTTGAACTCGAAACTGCACTCGGGGCATTCGCCGGTTGTAGTACAGTAAATTCCGATCTGCCCTGTACCTGTCTGCAAGAAATAGTCATTTCCCCAAACTTCGCCGGCGTCGTAATTGGCGATGTAGTCCTTCACACTTTGATGAAATACCATGTCGTAAGCTTCAAGCATCTCGCCGGGCGACCGAAGAAAACGATAGTCGGAAGGCCTTGGATCTGTGTAGTACTTGACTCGCAGCGGATACATCATCATTTCGGCGACTTCTTCGCGGCGATCAGCGGCGACGCTCGTTTGAAATTGCCGAAAGAAATCTTGGGCTTCGGCTCGTTGTCTGTCCCAGGGGAAAGTTGCCGATGCTTTTTGTGCTTCCAGTTCCCAGCATTCGGTCGCTATCTGGGCGGGCAATATCTCTTTCCAGCACGGCGGGCCTGGATCTATCCTCGGAAGCTCCGTGCCAATAATTCCGATCACGAACGCCGCCATCCCTATCAAAACTGCAACAACGGTAATGTATCGATTTCTCGGATGCATTTGCTCAATTATACACCACGTGAAAAGTAAAAAGCCCCGGCGGGTGCCGGGGCTTTTTCGTAATACTACCCGGTCGCTTGTGCTTCCGGCTTTTGGCGGGATAGAGAACCACCCCGTCACCGAAGCGTTGACACCCCTCCTTCGTAAGGAGGGGAGCTATGGCGGGCAAGCCCGCCTCTGAACGGTGGACGCCGCAAGCGATGTGGCAAGCAGGGATGCTTGCCGCTCCAGTCTTACATTCCCATGCCCATGCCGCCCATGCCGCCGCCCATGCCGCCCATGCCGCCGTCGGCCTTTTCGTCCTGGACGTCAGCGATCATGGCTTCGGTGGTGAGCATCAGGCCGGCGATCGAGGCCGCGTTCTGCAGAGCGGTGCGGGTGACCTTTGCGGGGTCGATGACACCGGCTGCGACGAGGTCTTCGTACTTCTCGGTCGCTGCGTTGAAGCCGAACGCTTCGCTGTCCTCAGCACGGATCTTCTCGACGACGACGGCGCCTTCCTTGCCGGCGTTCGAAACGATCTGGCGGAGCGGTTCCTCAACAGCACGCTTGATGATGTTGACGCCGATCTGCTCGTCGGTGTCCTCGCCTGCGTTGAAGTTCTCAAGCACCTTCGATGCACGGACGAGCGTTACACCGCCGCCGGCAACGATGCCTTCTTCAACCGCAGCACGGGTTGCGTGCATTGCATCTTCGACGCGAGCCTTCTTTTCCTTCATCTCGGTCTCGGTTGCGGCACCGACCTTGATAACGGCGACGCCGCCGACGAGCTTGGCAAGACGCTCCTGGAGCTTCTCGCGGTCGTAGTCCGACGAGGTCTCCTCGATCTGCGTGCGGATGGTCTTGACGCGGCCGTCGATGGCTTCGGCAGAACCGGCACCTTCAACGATGGTCGTGTTGTCCTTGTCGATGGTGATCTTTTTGGCACGGCCGAGGTCTTCGATGGTGATCGACTCAAGCTTGATGCCGAGGTCTTCCGAGATGACCTTGCCGCCCGTCAGGATGGCGATGTCCTCAAGCATTGCCTTGCGGCGGTCGCCAAAGCCCGGAGCCTTAACGGCAGCGACGTTGAGCGTGCCGCGGAGCTTGTTGACGACGAGCGTTGCAAGGGCTTCGCCCTCGACATCCTCAGCGATGATGAGCAGCGGACGGCCCATCTTGGCCACCTGCTCGAGGATCGGCAGGAGGTCGCGCATGTTCGAGACCTTCTTTTCGTTGATCAGGATGAAGGGCTCATCAAGAGCGGCTTCCATCCGATCCGGGTCGGTGACGAAATACGGCGAAAGATAGCCGCGGTCGAACTGCATACCCTCGACAACTTCGAGAGCGGTGTCCATCGTCTTCGACTCTTCAACGGTGATAACGCCGTCCTTGCCGACCTTGTCCATCGCCTCGGCGATGATGGTGCCGATTGTCTTGTCGCCATTGGCCGAAACGGTGCCGACCTGTGCGATCGCGTCGCCCGAGACCGGCTTGGCAAGACGCTGAACTTCAGCAACGACCTCGGCGACTGCCTTGTCGATGCCGCGCTTCAGAGCCATCGGGTTTGCACCGGCTGCGACCGTGCGGACGCCTTCCTTGAAGATGGCCTGAGCGAGGACCGTAGCGGTCGTCGTGCCGTCACCGGCGACGTCCGAGGTCTTCGAGGCCACTTCGCGGACCATCTGTGCTCCCATGTTCTCGAGCGTGTCCTTTAGCTCGATCTCTTTTGCGACGGTCACGCCGTCCTTGGTGATGGTCGGCGAGCCGAACTTCTTGTCGATGACGACGTTGCGGCCTTTCGGGCCGAGCGTCACCTTGACCGCATCCGCAAGCTGGTTAACACCGCGCAGGATAGCGGAACGTGAATCTTCTCCGTGAACTACTTGTTTTGCCATGATCTTTTAATTTCTCCTTCGTCGAAATCGTGTGAGCAGTGAGCGGTGAGCAGTGAGCAGCAAAAACTGCTTACTGCTAACTGCTTACGGCTTACTAGTTAGCGGCTTCTCCGGCCCTCGAGATGATGCCAAGAATCTCGTCTTCGCGCATGATGAGGAATTCCTCGCCGTCGAGCTTGATCTCGCTGCCGCTATACTTGCCGAAAAGTACGCGGTCGCCGGCCTTGACGTCGAGCGTCTGGCGGGTGCCGTCTTCTTTATACTTGCCTTCGCCGACGGCAATTACTTCGCCTTCCTGCGGCTTTTCCTTAGCAGTGTCCGGGATGAAGAGCCCGCCTGCCGTCTGGTTAACGTTATCTTCGATCCGACGCAATATTACGCGGTCATGAAGTGGTTTGATGGTAGTTGCCATAATCGTGTACTCCTTTGGTAATGTACCTAATGGTATTAAAATGACGCCATGGACCCCGGGCCGGAAAGTCAGTTTTTAGCACTCAGTGTCCAAGAGTGCTAATTTACAAAACGCGGTTAAACTTGTCAAGAGGAAAATTCCGGGCTTTACGGCAATGTAAGGAAATATGAGCGTCACCGTATCAACTTGAACGGTTCGTGCTGAAAGAGCTTAATGAGTGCGTCTCCTCCAATTGTTGTAAGAGATTGGCCGGTGTCGGGCCTTGTAGTTGCGGGTCTTCTAACGGTTATTTTGCCTGGTATCGTACTTGTCGCAGGTTGGTTTGAATACGGGACGATGATTTGGGCGTTCTCGGCAGCAATATTTCTTTGGTTTGCGGTTTTCTCTGCCTTTCGCCTTGCAAGGGCCACATTTCGTGATATTACGGTCTATAACGATGGGATCTCGATAAGCGAATGGAAGTTGTTTCGGCAGGCCGATGCCGAAGCTCTGATATTCTGGAACACAATAACTTCTACTGCCGTCGAGTTGGGTGATAAAGGCGACGGCGAGACCTTTTCATTTGTGATCGATTCAAACGGGCGTCGCCGTGTGATCGTCGAGGAACGCACTCATTCTGACGCTAAAATGGAAACGATCGTGAACTTGGTCAACAAGCACACGCCCCACATTCCGTACACTTGGGTGATAATGGGCAGCGGGTTCGTGAAGGTCCCGAGAGGGTTAATCATAGGTGAAGACCGGTAATGATGGAGTTGAAGGAAATTTCGATCTATCCGATCAAATCGCTTCGCGGGAATGCCGTATCCGGGGCGTTGGTCGAGAAGCGAGGGCTGCGGCACGACCGGCGGTGGATGATCACCGACCGCGAGGGAATGTTCCTGACGCAGCGGGAGTTTCCGCGGATGGCCTTGATCGGTGTCGAGGTCGGCGAGGAACAAGTTGTGCTCCGTGCTCCAGGGATGGCCGAACTTACGATACCGCATCGGCCCGCGGATGGCCCGCGGCGGCCGGTCACGGTCTGGAACAGCACTGTCGAGGCGGCGGAGTACCCGGACGACGTCAATCAATGGCTCTCTGAGGCCATCGGCGGCGAGTGCGTTCTTTTTTCTATGCCGGCGGAGGCGGAGCGGCACGTTAACCCGCTTTTTGACCGCGGCGATGATCTGGTGAGTTTTGCGGACGGCTATCCGCTGCTGCTGATCGGCGAGGGTTCGCTCGCGGAACTCAATCGGCGGATCGCAGCCAACGGCGGTAATGGCTCCGTTTCTCCTCTTGAGATGCGGCGGTTTCGGCCGAACCTTGTGTTCGCCGGGTCCGAGCCGTTCGAAGAAGATACTTGGGCCAGGATAAGGGTAGGCGAGGCGATCTTTCGTGTGGTGCGGCCATGTGCCCGGTGTGCGATCACGACCGTCGATCCGGACCGCGGCGAATTTGACGGCAAGGAACCGCTCAAAACTCTTGCCACCTTCCGGATGGCCAAGGACGTTTTCCCCGATAAGCTTGAGGAACTCGCCCTGCAGCCAAACTACGTCCTTTTCGGTGAGAATCTGATCCCGGAAAATCCGGGCGTGACCATCCGAACGGGCGATGAGGTCGAAGTGCTCGAATATCGCAGTTAGCGTTTGCGTGTTTTGGGAATGGGCTTCGCGGGCACTTTGCCGCGGGGCTTTTTTGTTTTTGCCTTGAGCGGTTTGGGCTTCGGGGCGGCCTTGTATTCGGCGACGCGTTTCGAAAGCGTGTTTCGGTGGATGCCGAGCGCATCGGCGGTGTTCGAAAGGTGTTCGTCGTTGCGTTCGAGCGCTTTTTCGATATAGATCTTCTCGAACTCGGCGACCGCTTCATTGAGCAGAATGCGGCCGTCGAGCAATTCGTCGATCAGGTTTTCCATTAATGCGCGCACGTTCGTGATCGAGGCAGGCGGTACGAGATCAATCAACCTTGAGCTTCTCGCCGGTCAAGAGTTCGTATGCCTTCAGGTATCGTTCGGACGTAGCCTCGGCCACTTCAAAGGGAAGCGGCGGTGCGGGGGGCTGTTTGTTCCAATCGAGGGTTTCAAGATATTCGCGCACGAACTGTTTGTCAAACGAAGGCTGTTTATGGCCCGGTTCATATTTCTCCGCGTCCCAGAATCGCGACGAATCCGGCGTGAGGACCTCATCGATCAAAAGGACGTTCCCGTCCTTGTCTTCGCCAAACTCGAACTTGGTATCGGCGATGATGATGCCGCGCTCAAGCGCATAGTCGCTTGCTTCGGTGTAGAGCTGTTTCGAGATCGACTTCAGCTCGGCGGCGGTGTCGTGCCCAACGGCCTGCATGAATTCGACCTGCGTGATGTTCTCGTCGTGGCCGGTCGCGGCTTTGGTCGCCGGCGTGAAGATCGGCGAAAGGAGCTTATCGCAATGTTTAAGGCCCGGCGGGAGTTCGCGGCCGCAGACGGTCCCATCGGCCAGATAATCTTTCCAGCCGGAGCCTTCCAAATAACCGCGAACGACGCACTCAACCGGAAAGACCTTTGTCCTACGAACGAGCATCGAGCGTCCGCGGAGCACCTCGTGGTTTCGGATATCCTCGGGCATCTCGTCGAGCTCGGCGGTGATCAAGTGATTAGGGACGATGTGCTCGAGCCGCTTGAACCAAAAGGTAGAGAGCGCGGTCAGTACCGCACCCTTGTACTTGATCGGCGTCGGCAGAACGCAGTCGAATGCCGAAAGGCGATCGGTGGCAACAAGCAGGAGCATGTCGTCGCCGGCATCGTAAACGTCGCGGACCTTGCCCTTGTGCAGCAATGGCAAGCCGGTAAAAGTAGAGTCAGAAAGAGTAGTTGCTAAAGCCATGTGAAGAAGCGCGGGAGGCGCAAAGACCTTACCTTATAACGTATCGGCGGCGAGGTAAAGCGAGGAGACTTCGGTTGCGGATCTACGCTAACGGAAGCTGCGAGTCTGCACGCGATTCGCGGTCATGAAGTGCGATCAAGTCGCGAAACTCGCCGACGGTGCGGTCTGTACCTAGCTCTTCGATGAAGCGACAGGTGGCATAGGGAAGGCAGGCGTTGTTGTAGCCTTGCTCCCAGTTTCGGTACATCGCTTCTTCATTCGCAGAACCAAACGGCCAGCGACCGCGGGGCGATTCGTAATTGCAACGCCAGTGCTTCGGCGTAAGGCGTGCCCGGAAACTTTGCTGATTTTTGCATAGCCGCTGATATAGGCTATCGGAACCGAAGTTATAGAGCAGCGTTTCGCTTTCGCCGCTCGTGGGGTCGATACGTTTGTTGGTGACGGCGAGGCGAAATCCTGCCGCCGTGCGATAGACGCGAAAGGTGTACTGTGGCGAAGCGGCGGCTGTGGAGCGGATGCGCTCAAGCGCTAAATCGAACGCGTCGGGCGTCTTTATGCCGAAGAGAGATTTGATGGAAGTGAGCAGGCTCGGGCTTTGCGGCGGTACGTCGATGTCAATGAACATCAGCCGGGAAGTATTGAGCACGAGCGAACCGTAGGTATTGCGGGTGATGGCAGCGGCCAAGGTGCCGTCCTCACCGGTGATCTCGCGGAGTATTTCCTCACGGGCCGGGCGGTCAGGGTAGCCGTAGGAATCGGGAAAAGGCCCGCCGGCGGCGATCCGGGCCGCCAAACGCTGCACCGCTTCTGCGGCACGGCTCTGGGCCTCGGCCGGATCGTCCACCGACCATCCCCAAGCAACGGCATCTTTCGGCCGTCCGTCGGCACCCGTGACGACAAGGCCGGCACGCTTCCAGTATCTTGCTATCCTCACTACTTTTTGCTCAGTTGCTTCGCGGCTGCTTCGATTGTCTCAAGGGTCAAAATCATGCCATCGATTATAATGATATTTCGTTTTAATGTGAATGCTTTTCATCGGGGTGCGGAATTCGGTATCATCTAAGAAATGCAATTTCGTCTCATAAGTGAAAACACGCCGAAGGGCGATCAGCCGGAGGCGATCCGGCAGTTGGTTGAGGGGGTGAATGGCGGAGCCAAAGATCAAGTTCTGCTTGGTATTACGGGCTCGGGAAAGACGTTTACCATCGCGAATCTGATACAGGAGACGCAGCGGCCGACGCTCGTGCTGGCCCACAACAAGACGCTGGCGGCGCAGCTTTATCAGGAATTCAAGACCTTTTTTCCGGAGAACGCGGTCGAGTATTTCGTTTCGTACTACGACTACTACCAACCCGAAGCATACGTGCCGGCGGCCGATCTTTACATCGAAAAAGAGGCGACGATCAACGACGAGATCGACCGTCTGCGGCTTTCGGCGACGCGAGCTTTGTTCGAGCGGCGGGACGTGATCGTTGTCGCGTCGGTCTCGTGTATCTATGGCCTTGGCGACCCGGACGCCTATTTCGGCATGCTCGTCTTCATCGAGCCCGGGCAGCATCTTCGCCGCGAGGATTTCCTGCAAAAGCTGGTCGAGCTTCAGTATGAGCGGGTGAATGTCGATTTCGACCGCGGTACCTTTCGTGTCCGCGGGGATGTGGTCGAGGTCTATCCGAGCTATCAGGACCAGGCCTATCGGATCGAGTTCTGGGGTGATGAGATCGATTCGATCTCGACCATCGATCCGCTGCTCGGCGAGGTGCTGTTCAAGCACGATTCGCGGCTGCCGATCTACCCGAAGACGCACTATGTGATGTCAAAGGACACGATAAAGCGTGCCGTAAAGACAATCCGTGCCGAGCTTGATGAATATGAGCAGGTGCTGGTCGAGGCGGGTAAGATAGTCGAGGCACAGCGGCTGCATCAGCGGACGATGTATGACCTTGAGATGATCAAGGAAATGGGCTTTTGCCGCGGCATCGAAAACTACTCGCGGCACCTGACCGGCAAGAAACCCGGCGAGCCGCCGCCGACGCTGCTCGACTATCTGCCGAAAGATGCGTTGATGGTCATTGACGAATCGCACCAGACGATCCCACAGCTCGGGGCGATGTTCAAGGGCGACCAATCGCGAAAGGGGACACTCGTCGAGTACGGTTTCCGGCTGCCCTCGGCACGCGACAACCGGCCACTCAATTTCGGCGAATTTGAGGAACGCCGCGGGCAGACGATCTACGTTTCGGCGACGCCGGGGCCGTTTGAATTGGAGAAAACTCAGGGCGAGGTGATCGAGCAGATCATTCGGCCGACCGGTTTGCTTGACCCGGTAGTCGAGGTTCGGCCGGTCAAAGGGCAGATCGACGACCTGCTTGAGGAGTGCCGTGTCCGAGCAGAGCGAAACGAACGCGTGCTGGTCACCACACTCACAAAGCGGATGGCCGAGAACCTTAGCGAGTATTTTGCCGAGGTCGGTGTCCGTGTGACCTATTTGCACAGCGACATCGAAACGCTCGACCGCATCAAGATTCTCCGCGATCTTCGGAAAGGAGAATTTGATGTGCTTGTGGGTATCAACCTGCTCCGCGAGGGGCTTGACCTGCCGGAGGTCTCGCTGGTCGCGATACTCGATGCTGATAAGGAAGGCTTTCTGCGGTCCGAGCGTTCGCTGATCCAGACGATCGGCCGGGCGGCGCGAAACTCGGGCGGGAAGGCGATCCTCTACGCCGACAAGATAACGAAATCGATGGACTACGCCATCAGCGAGACCAATCGGCGGCGAGCCATACAGGAAGCGTACAACACCGAGCACGGCATTACGCCGACAACGATCGTGAAGCCGATAGAGGCGACGCTGGTTACGGCATACGAGGCGGATTACTTCAAGGTGCCGCTCGACATTGAAGGCATCGAGGAATATTCGCCCAAGCAACTCAAGGAGACGATCGCCCAACTCGAGGCTGATATGCGGGCCGCGGCAAAGGAGATGAAGTTCGAACGCGCCGCCGAGATTCGGGACAAGCTGAAATATCTCCGCGAACGGGAACTTGAGTACAGGTAACGCCTTTTGAACGCTAATCTTTAACGCAAAGCCGCAAGGTCGCAATGATTTTGTATTGCCGGTGCGTCTTCGCGACTTTGCGACTTTGCGTTAGAATTTTCTTGTGCAAGTGAAAACGCAGATTGAGGACCTGCAAAATTATTTATCCGATGCGAGCAACATGCCCGGCGGGCATGCGGAGCGGCTCTTTGTGCCGGAGACGGCCGATGACGTTGCAGACGTGCTCCGCGAGGCAAGGGAAGCGGGAGCATCTGTCACGATCTCGGGTGCCCGGACCGGAACGGTCGGCGGTGCGGTGCCGTTCGGCGGCTATGTCATTTCGCTCGAGCGGTTGAACAAGATAAAGAGCATTGACCGCGACGCGAAGTCGGCGACGGTCGAGCCGGGCGTTGTGCTTGCGGACCTGCAAAAGGCGGTCGAGGCCGAGGGGTTTTATTATCCGCCGGACCCGACCGAGTGGAGCTGCCAGATCGGCGGGACGGTCGCGACCAATGCATCAGGTGCGAGAAGTTTTAAGTACGGAGCGACGCGTGAGTTTGTCAGTGCGTTGACCGTCGTGCTTGCCGATGGCGATGTGCTGAAGCTCGGTCGCGGCGAGGTGTTCTCGAACGCCGACGGCCGGGTCGAGTTGACGACGGAGAGCGGCCGAACGATCTCGGCGAAGGTGCCGACCTATAAGCGGCCGAATGTGCGGAAGAACGTCAGCGGCTACTTCAACGAGATGCCGCTCGATGCGATCGACCTTTTCATCGGCAGCGAGGGCACGCTCGGGGTGATCACGGAGATCGAGCTGCGGCTTGTGCCGAAGCCCGAGGGTTTCTTCTCCGGGGTCGTGTTCTTTGAAAAGCACGGCGATCTGCTTGGGTTTGTTGATGAGGTGAAGGCGGTGAGTAAAGAAAACGCCCTTACTGACGTGCGGGCCTCTGCAAGTTTGGTCGAGTATTTTGATGACCGGGCGTTGAGCTTTATCCGCGAGAAGTTTCCCGAAACGCCGGAGGCGATGGCGGGTGCCGTTTATTTCGAGCAGGAAACGACGGCCGAAACCGAGGACGCCTTGTTCGAAGCGTGGAACGAGATGCTCGAGCGGCACGGTGCGGATATCGACCGCTCATGGTTCACGACGACCGATGCCGACCGCGAAAAGCTGCGGGCGTTTCGGCATGCGTTGCCGGTCGCGGTCAATGAACGCGTTGTCCGCAACAAGCAGAAAAAGATCGGGACGGACATGGCCGTGCCGGACGAAAATTTCGCCGGTTTCCTGAAGTTCCAGAAGGAAATGCTCGACTCGAGCGGCATCGACTACGTCATTTTCGGCCACATCGGCGATTGCCATCTGCATGCGAACCTGCTGCCGAAAACGGACGAAGAGGCGACGCGTTCGCGGCATATTTACGGCCGTTTTGTTGCCCAATCGATAATGCTCAGCGGCTGCGTTTCGGCCGAGCACGGCATCGGGAAGCTGAAATCGAAGTATCTTTACGTCGCGATGGGCGAGCGGTACCTGAACGAAATGGCCGAGTTGAAGAAGGCATTCGATCCGAAAGGCATTCTCGGCCGGGGAAACATGTTTGACGCCAAATTCGTGTGATCCGGGCGATTCGCGTAAAGATCTCGCGGTAACAACTGTCGAATGTCTGCCGACAATCGCGAGATGTCTGGTGACATTTTCTTAATGTCTGATGACATTTATTAGATGTCTGGCGACATTTTCTTTATGTCTGATGACATTCGTTAGATGTCCGGCGACATTTTTGAAATGTCTGGCGACATTTGCGAGATGTCTCGTGACATTTGTTAGATATCTGGTGACATTTTTAAAATGTCCGGCGACATTTTTTAGATGTAACGGCAAAATCGATGAATTTCCGCTGAAAATCAGCCGGAGTGTTATCGAAAGAACAAATTTATGATCAAAGCAGTCTTGATGGATTGGAACGGCGTCGTTATTGATGACGAGCAGGTGCAGTGCGAGGCGTATCGCGAGGTGATGAAGCCCTACGGCATCGACCTGACCGACGAGGATTATTACGCGCGGATGGGGATGAACGACCGCGTGTTCGTCCGGTCGGTGTTTGAGGCCGCCGGGAAGGAGATCTCGGAGGACGAGATCGACTCGGTCGCCGGAGCGAAGACGGCCCGCTGGCGTGAGAGCGTTCAGCAGAGCGTGCCGCTTTTTGAGGGCGTTGAGAACTTCATCAAGAAGACCGCGACCGAACTCGACCTCGGCATCGTCAGCATGGCAAAGCGCGAGGAGATCGAGCTGGTGCTTAGCCTGACCGGGCTCGGGCCGTATTTCTCGGTCGTCCTGACCGCTGAGGACATTCACACTTACAAGCCCGATCCGACCTGCTACCGCGAGGGCTTTCGGCAGATCGATCTGGCACGCGTGGCGAAGGGCGGACTGCCGATGGTTCACGAAGATTGCCTTGTCATCGAAGATTCGCCCGCCGGTGTCAAAGCCGGAAAGTCCGCCGATCTTCCGGTGCTCGGCGTGGCAAACACGGTCTCGGCCGATGAACTGCGTGCCGCCGGGGCAGATGCCGTCGCCAAACGGCTCGATGACTGGATGCCCGAATCGCTCCGCCGAGTGTTTGGGTAATTGATAGATGAGAGATGAGAGATGATAAATGAGAGATGACGAATTTAACGGTTTTGCACTTATCACCGACTTTTGATCATCGGAGCGAAATTTCTTAAAGATGACGAATCAGAGTAGCTCGAAAGTTAATCATCTGAAGGTGAAGTCGTATTCATTTGCTCTGCGGATCGTCAATTTAAGCAGGTACCTCGTAGCCGAGCACAAGGAGTTTGTGCTTTCAAGGCAAGTGATGCGCTCCGGAACATCGATCGGAGCGAACATCGAAGAGGCTTTTCAAGGTCAGTCGACTGCCGATTTTATCCATAAACTTTCGATCGCAAACAAAGAGGCCTTCGAAACGAACTACTGGCTGCGATTGCTGCGAGACAGCCTGCTCATATCGCCAGATCAGTCTGCACCGCTCATCGCCGAGTGCGAAGAGCTCCAGCGAATGCTAACGGCAGCCATCAAGACTTCAAAAGCGAAACTGAATCAACTCTGAACTTGATAAACGCGGTCGTGGCGACAATTTTCATCTATCATTTCTCAATTATCATTTCTAGATCACTTTATGTCTGAAAGATTTGTGACAAGGGCCGCGGCTGAGGCGGATGTGTTGGCTGCGGCGGCTTTTATTGCGGAGCGGATGCCGCAGAGCGATGACCGCTCTGAGGCGATCTCGGCGGTGGTGCCGCGGTTTCTTGCGAGGGGCGAGGTCGATCTCGCTGCCGGGCTTGCCGATACGGTCGATGACCCGCACGTCCGCGACCGGCTGCTCATCGCCGTGGCCGCTAAGTGCGCCGAACTCGACGACGACGAATACGCGATGCAGCTTGCCGAGGCGATCGAGGAATACGGTTTGCAATCCCAGGCTCGCGAGGCGATCGCTCTCACAAAGGCCGCGAAAGGCGACCTCGAACGGGCACGCGAGATCGCGGCCGAAGTGCTGCATCCGGATGAGGTGCTTGCCGGCATCGCGATCAAGCAGGCCGAATCGGGCGACGAAGAGGCTGCAACGGAGACTCTCGCGACGATCGATTATCCGTCGTCGTCAGCCGCCGCACTGATGGCGATGGCGGCAATGCGGCTCGCGAAAGATGACCACCTTAAGGCGGCCGAGTACCTGGAATCCGCGGCGTCGCTCGGGCTTGAGATCGAGCACGAGGAAGAGCGGATCCGCGTGCTGACCGATATCGGCAATGCTTTCATCGACGCAAAACGGGGCGACAAGGCGATCGAGACGTTTGAACGTGCCCGCGTTTTTGCCGAGGAGCTCGACAACGTCCATCGCGATTCGCTGCTTGCCGCCGTCGCACAGGGGCTGATGCGGGCAGGGAGCGTTGACCTCGCCGACCGTACGCTCGACGCTGTTGGGGACAAAACGCAGATCGCGACGACGCTGCTTGGCTTTGCCCGCGAATATTGGCGGAGAGACGAGAAGGACGAAGCCCTCGAAGCGCTCGATGAGGGCTATGAGGTATTGCGTTCGCAGAAAGATGCCGAGACCCGCGACAGCAAGGTTAAGTACACGCTTTTCGGGACGATCGCGGCGCAGTTTGCTGGTTTCGAAAAAGGCGAGCGGGCGATAGAGATCGCCGAGGCGATAGACGACCACGACTATTCGATGTCCGCACTCTCGCAGGTGGCGCAGGTGCTGACGGCCCGCGGAAGCGACGAGCAGGCTGAGCAGGCGATGCGGGCGATCAGCGAACCCTATGAGCGGATGATCGCAATGATCGGGATGAGCGACGCCGCAAAACGCGAAGGCCGC
>CAZGLZ010000049.1:0-7591 GCA_964526245.1 uncultured Chloracidobacterium sp. | reverse complement strand
ATGAGCACTGAGAAAGTCACAGTTTCGATCGACGCGGCAATACTCCAGCGGCTTGATAGGCTTGTAAAGGATGAGATCTTCACAAGCCGTTCGAGGGCGATCCAAGTTGCGGTCGAAGAAAAGCTCGAAAGGTTTGATCGGACCAGGCTCGCCCGCGAGCTTGCGAAGATCGATTCCGCCGAAGAGCAGGCAATGGCTGAACTAGGTTTTGGCGACGACGCGGCGAAATGGGATCCGTACTAAGAGGCGACATCGTTTGGGCTCAACTAGACCCGACGGAAGGCCATGAGCAGGCCGGGCGGCGGCCGGTCTTGATCATCAGCGTGGACATCTTCAATGCCAAGTCGGGTACGGTGATCGCAATCCCGCTTACGAGCCAGCAACCGCGGGTTGGCTTTCCGCTTGCTCTCGAGATCGTAACCGCAAAACTCCCGAAACGGTCATGGGCAAAGCCCGGGCAGATCCGAGTTCTCTCAACAAATCGGCTTGGAAAAAAGCTTGGAACCGCAACCGAAAAGGAAGTCGACGAGGTCGTCGATGCACTCAACGAGATAATCAGGTAGGTCGTGAATCACTTTCTGGAAAACGGCTATCTCATTTCGGAGAAGGTCTTCGAGGCCGCCGAAATGGATTCACTGATCGAACGGCTTGCGGTGCTGAATGTAGAGCCGGAGCGGCCCGGCTATCGACACCTTATGGCTGACCCCGCAGTTCGCAGTTTGGCTAGTGACCCGCGGCTGACAGAGCTTGTCGAGAATATTTCAGGCAAGCGTTTGATACCCTTCAAGGCGACGCTCTTTAACAAAGCGGGCAAGGCAAATTGGCTTGTCGCATGGCACCAGGACACTGCTCTTCCCGTGGTCCGGCCGCCGAGTTCGAATGACTGGGGAACTGCGGCGAAGAAAGACGGAATTACATTTTGCCAGGCTCCGGCAAAAGTGCTTCGCGAGATAGTTGCCCTCCGTATTCACATCGATGATTCAGGGCCGGACAACGGCCCGCTACGTGTCATCCCCGTCTCGCACAAAGAGCGATTATCAGACAAAGAGATCGATAGGGTCGTAACCGGCGGACCGCAGGTTACTTGCACGGTAGGGAAAGGCGGCGTCATTGCGATGCGTCCTTTGATCGTCCACGCTTCATCAAAGTGCACAAGCGATCGGCCGCGTCGCGTTCTGCATATCGAATACGCCCCCGGACTCGAATTTTCCGATGGCGTGGAACTCGCGATCGCTTGATCACAGGTCGCTGGCGATCAGGTCTTCGAAGGTGTCGCGGCGGCGGATGAGTTCGGCGGTGCCGTCGGCCTTTGTCAGCACGACCGGCGGCAGAAAGCGGCCGTTGTATTGCGAGGCCTGGGCGAGCGAATAGGCTCCGCAATTGAGCAGGGCGAGCACCTCGCCGGGCTCAACATTGTCAGGCAGGAGCCGGTGGTCCGGCAGTCTTCCTTCTCCCTCGATATCAAAATAGACATCGCCGCCATCGCAGAGCGGGCCAGCAAGTTTGTAGGGCGTGGCATGCTCATCGCTGGCACGCTCGGCTGAGATCAGATGGTAATACCATTTGTAGGTTTCCATCGAAAGCAGGATGTTGAAGCCGGCATCGGTCAGGAGCCAGCGGTCGGTCGTCAGTCGCCGGTCGTCAGCCGAGAGAACCACCCCTCCTTCGTAAGGAGGGGAGCTTTTTGAAACCGGGCGTTCTTTTGCGTTGCGGACTGTTGTGAGGCAGATGGCGGTATCGGCGATGATCGAGCGGCCGGGTTCGAGGAGAAGTGTGATGCCTTCGAGCAGTTCGATGACGTTCTCGGCTTCGGCCTTTTTGCGCACCTCGGCCCATGCGGTTCGCATTGCCTCGGCGGGCTCGAAATCGGCGGCAAACATATCGCGTTGTTCGGTGGGGAAGTCGTCTGCCTGCGAACGGTCGCGGAGATAATTTACGGGGAAACCGCCGCCGAGATTTATGTGCTGCAGGCGAATGCCGGTCTCGCGAAAGATGCGAAGCAATGCACCGAACATCTCGCTGAACGCTTGTGTATAAACCGCGGGGGACGGGTTTTGCGAACCGACGTGGAGATGGATGCCGCTCAGGTTGAGGTGTTCGGAATCTTTATACTTCGCGAAGGCTCCGAAGGCTTCTCCGGGCATCATTCCGAATTTCGAGGTTAGCATCGCGGTCTGCAAGCCGGAGTGGGTCGCCGATTCGATGCCGGGCACGAGCCGAAGGCTGACGTTCGCTTTTTTGCCGAGCCGCTTGGCCGTTTCTTCGATCAGCGAAAGCTCGTAGAGCGAATCGACCTGGATCGCATAGACGCCATTTTCGATCGCGAGTTCGATCTCCCAGGCCTCTTTGCTTAGGCCGTTGAAGTTCAGTTGGTCGCCGCGGAAGCCGGCCTTCAAAGCCTTCCACAACTCGCCGCCGGAATTTACCTCAAGATCACAGCCCGCGTCCCGCACCGCACGAAGAACGCCGAGCGTGGACATCGCCTTCGCCGCGTAGCAAAGCTTGAACCCGCAGCCGACGTTGTCACCGACCTGCTTCAGGCGGGCGATGTTGTGCCGGATCCGCGGCTCGCTATAGACAAAAAGCGGGGAGCCATATTCGCGCGCCAAGTCAACGGCATCATGGCCGTCAATCTGTAGCCGGCCGTTGCGGACAGTTAGGAAATCTTCAATTTGCCAGGTTGATGTCATTTGTTGCGAAACCGCAAAGACGCTGAGACGCAGAGCGAGATCTAACAAGATGCACAGGATGATCAGGATCGAAGATACGTCGCGATGACCGAATTAACATCCTGTGTATCCTGTCCATCCTGTTTGAATTCCTCTGCGTCCTTGCGTCTCGGCGGTTAATTCTTAGCTAACTGTATTCCGGTGCCTCGCGGGTGAAGGCCCGGGAGCGATATCGGCAGTTTTCCGGTGAACTGCTGTTGGCCGAGCAGGCCTCGTGCCGATGCTCTCTGGAGGCTTGCCATATCGCCGTACGCGACGATGTATGTTCTCATCTCGGGGAACGATGACAGGATGTACGGGTTGCCGAAGCTGACACCGATGACCTGCTTTCCGGCGGCGAGTGCCTCGCGGAGAATGGCGGCACCATTCTCGGGAATTCCGACGCTGTTCTTCGCCCCTGACCGAACCCGGCCGTAGAGCCCGACGATCACGACATCCGCTTCCATAACGGTCTTGCGGGCCGCGGCGGCCTGCTCGGTGAGCGAGTTTTCCTGTAAATATGCCTGCCCGAACCGAAGGCCCGCCGAGCGGAGCGTGCCGGCGAACGGTCCCATCGTCGAGGGGCCGTCAAAGCCGTTAGAGACACCAAAGACCGCTATCGTCTTCTCCCGGTTGACCGGCAATGCTCCCGCTTCCTGGCGGACCAAAGTGATAGCACGCTGTGCTATCTCGTCCGTCAGCTTTGTCGAATCGGGCCCGCTGACGATGCGGTCGATCTGGTCGAGCGGCGTTATCTTTTGCTTGGCGAGTCCGACGGCGTGTTTCCAGGCAAGCTGGCGGCGGACGGATTCATCGAGCCGAGCCATCGGGATTCGGCCGCTGGCGACGGCGGCTTTCAGGCCGCGGATCATCGCGTCCACATCCTCGGGCTTTTCGAGTATGTCCGTCCCGGCGAGGAATGCCCGAACGCCCGCTTCCTCCTGCGTGAAATAAAGCGTCAAGCCGCTCATCGACATCGCGTCCGAGACGATCAGGCCCTTAAAGCCCAGCTCGTTCCTCAGTATCTCCGTCTGTACTTTGTGCGAAAGCGTTGCCGGAATGGTCGCCTTTTCGCTGACGATCTCGGCACCGGGTTCGGCGTCGCCGCCCTGATATTCCTTGAGCGGGCGGATCTCTTCGCCATCGATCTGCGGCAATGCGATGTGGGCGATCATCACCGAGCCGATGCCGCCCTCGACCGCACGGCGAAACGGCACGAGCTCAAGCGAATCGAGCCGCGACTTCGGGAGGTCAATGATCGGAAGCCCGCGATGCGAATCAACATTCGTATCGCCGTGGCCGGGGAAGTGCTTGGCGGTCGCGATGACCCGCTCGCTCTGCAGCCCCTGGGCAAAGGCGACGCCGAAGCGGGCAACGTCCTCCGGGTCTTCGCCAAAACTGCGGACGTTGATGACCGGATTCTCGGCGTTATTGTTGACGTCGAGCACCGGTGCGTAAACGTGCTGAATACCGATCGCACGTGCCTCGCGGCCGGTGATGGCGCCCATCCGCCGGGCGAACTCGGGCTCGCCGGTAGCGGCGACGGCCATCGCCCACGGGAAGTTGGTCGCGTCAAAGAAACGCATTCCGATGCCGGTCTCGGCGTCGAGCGACATCAGCAGCGGGATCCTTGTCGCCTCCTGCATCCGGTTGGCGAGGTGGGTCGTCTCATAGATCGGTGCACCGAAAAAGATAACCCCGCCGATCTTGTTCTCAACGACGTGCCGGCGAAGCTCTTTGAAGAACGAGCTTTCCTGATGGGCAAAGCGGGCATTGATGCCGACGTGGATGAGCTGGCCGACCTTTTCATCCGTTGTCATCTTCTTGAGCGTCTTATCGGCCCAGTCCCAGTCCTTCTTCGAGGGTGCAAACTGAGAAACGGCGACCTGATCCGGCGGCGCGGCAAGCGCCACCGGGGCCAAAATGAACGAAAGCAGCAGGCAAAAACTAGTGAGGAATTTCATCTTTCTTTCTAATGATCAAAGTTGCGATAAATGCGACCGAGACGGTGACGGTGCTTCCGATCAGCGCGTACCACGGCCAAGCGATCTTTGTCCCAAGTAATACATATAACATCACGGCGATGCTCGCGAGCATTCCCATAAGTGCATGCACCTCGCGGGCTCCCTTAAGAAACGCCCCGACCAGAAAGACGCCGAGGATCGGGCCATTGATCAGCGAAGCGACGGAAAGTGCCATGCCGAGCGCGGAGCTGTTCGCGTTGCGCAGGCCGATGGCGATGGCGATCTGAACAATACCGACGATTACGGTCAGCAACCCGGCGATCTTCATCAGATGCCGGTCGGACTTATCTTTCGCATAGGGTTTATAGATGTCATTGACGGCGGTGGCGGCGATCGAATTTAGCGACGACGAAAGCGCCGCGGCGAAAATAGCGGCGACGACCAGCCCCGAAAGCCCGGTCGGCATCTTCTGCGTAATGAAATCGGGGAAAACCTTGTCTCCGCCGGTGAACGGAAATGCCCCGGTTGAGCTGGCGTAACCTTCCATGTTGTACGGAGCGTAGTAGGCAAACAGCAGAACGCCGATGAAAAGGAAGCCGATGAACTGCCCGAGCACGACGGCGCCCGAGGTCATCAGAGCTGTGATTGCTGCCCGCGGTTTATCGGTGCAGAGATATCGCTGTACGAGGAACTGGTCCGTGCCGTGGGTTGACATCGTAAGGAAACAGCCGCCGATGACGCCGCCCCAGAATGTGTAGGTCTTCGTAAAGTCGAGCGTGAAGTCGAAAAGGCTGAATTTATCGAACTGCTGGCCGGCGGCGATGGCTCCGCTGATGCCGCCATCGATGTTCTGCATAAGCACGACCGCTGCGGCGATCGCCCCGCCGATGTATATAACAAGCTGAACGACCTCGATCCAAATGACCGCTTCCATCCCGCCGTAAAACGTGAAGACGATCATCACGATGCCAAGGATCAGGATCGAGCCGATGATGACCACTTCCGGCGAGGTTTGCGGGTTAAATGCCGTATAGACCGCGGCGAGGACGATGGCCGTAAGCAGCAGCCGGATGCCATCAGCGATGTTGCGCATTATTACGAACAGGCCCGAGGCGAGCATCTTGACCTTGCCGCCGAAGCGGTCGCCGAGAAGCTGATAGACCGTTTGCAGCTCGCCCTTGAAATAAAGCGGGATGAAGACGAGCGAGATAACAACGCGGCCGAGCATGTAGCCGAAGACGAGCTGGAGAAACTGAAAGTTGCCGCCCTTGGCAAAGGCAATACCCGGCACGGAGATGAACGTGATCGTGCTCGTTTCGGTCGCTACGATCGACATTGCGATCGCCCACCACGGCACGTTGCGGTCGCCGACGAAGTAGTCCTCGGTCGTTTCCTGCTTGCCGGCATACCAGATGCCGAAGGCCGTGATGCCGATCAGATAGCCGAAGATGATGACAAGGTCGAGTGTCTGCATTTGGTTCTATCGCCGCGCGTAGTACATTCCGATATTCTTTAGCCTGCCGATGTGGTGGCCTTCGAGCCAAGGGAACTCTTCGGCGGCGATCCTTGTGATATCAGATACTGATATCTCGCCCCTCATTTCCATTTCGGCGATCTCGTAAATTCGGTACTCCACCTTCCGCACAAAGGCTTCGATCTCTGCGATCTCGGCCTCGCTCAACTCAGGAAATCGGGCAAGCATCCGCTCCGCGATCGGTTTGCGGAAATTCTCGCCCCATTCAGTAGCAAGCTCGAGAGCGGCGTTAAGAACTTTCGGATCGTATTTATCCATTTTCGACCCGAGCGGAACGTTCCAAAGTCATCAAAGCCTTTTCGACCACGTAATCGGAACGCTTCAGTAGGCTTTCGGCAACCTCTCGATCAACCGAGCCCTTGTGCATAACGAGAGCGACGCGGAGGTCGCCGCCGGCGGTTTCGATCAACTCTCCTGCTGCGGTTTCGTCGAGGCCCGTTTCTGCCATCAGGATACGCAGGCTGCGGTCCTTTAGTTTTTCGTTCGAGGGCTTTACGTTCGTCATGCGGTTGCCGCGGACGTAACCGAGGCGGATCATCGCGGCGGTCGAGATCATATTGAGCACGAGCTTTTGTGCGGTGCCGGCCTTCATTCGGGTTGAGCCGGTGATCGCCTCGGGGCCGACGACCGGGACTATGGCGATCTCGGCGGCCTTTTCAATTGCCGAATCGGGCGTACAGACGATGCAGGCGGTAAAGCAGCCCATCTCGCGGGCATGCTCGACCGCACCGATGGTATATGGCGTCCGGCCCGAGGCGGCGACGCCGACGACGGCGTCTTTCGCGGTGACGCCGCGTGCTTCGATATCGCGGATGCCGGCCTCGCGGTCGTCCTCGCTTGCCTCGCTCGCTTTGTAAAGAGCGTCCCAGCCTCCGGCGATGATGCCCTGGACGAGGTCATACGAAACGCCGTAGGTCGGCGGTATCTCGGAGGCATCAAGCACGCCGAGCCGTCCGCTCGTGCCGGTGCCGATATAGAAGAGCCGGCCTCCCGCCTTCATCCGCTCAACTATGCGATCGACCGCTTCGGCGATCTGCGGCAGCACCCGCTCGACCGCCTCAGCGACGAGCTTGTCCTCATCATTGATCAGCCGCAGGGCATCAAGCGTCGAGGCCTCATCGATCTTAGCCGTTCGCGGATTTTCTTGTTCGGTTACCGGAAGCATATTTCGAAATTACCCAGTCGCTATCCCTCCCGGTTCTGAACCTTTCCGTTACTGGACCCATTGCCATTTCTGAGAGCCATCAGGGCGGCGGCGTTGGCAGGCGGCATTAGGGGCTCGGTCAAGTAGGCCTTTGGGGCGATGGTCCGAATGACCTCGGTCATCGGCCCGGTCAGCAGTTCGCCCGCTTTGAAAATGCTGCCGACGCAGCCGATCGGCACTT
>CAZGLZ010000048.1:0-25338 GCA_964526245.1 uncultured Chloracidobacterium sp. | reverse complement strand
CATCTTCTCGATGCTTTCCGGAACGGGCTGGCCCTCTGCCTTCATCCGTTCGACCGAGCGCTTCAGCCCGATGGCATCCCAAGTTTCGAAAACACCGATCTCCCAGCCGAAGCCCCATTTGATCGCGTTATCGACCTCGACTATGGTGTCGGCGATCTCTGGTATGCGGTTGGCCGCGTAACGAAAGGTCCTCGACATTGTCTTCCAAAGAAACTCGCCGACGCGGTCATCGCCCCAAACAAGCGTATTGATCCGCTTGTTCATTTCCTCGATCCCTTTTGCGGCCTCGATCGAAGCGAACTTCGTCTTCTCCTGCGGCTTAAATTCAAAGGTAGCGAGGTCGAGTTCAAGGATCTCCGTCCTGCCCTCGGCAGTTTTCGATTTCTTGTAGAATCCGCCGTTTGTCTTATCGCCAAGCAGATTCTTCTCGATCATCTTCTCGATGACATCGGGCAGAAGGAAGACATCGCGGTCCTCGTCCTCAGGCACGGCCGGATAAAGATTGCGGTTAACGTGAACGAGCACGTCGAGCCCTACAAGGTCAGCCGTTCGGAAGGTCGCCGATTTCGCATGGCCGATGGCCTTGCCGGTCATCTGATCGACCTCGGTCGGCGTGAATCCCATTGCGACCATCTCATGTACAGTGGCCATCATCGCGAAGGTTCCAATCCGATTGGCGATGAAGTTCGGCCGGTCCTTTGCCGCGACAACGCCCTTGCCAAGCCGCTGATCAAGAAAACCCGAAAGCTTGCAGGCCATTTCGCCATCGGTCCACTCTGTCGGGATTAGCTCGACGAGCTTCATGTACCGCGGCGGGTTGAAGAAATGAACACCGACGAAATGCTTCTTAAAATCCTCCGAGAAAGGCTCGGCAATCGAAGCGATCGGAATACCGCTCGTATTCGTAGCAATGAACGAACCCGGCCTCCGATGCTTTTCGACCTCGCCGAAGACCTGATGCTTGATATCGAGCCGCTCGACCACAGCCTCGATCACAAGGTCGCAATCCTTAAGCTTCGCCATGTCGTCGGTAAAATTACCGAGCGTGATCAGCTTTGCATTGTTGGCGAGCATAAATGGAGCCGGCTTTAGCTTCTTGGCCGCTTCAAACAGCTCCTTCACGATTCGGTTGCGAACCTGGGGCGACTCGAGCGAAAGCCCCTTCGCCTCTTCTTCGGGCTTCAATTCACGCGGTGCGATATCAAGCAAAAGCACCGGAATTCCGGCATTGGCGAGGTGGGCGGCAATACCCGCTCCCATCGTTCCCGCACCTAAAACAGCAGCTTTTCGGATATTCATAAGTTGATCAAGCTCGGTTTCAATTCACTTCCAAAAGTTCCAGAGATTATAACTGAATGAATGTTCATTCAGCAAACTATAAAATTGTTCGATGTTGGTTTTATTGACATAATCCAGATTTAGTCCGATACTTCTTCTCAAATTTTTCGCGCACGGTCGAATTCCGGCATTATGACGCGTAAACGCACATTCGCCCAAAACTAGGAGATAAAAAATGCAAAAGATCTTATTTCTCACATTGGCCATCTTTGTGTTCACCGGTCTCGTTCTTGGCCAAGGCACAACAAATGGCACAAACAGCTCCGCTACGGCAGAAAAGCCCAAGCGGGTCTCGTTCCGCCCGACAAAGGATCAGATCACCGAAGCACAAACCAAGCTGAAGGCTGCCGGAAGCTACTCTGGCGAGTCTGACGGAAAGTACAACAATGATTTTCGTGCGGCGATACGAAAGTTTCAGGAAACGAATGGTCTGACCAAAACCGGCTCGCTAAATCGTGCGACGCTTGAAAAAATGGAGATCGCCCTGACGGAACAGCAGAAAACGATACCTGCTCCGGAGAGTTCATATGCGAAGGCAAAAGAAGAGAAGCCTGAAAAGGCCAAAACCGATAAGCCGAAGCGGACTATTTTTCGTGCGACGAAGGACCAGATAAAGGAAGCCCAGCGGATGCTCAAGGCCGGCGGAATGTATACCGGCGAAGAGACCGGCCAACTAAGCAAGGAGACCCGCGACGGGCTGAAGAAATACCAAGAAGCGAATGGTCTAAGCGTAACCGGCACTCTTAATCAGGCGACGCTCGAGAAAATGGGAATTGCGCTTACAGAGAAACAAAAGGCGGACGCAGCAGCCGCCCAATGACCCGGCAACAAGGACTTTAATATTGAGGCCGGCATCGGACGCTGGCCTTTTTTCTTGAACGTTTCGAGGTAGACCTCATGAAGAGACAAATGCTCAGTCCTGTAATAACCATAGCGGCCATTCTCCTGATTTCCGCCGTCGTGTCGGCGCAGGAGTCAAAGGCCCAAACGGCGATCCGTAAGGTTATGGAAGACCAAGCTGCGGCTTGGAATCGCGGGGACATCGAGGGCTTTATGCAGGGATACTGGAAAAGCGAGAAGCTGACATTCGTTTCGTCGCGGGTCACTCGCGGGTGGCAGCAAACACTCGATAATTACAAGCGGAGCTATGACACCCGTGAGAAGATGGGTACGCTGACGTTCTCCGACCTTGAGATCACGCTCCTTTCAAAAGATGCGGCCCTCGTTCTTGGCAGTTGGTCACTCAAGAGGGCAAACGATGCCCCTGGTGGAAAATTCACCCTGATTTTTCGCAGGTTCAAGGAAGGCTGGCGGGTCGTTCACGACCATACCTCCTGAGCACAACTTTTTCGGAACAAGGCTGGTGATGAATTCGTTCGGTCTTTTCGATGAGAAGATACGCACATTTTGCCGCTTTTATCTTTATAACGGCTTTGTCGGCTGTAGCTCAGGGCCAGCCCGTTTCCCTCGGAGGCGTGAATCGCTTCGATGCCTCTCCCGCCAAGGGATTCAATTATCCGTACTACCTATATGTGCCGCCAACGTTCTTCGAAGCGGCTGCAAAAGGGAAGGAACGTACTATCCTTGTACTCCCGAACAATACCGGTAAGAACGACGACGACCTCGCTATTCATGAGGCCGACGTAATGCGACGTATCAATCAAAACAGCCGCTTCGTCTCTGAGGTACCGGTAGCAATATTGACCCCCGTTTTCCCTCGGCCGGCGACAGATTGGAAGACGTATACTCATGCGCTCGACCGCGACACGATGACGACCGCAAAGGTTGAAAAGAAAGACTACGCCCGGCTCGACATGCAGCTCATTGCGATGATAGACGATGCACGTGAGCGGATGGCTAAAGATTCAGGGCTCAAGGTCGACCGCCGAGTTCTGATGCTTGGATTTTCTGCGTCGGGCATGTTCGTGAACCGCTTTACTTTTCTCCATCCCGAACGCGTAAAGGCGGCGGCCATCGGCTCACCGGGTGGATGGCCAATCGTCCCTGCGGCAAGTTACAAAGAGAATACGCTGCGGTACCCGATAGGAGTTGCTGATATGAAATCGGTTACGGGAAGCGATCTTGACCTGAAAACACTCCGCGGCGTTCCGATGTTCATTTTCCTCGGCGACAAGGACGATAACGATTCCGTTGTATTCGATGATTCCTACGACAAAGAAGACCGCGAGCTGATCTTCCCTCTGCTCGGTGAAAAACCGGTCGACCGCTGGGGTGCGGCCCGGGAAATGTACACCGCCGCCGGGCTTAATGCCGAGTTCAAGCTTTATCCGGGCATCGGACATACCATAACGCTCGACGTCCGAAACGACATTCTGGCATTTCTCAAGCTCCACCTGGGCGAATAACGCTGCAGCCAGACTAGAGCAGCGAACGTAACTGCTGTAAACTTGCAGCCGGAATCCCGGTTCCGGTGAAAAGTATGAAAAAGCTCTTCGTTTTCGCAGCGATCTTCTTGTTCGCAGCCGTTTCGTTCGCACAGCCCTACACAATTCAGCAGTACCTGAGCATCAAGTCCGCGGGTTCCCCGGACTTCTCGCCAGACGGAAAACGCATCGTTTACTTAACAAACGCAACCGGCACCTCGCAGGTTTGGGCGGTAGATGCCGCGGGTGGCAAACCCGAACAGCTTACTTACTTTGACGACAACGTCAGCTTTGTGCGATGGCTGCCGGATAACAGCGGCATCATCTTTGGAATGGCCCGTGGCGGGAACGAGAACACGCAATTCTATTGGATGACGCCGGGTGGCGACGCGATCGAGAAACTCACCGATGAGCCGACCGTTCGGCATAATTTCGCCGGTGTCTCAAAGGACGGCAAGCGGATCTATTACACCTCAAACAAACGCAACCGCAATTTCTTCGACGCTTACTCGATGGACCTCAAGTCTGAGAAGGAAGTGCTTCTTTACAAATTCGACGGCAACATAAGCATAGCCGCTTTCAACGACTCGGGCTCAAAGATCGTCATATCACGTAGCGGCATCGAAAAGAGCCTGGACAACGATCTTTTTATGGTCGATGTCAGGACCGGCAAGGAAACCCATTTGACTCCACACGAAGACGCGAGCGAGTTCGGCAATGTGGAGTTTCTCGCCGACAGCCTGCTGATGACCACGAATGACAATCGCGAGTTTGAGGCGCTAGTGCAGATGCGGCAGAAGAACGCGGCGGGAAATGACTGGTCGGCCTCAAACCTGGCGACATCTGTCGTTTATGGGCCAAACTGGGAAGTCGGCGGCGTCACACTCAGCGATGATTCGCGCACGCTGGCCTATACAGTGAACAACGACGGCTTTTCCGAACTCTATATCCGCAGCATCGAAACCGGTGGAAAACCATTGACCTCAACCGTCGCCAAGGCTCACGATCAAATCAAACTTCCTGCTCAAGGCATTGTAGGCGGCACGACCTTTTCAAAGGACGGTTCAAAACTGGCATTCTCGTTTAGCTCCGCCACCCAGAACGGCGACGTGTGGTTGTACGACATCAAATCGAAAAAGCTAACGCAGGTAACACAGAGCGACCGGGCAGGCATCGACCCGAAAACATTCGTGACCCCCGAACTAATCAAGTTCAAGACGTTCGATGGCCGTGATATTCCAGCTTGGTTCTACGTACCGTCGTCATTCAAGGGTGGTATTGGTGGAATCGCGGAAAAGCTTCCCGACGGAACAATAAAGAGCACTTTCCCCGGCGGCCTTGCGGTCATAGTCTCCGTCCACGGCGGCCCTGAAGGCCAATCGCGACCTGGTTTCAATCCATTATTTCAGTATTATCTATCGCGTGGATATGCGGTTCTTGATCCAAATGTCCGGGGGTCGACCGGATATGGCAAGACCTATACGCATCTTGACGACGTCGAGAAGCGCGAAGATTCCGTGAAAGATATCGCTGCCGCTCATGAATGGCTGACAACCAAAGGCGGAGCCGACGCGAAGCGTATCGCCGTTATGGGCGGAAGTTATGGCGGTTACATGACCATGGCGGCGATTACCCTTTATCCCGATCTTTGGGCCGCGGCGGTCAACACGGTCGGGATAGTGAACTGGGAAACATTTCTGCAGAATACTTCCGGCTATCGTCGCCGTCAGCGTGAAGTGGAGTATGGACGACTCGACCGTGACATCGACTTTCTCCGCAGGATCTCACCGATCCGAAAGATCGATCGGATCAAAACGCCGCTATTTGTGATCCACGGCAAGAACGATCCGCGAGTTCCCTACACCGAAGCCGAGCAGGTTGTCGATGCTCTTAAAAAGCGAAACGCCATCGTCGAATACAAACTCTACGATGACGAAGGCCACGGCATTTCAAAATTGAAAAACCGACTCGAACTATATCCGCTCGTTGCCGATTTTCTGGACAAATATATGAAATAACGGCGGGCGGGCACTTGTTTACCTCTTCGTGCTTCGCACTCATGGGGACACGCGTGTCCGCTCTCCCGTTTCGCTCGATTGTCGGGCGGCGTCCAACACTAGCTGTACACTGACGCCATCTTCGAATGTCGCTGCGTTTTCTATCGCATCATCGCCACGGATGATCGCGTCAATTATCTTCCGTGCAAAAGCCATAAAGCCGCTCGGGAAGCCGGATTCGAAGATGCCGTCAATACTCGGCGGGTATTCGACCTCGATCGCTTTCCATTCGGCCTCGCCTCGCTTCGCGATGTAAGTATCGCCACGATGCCCGACACGCATCCAACCCTCGCTGCCGATGAACTCGATGCAATTCACATATTCCGGCCCTTCGATCATCGAGACGGAAACGAGCCCGGTCGCGTCATTTGTTACCTCACCATCACGAAATCTGAGAAGCATATTAACCTGATCGTCCGTCTCGACAACCCGCATGCCGCCGTCGAGCGGCCGTTCTTTGATGTGCGTTTGAAGCTGGGCCTCGACCGACTCTATCCCCGTTTCGAGAAACCAGAGAAAGGAATCGATGACGTGCGAGCCGATCGCCCCGAGTGCTCCGCCACCTGCCTCTTTGCTTGACCACCAATCCCACTTCTGCGTTGGGTCGCCGCGGTGCGGTGCCTTAAAAGTATATTTCGCGTGGCGGATGGTCCCGATCGCTCCGGAATGCAGCATTGCCTTGGCCTTCTGCCGGCCGGGAAGAAAACGAAGTTCGTGATCGATCAATGCGAGCTTGCCGGAGCGCTTCGCCGCATCTGCCATTGCTTCCGCTTCGTCAATATTCATCGCCATCGGCTTTTCGGCAAGCACATGCTTTCCGGCGGCAAGAGCAGCATCGGCCATTTCACGGTGAAGATTTGGCGGCGTTGTGATGCAAACCAGATCAACGTCGGACCGCTCGACGGTCTCCCGCCAATTGTCTGTAAAGTGTTCTGCCCCCGATTCGTCCGCGACCGCCTTCGCATTCTCGAGACTTCCGCTGGCGATCGAGACGATCCGTGCGGCCTCGCACGCCTGAAAAGCGGGTATCTGAACCCGGCGGGCAAAGCCTGTCCCGATAAATCCGACTCCGACACTTTCTGCCATTCCGGTCACGCTCCGGCCGCCCACACGGCGGCTGTTTCACGAGCAAAATCATTAAATGACCGCGGCTCATGTCCGAGGATCGCCGCCAACTCATCGAGTTCCTGCCCGGTCGCCGCGAGGCCATGCCTTTGGAAGTGCTCGTACATCAACCGGAAATCGAAGGCCATCCAATCCGGGAGCATTTGCCTCGCCTGTGCCTCCCAAGCATCCATGTCGTCGCCGCCGTAAATCACCTGCTTACCGAGTGCATCCGACCAGATCTCTGCCGTCCGTTTGCCGGTCAAAGCCTCGGGCCCGGCGATGTGGAACTCTTTCCCATCGTATTCGGAGCCCAATAAACACGAGGCCGCTGCCTCCGCAATATCGCGAACGTCCACTCGCGAGACGCCTGCACTCCCGATCGGCTGAGGATAAACACCGAAGCCCGCGATGACGTCCTTGAACCACAGATCGTTCTGAAAAAAATTGTTCGGCCGAAGGATAGAATACGCGATTCCCGATCGCTTGATGGCAAATTCGATCGGCATTTTCGAACCGAAGTGAGGCAGGTGCGGTACTGCCTCGATCGAAGGTACGGACAGATAAACGATCTTTCTAACACCGCCGAGCGTTGCACCGTTGACGGCCATAAGGCCCTGATTTGTCTCCGTCTGGCTGACCGCGTTGAGTAGAAATACAGCATCCTTGCCGGTGAAGGCCGTTCGAATCGTCTCAGGGCTTTGAAGGTCACCGATGACAGCTTCAACACCGGCAGGCAGCCGTTCCGCACTCGCGGCATTACGCGTCAAGACGAAGACCTTCGCGCCCCGCCCTACAAGCTCATCAACAACCGCGGAGCCGACTGTGCCGGTCCCACCCGTTACCAAAATGTTCATCCATTACTCCTGTTATTGTTTGATGATACACCTGATCGGACAAAGAAAAAACCGGGTCCCATGCCCGGTCTTTGCGAACGCAAATGCTTAAGTTCTAGTTGCTTCCCATCTCGAGGCTCGGTGCGGTCGCTTTGCGGCGCTTTCCATATTTTAGGAAATGCTCGTAAGCCTCGCGGTCGTCCTTGGACATCTCAACGATCTCGGCACCGACCAGGAATCGCTCCGTCGAGAGGTGAACACCGACCTTTTCGTATCTGCGGCCGATCAGCTTCATTCGGACCTTTCCGTTCGGCAGGTCGATCTCTGCATTGAGCCGACGATCCTGGCCGACAAGGTAGTTCTCACGAACGCGGATCGACTGAACAATGAACCCAACACCTGTACGGCTGATGTCGTAGGTCTCCCCGCTGATGTGCATATTCTCTTGCTGCCGGCCGAGCCCGCCGGTGGTAAAAACCGGTTCAAAGGTGATCTTGATCGGGAGGTTGTGCTTTCGCCTGAGCGAATGCGAAGCCTCGGTGAACAGTCCGGTTATCTTTTCGGCAATTGCTCGTAACATTTTCTGTTTTCCTTCGCGTCTTGCGAACGCGATCAAATGGAGCAGTTCAAGAGTTCAGCATCGGTCATGTTCGAGTGGCCTCAAGGGCCGCCGAACCGTTCCCGTTACTCGCGGAGCGGCTTTCCGCCATTGTCCCTGCCGGTCACCTTCGACAACCCGGCCGACGACGGTTCGAGCAGGTATGAATTCCTGCCGGTCTTCCCGTAGGCAGCCGGCGTCGCGGTCGCGAAATAGCTCTTTCCGCTGTCGATCAATGCAATGCGATAAACGTATCCGGTCGAGTCCGAAGAAAGGATGTCGTCGGGTATGTACCCAAGCTCGATCAATTTCCCCGCCTCGGCGAAATTGCCGTTGTTCTGCAGCGAATAGGCTAGCTGGGCTTTCGAAACACGTTCAAGCATCTTCTTCGCTTCGTCCTGCCGAACGTCAATGCGGAGTTCGTAAAAGTAGTTCTTCCCTTCCTTTTTGATGCGGGCCTCGGTCACTTCATCGGCGGCGAGGATCTGCCAATAACCGTTGACCTTCCGGAGCCTGATCTCCTGCATTTGCGGTTCGGCACCTGCCTCTTCGGGAAGTGCGGCCGTGACGGTAGCGGATTCGCCCGAGATTATCTCGCCGTTGATACGGACATCCGCCGGAACCGCTTTGGCGATATCCTCAAGGTCCACGGCAAATTCACGAAGCTCATCATCTGTAAGCCCCTCGATCGCGGGTTTGAGGTTCGTCAGGTGGATCGCTTCGCGGTACCGCTTTTCCTTGAGCCGTTCGTAAAAGGCCTTTACGGTCTCGGCCGGCGAGCCTGGTTCGATCTCGATCCTCGGGCCTGTCGAGGTCTCAACAGAACTCGCATTAGCGCTGGCGGCCGTCGTCGCGTTAGACGTTGCTGCATTCGCGGTTTCTGAAGCCTCCGCGGAACAGCCAGCACCGGCTACCGTGTTAATCAGCAGCACTGCCAAAACAGAGATTTGCGAGAGCGCCTTGGTCACGCCTTTTGGTTCGAACATTCGCATCGAAATTGGGGCCGCGGTCTTGCCGCGAAGAGGCCCATGGGTGGGCAACCTTGCCTCGTAAACTGCGTGCCCGAGGCAAGAAAAGGAAAGACACGCTAACCGGTAGTATAGCGTGTCCCTGTGGAAAAAGTAAGTATTTATTTACAGATAAAGGGATTAAACGCCCTTTTTCACTCGTTTTCTGCCGATTTTTGCCCCGCAAACACCTTCTCGCGGCCGACAAGGTAGAGGAAAACGGCAAGCAGTATGAACGGAACCATCGCCAAAAGGTCGGCGTAGGAGCCTCCGTAGAACGGATTTGCTGCTTTTGCCCATTCGTTGACGCCCTCCGTCAGGCCGCTCAAATAGACCGCCGAAAGGGCCACAAGAATGCCTGCAAGAGCTCCGCCGGCGATGTACCCCGAGGCCAAGAGCACGCCCGAACTCTTGTCCGTTTCCGCGACGAACTCCTCTTCGGTCAGGTCCTTTTCCGCAAACTTCCGCTTCAAATACTTATCGACTGCCCAGCGGACCATGCCGCCGACAAAGATCGGCGACGAAGCCGAGATCGGCAAATAGAGCCCGACAGCGAACGCCAACGAGGAGATGCCGCAAAGCTCGAGCGTAACGGAGATCATCACGCCTAGAATAACGAGTGCCCATGGAAGTTGCTGGCTAAGGATCCCCTGGATGATATAGCTCATAAGCGTCGCCTTCGGTGCCCGGTATTTCTCGACAGACTGCATTACCGGGTCACCATTGGCATCGACTCCGGTCTGAACTTCGGTGATGACGCCGTTGATGCCGGGATCGACCAAATAGGCCGGCCTGCCCGTCATCCCAACGAGGTATTTACCGGCCGGGCCGCGGCTTGTGTCCGTGTTATGCCATACACGATAGTTCGCCGTGTCTCGCTCGCCGTAAAAACCTCCTGCCCGTTCGGCACGCAGCTCACCGCCCTCGCGTACAAGTTCCTGCTCCGGCACCTGAAATCCCGCTGCAAAGGTGTTCGGTGCAACCGGCATATATACCGACGATGATTCGTTGAGCTGAATGAGGATCGGGCCTAGTAGTAGTGCCGACGAAAGTGCCCCAACGAGGATAGCCGTCTGTTGCTTCCAAGGCGTGCCGCCGACCCAGAAGCCGGTCTTGAGGTCCTGCGAGGTCGTACCGCCATTTGAAGCCGCGATGCAGACGATGCCGCCGACCGACAGTGCGGTGACGAAATACGGATCCGGATTCGTCCAGCCGAGCACCAGAAACGCCAGCGAAGTAAAAAGCAGCGTCGCCACGGTCATTCCGGAGATCGGATTTGAGGACGAGCCGATCTCGCCCGTCAGCCTCGACGATACCGTTACGAAAAGGAAGCCGAGAATGATTATCAGAACCGCCCCGAGGATGTTCATCTTCAGCGTTGGGAGTAGCGTGATGACGACGATCAGGGCCAGAATGCCGACGACCACCCACTTGAGCGAGATGTCCTGCTCGGTCCGCGGCAGAGCAGAATCGTCGCCGTTCTTGTTGTTTGCCCGCTTTGCCTGAAAGTCCGCAATGCCGCCGCGGATGCCGCCCCAAATGGTCGGTAGCGAACGGATGAGCGAAATGATGCCGCCGGCCGTGACGGCACCGGCACCGATATAGAGAATGTACTCGCTCTGGATGCTGCCGGCACCTTCGATCGGCATATCCTTGATCAGCGTCGTTGCCGGTGCGAGCGGTTCGGAGAGGCTATCGCCGAAGAATCGGATCATCGGGATGAGCACCCAGTATGCCAAAGCTCCACCCGCGAACATTATCCCTGCGATCCGCGGCCCGATTATGTAGCCGACGCCGAGCAGTGCCGGATTATTCTCAAGCGAGACGCTGCCGCCGCGGAAGGGCTCGCCGAAAAGCTTCTCGGGATATTCCTTCCAGCCGCTGAAGACCTTCATCACCGTGTTGTAAAGAAAGCCGATGCCGAAGCCTGCGGCGATGATCAGCCCGCCCTTTGCCGCGGTCGAATCGCCCGCCTTTGCGATCTCGGAGTGTTGCTTTGACTCTTCGCTGGCCGAGGCGATGAGTACCTGTGCGCAGGCCGTGCCCTCGGGATATTTGAGCAGGCCATGCTGATCGCGGATGAGTGCACGGCGAAGCGGGATCATCATCAAAATGCCGAGCAGCCCGCCGAGCACGGCGACCATCGTCACCCGCCAGACCTCAAGATCAAAGCCGAGTATCAGTATCGCCGGCATCGTTACGCCGATCCCGAACGCGATGGATTCGCCCGCCGAGCCGGTCGTTTGGACGATATTGTGCTCGAGGATCGTCGCGTCTCTCGCACCTAGCTTAGAAAGCAGCCGGAAAAGCGTGACCGAAATGACCGCAACCGGGATCGACGCCGAGACCGTCAGCCCAACCTTGAGCACCAGATAAAGCGACGACGCCCCAAACAAAATGCCGAGCAGAACGCCGACGACGAGCGGCCCCGGCGTCAGCTCACGCAGCGTCGTGACCGAATCCGGAATATACGGGCGAAAGTTTTCGAGAAATGGGTTTTTCATAGGCGACTTTGATGGGAGTTGCACAGAATTTACGCCCAAACACCCGAAAATGCAACGGGTTCGGGCGGCCGCGGCGTGATTTTGCGGCGTCTGCGGCCGGTTTATTGACGTCTCTGAACGATTCCACGACGTGTTGGAACGATTCCAACGCCCGATAAAACCATTCCAACGGCCGTAGAAATCTTTCAAATCCCTCTGAAATCCACTAAACTAGCCGATATTTCCTCAGCGGAGCATTAAACATCCTATGAAAATCTCATTTGCCTGCCGGTACCAGACGCTCGGACGGCTCGTCACTCGTCACTCGTCACTCGCCACTAAAGCTCCCCTCCTTACGAAGGAGGGGTGGCAGCCGCTTCGGCTGACGGGGTGGTTCTCTCTCGCTCTGTTGTTATTCGTTTCATCTCTTACCGCACAGGTGCCGACGCCGAAGGATGTGCTCGGCTTTACGCCGGGTGACGACCGAAAGCTCGCGAGTTGGGCACAGGTCGTCGATTACTTCAAAAAGCTCGACGCCGCCAGCGACAGAATGACGTTCGCAGAGATCGGCAAGTCCACGATGGGCGCTCCGTTTACATATGCGACGATCAGCTCGCCGGAGAATCTCAAAAAGCTCGACCACTACCGTGAGATCAACGACAAACTCGCCGATCCGCGAAAAATCGATGGAGCGCGGACACTCTTGTCCGCATCGCCGGTTCCTCCGGCGAAAAAGGGTTCGAACGCCGAAGCGGCGTCCGTGCGGACAGGAGTGTCCGCGCTCCTGGCCGAAGGCAAGACCATCGTCCTTATCACCTTCGGAATTCATTCAACCGAGGTCGGCTCGACGCTTTCATCCATGCTGATCGCCCATGAACTCGTTAGTTCCAACGACGCGCGGATCAAGAACATTCTCGACAACACGATCATCCTCCTCGTGCCGTCGCTGAACCCCGACGGCGTGGACATCGTTAAGAATTGGTACGACAAAACGCTCGGCACGCCCTACGAGGGCACGAACCCGCCGGAGCTTTATCACAAGTACGTCGGCCACGATAACAACCGCGACTGGTACGCCTTTACGCAGGTCGAAACGCAGTTGACGGTCGATAAGATCCACAACGTCTGGCATCCGCAGATCGTGCTCGATGTGCATCAGCAGGGCATCTACGGCGCGCGGCAATTCCTGCCGCCTTACATGCCGCCGGTTGAGCCGAACGTGCCGCCGCAGATCGTCGAGGGCTTTACGGAACTCGGGAACTACATGGCCGGCGACCTCCGCAAGAAGGGCTTGCAGGGCATCACGACCAACACGACCTACGACGCCTGGACACCAGCCCGCGCCTATTCGCACTATCACGGCGGCGTGCGAATTCTATCAGAGACCGCGTCCGCACGGCTCGCAACGCCTGTGAATGTTAAGTTTGAGGAACTCCGCGGCTCGTCCGGCGGGCTCGACGCCAAGAAGGAATCGCCAAACTTCGGCCCCGTCTGGAAAGGCGGCGAATGGAAACTCCGCAACATCACCGACTACATGACCGCCACAGCGTTCAGCCTCCTGGACCACGCCGCCAACAACCGCGAGAAATGGCTGTCGAGGTTCTACGAGATCGGGAAGGAGGCAGTGCGGCCGAGGAAGGATGGTGAAGTATTCGCGTATATATTAAGACCTGCCAAAGATGCTCCGGTAGGGTCGAAGAATGATCGAGATCTGACATATACACTGTACAAGGGCATTGGATTCGATAGGGTGAGTCATATCTTGTCTCGGGCAGGAGTTGAAACCGTTGAGCCTCTGTCTTTCATCGCGGATGGAGTCAGGTATCCAGATGGTACGACTGTTATTAGGCTTGACCAGCCCTACGGCGGCTTCGCCAAAGCATTGCTGGAAAGGCAGTCTTACCCGGATTTGAAGGATGCAGAAGGAAACCCGATCGCCCCGTACGATGTGACCGCCCACTCGTTGTCTCTTCTTATGAGCGTCGATGCCGTTCCAGTGAAAGCACCCTTCACATACGAACTGCCAAAAGGAGGTATCGGAGTCGGCTCAGCGAGCGGCTGTGGCTGCACCAATCAGCCACGCTTCGCCACTTATAAGTCATTCGTTCCATCAATGGACGAGGGTTGGACGCGATGGATCTTCGAGGGTAAAGGACTTTTTTTCTGTTGCGCGCGGTTCTCAAGTATCGGTAATGCAGAGATATCGGTCGGCATCGACCGAACCACACGGTCGATCCTGTTCCCCGACCAATCCGCCAATCAGATCCTGAATGGTTATGCGAAGGACTCGATGCCGGATGAGTATGTGGGGGGCGTCGGGAAAGAGGGCGTTGAGAATCTGAAGCAGTTTGTCGAGGCGGGCGGGACGCTCGTGTTCCTGAACGAATCGTCGAATTTTGCGATCGAGCAGTTCAACTTGCCCGTAAAGAACATCACAAAGGGCCTAAACCGTAAGGATTTCTACATACCCGGCTCGATCCTCCGCACCGAGCTCGACCTCTCGCACCCGATCGCCAAAGGGATGCCACAGCAATCGATCGCATGGTTCGAAGACTCGCCTACTTTCGAGATCGAATCGGCAGCTATCTGCTCGGCGGGATCGACGGCCCCTAACTCCCCTCCTTACGAAGGAGGGGTGGCAGCCGTTTCGGCTGACGGGGTGGTTCACCCGTTGGTCGAGCGCGGGCCTTCAGAGAACCACCCCCCGGCTGAAGCCGTACCCCTCCTTCGTAAGGAGGGGAACCCCTTTGCTCGCGTCATCGCCCGTTATCCGTCCGATCCGAAGCAGATACTGCTCTCCGGCTGGGCGCTCGGGCAGGACAAGATAGCCGGTAAGGCGGCGCTCGTTGAGGTCACGATGGGCAAAGGCAAAATAATCCTCTTCGGCTTCCGCCCGCAGTACCGCGGCCAGTCATTGGCGACCTTCCCGCTGCTCTTCAACGCCATCTCGCAGTAAGGCAATAAAGGCCCGGCGGCGAACCCGGGCCTTTCAATTTTCATCTCATTGTCGTAAACTGGCGTTCCGCCGATGCGTTCGGCGGGCCATTTCGGCTCCACAAAGTTTTGGGGGCGACAGGCTTCGACAGGGGCTTGTATAGATCTTTGAGTGCACGCCGGGCTTGCTTGTTAGCTCGTTAAAAAAACACGCAAAACACAAATGCTAATCAAGAATTAGCTCTCGCTGCCTAATTAACCTTAGCTACAGCGATGTCCCGCGGGAAGTTCGCCTGATGCGACCCGTTGGGGCATAACCCAGTTCAGGCTCGGGCACGTCCTCCGCCTGCGGACGAGTCTTAAATTTAGCCGGGTATGCCATTGGGGAGGTCTTGTCGGCTCACCTGCTCTCCGGTGGCGAGATGAAGTGAACCGACTAAGCGTGTAGATCTCACTGGTCGCAACCTTTGGATGCGGGTTCGATTCCCGCCGCCTCCACCATTTCTATGAACATGAATCGAAGGGAATTTGCCGGCCTGCTCCTCGCGGGCGGGGCATTCCCTTCTTTTGCTGCCTCCCCCGGGCAAACGCCCGAACCAAAGTCCATCCACACATGGCTCGACTCGGACAAAAAGCAGATCTACGCCTATGACATCGAGGTAAAGATCACCGACTTTCCGCGCAACGCGGACAAGCGATGGCTCTATTATTTCTCGCTTCAGGTGAACTTTACCGAGTACGACGAATGGTCGCACGGAGGCATTCAATGGGCGGGTGCGAAGGAGTTTCGCGAAAATAACAATAAAGGCATCAATTGGGGCGGCGGTTCCAATTGGTCCGGCTACGGCGGGCTTGGAGTTAACAATACGCCCTTCACTTGGGAAACCGGACGCTGGTATCGTTATCGGGTTTGGCGGCTTAGCAAAGCGGCGGACGGACTTTGGCGGTGGCTCTTTACAGTGAAGGATCTTCGAACTGACAAAGAAAGGCGCTTTGGAACCATCCGGACACGGTCCGAGTGGATCAAAAACGCCGTCGTCTTCACCGAGACGGGCTATGGCGTAAAGTGCGATACTGACCGGACACGCGTTGAGTGGCGAAATCCGATCATTCGATGTACAACGCCGGGCGAGTTCACCCCGAACCGGGGAACCGCGAACTACAACGGCAACTGCGGAAGCAACCCGAGCACGGATCAGGGCATTTTTATTGCCGGAAACCCGCCCCATTGGTTTCATTCGACAACCGTAAGACGGCAGACCAAGCCCGATACCCGCTTGTGGGGATGATCTCCTGCGGAACGGCCTAAGAATATTTCAACGATTATGAGAAACGTTCGACCGCTTCTCCGTACCGCGACCCTCGCAGGGGTCTGTATTGGGATCGCGGCCGTTCAGCTTTCGACCGCTCAATCGACGGTAACTGAATTCCGCTCAGAGGTTCGACGCTATGCGGATCTTTCCGGGGCAGAGGTCGCGGCCATGGAGAAGGGCGAGATTGTGGTCAAGCGTGTAAAGACCGCTAAGGACCAGGACGTTGCCGTCTTCGGGATCGTTAAGATCGCCGAGCGTCGGCCGGTTACGATGGCCGAGTTTCGCGAGAGCTTTTCGCAGCGGGGAAACAAAGAGATGGAAGGTAAAGGACGGTTTTCCGATCTGCCGAACATCTCCGACCTCGCGACGCTTGAGCTCGAGGATCGTGATTTTGACGAACTACGGAAATGCCGCATCGGCGATTGCGACATTAATATGTCCTCAAAATGGATCGGGCGGTTCAGCACGGAGATCGACTGGAGCAAAGCGGATCATCGTCAAAAAGCGACCGAACTTTTCCGGTCGATGATGCTGGAATATGCGTCGGAATACGCTTTGAAGGGAGCAACTTCGCTCGGCACACATGCAAACCGGAAAGAGCCGCTCGATCTGGCGAGGGCTCAAAACGAATTGCTCAAAGGGCTCCCGCTCGTGGACATATTCGGCATCGGTTTGCGGAAATATATGCAGGAGTTTCCAGTGGCGAGACTATCGGGCATTCAAAGTGAACTGCACTGGTCGGCGGTCGATTTCGGCCTGAACCCGACAGTTGTATTGACCCACGCCGCAACCTTTACGAGCGGAATAGCTGGAAACGACTCACATTTCGTCCTGACGCGTCAGTTCTACTCTTCGCGTTATCTTGACGCCTCGATCTCACTGACCGCGCTTCTCCGAATTCCGAACGGCGAGGCAGTTGAAAGCTATATCGTCTTTACAGACCGTTCGAGGTCAGATGCCCTCGGCGGAGTACTCGGCGGGGTTGCCCGCACGGCGGTCGAAGCCGAGGCCGTTGATCGTGTCCGTCGTTTATTTGAAACATCGTCTGCTCGGCTCGCTAAGCCGGAAGCAGAGCAGCGGCCGTTCGATGTTGTTGTCGAAGCAGAACCGCAAAGTTGGGCCGGCTGGCTGCGGGCAAATTGGTTACTGGCAGCAGCGGCATTGCTTGTGCTTCTCGGGCTCGGAAGTTTTTTGCTGCGGCGACGGTGAGGGCGGAAGCTCTTAGGCGACTTAGTCTTCTATGATGAAATTTACGTCGCTGAGATCTTGTTCGGCCGTGACAACACGAGACGCGATCGAGCGGTTGCGGCTCCGAACCTCGACGAAATAAGTTTGACCGGCTGCGAGTCCCTCGATGGCAAAGTAGCCGAACGAATTTGTTCGCGTTGCGACAATCGCCCCTTCCGCATTCATGAACTGGAGCGAAAGGTTGCCGATCCCGTTTCCGCTGACGCCCGTAACGCGTCCGCTGACGCTAACGCGTGCCGAGGTAGGAGCGAGCCCGATGGTGAATTCGGTCGCCGAGATAGTCTCGGCACCGGTGAAACCGGACTCTCGTACTCGAATTCGGCCGCTATATGTTGGCAGATATGGGACGCTCCAATCGTATGAACCGGTGTTTGCGACGCCGGAGGCGATTACCGTGTCGAACGAGACTCCACCGTTGGTCGAAAGCTCGATCGTGACGTTGCTATTAAAGTCTCCGCCGTTCGACCAGGTTATCGGCTGCGTAGAGCCAACGACAACATAACCGCCGCTTGGAAGCGCATTGAACAGGAGCGAATCGTCGTCGTCAGGAAGCACGGTATAGAGCAGCCGGTTCGGGCTTCCCTCGCCTGCGCTTTGAACGAGGTCCGGCGACGAACGTTCGACGAGCGAGTCCGTAACGGTCGAAGGCGTAAGCCACGCCTGCGTGCCGAGCAAACGTGCGGCGTGGCCGGCGACGTGCGGAGCCGCCATCGACGTACCATTTTTATAGACGGCAGCATTGTCGTCGCTGATGCCCGCAGAAAGGACCAAGTGCCCCGGTGCAAAGATATCCACGCACGGGCCATAGTTCGAATAGCTCGGGCGGACGTCATTGCTGGTTGTTGCTCCGACGGTAATGGCCGCCGATGCCCGAGCGGGCGAGTAATTGCAGGCGTCCGCACCGTTGTTCGATGCGGAAACGACGTAGGTTATACCCGAAGCCACGGAAGCATTTATTGCCTCATCAAGCACGTTGATCAATGCGTTGGTCGTTACGCTGATGTTCACAACGGCCGGGTCGATCCGGTTCGTTGTCAGCCATTCGACAGCGTCCATCAAGCCGATAACAGAGCCACCACCGCTGCAATTGAGAACGCGCACCGAATGGAGCTGAACGCCCTTCGCAACGCCATAGTTCGTCCCCCCAACAGTGCCGGCAACGTGTGAGCCGTGCCCAAAGCAATCGTTCCCATTCTGTCCGTCGCCGATGGCGTCGAAGGCGAAGCTTGTCCGGCCGATGAATTCCGAATGTGTGTACCGTATGCCGCTGTCAACTACGTAAACGTTTACGCCGGCGCCGGTCGCCGAGTAGTGGTAGTTTCCCCGAAGCGGCAAAAGGCGTTGGTCGATCCGGTCCAAGCCCCAGGGCGCATTCGTTTGGGTGAAGGAAGCGTAGATCGGAATATCAGGCTGAATGGACTTGATCCGTAGATCACCAGCAAGAGCTTTAAGATCGATCCTAGCTCCTTCGATAACGACGGCCTTGACGGTTCGCGAATAGGTGTGTGAAAGTCTTCCGCCTGAAAGGCCGGCGATCTCCTGGCCGAGCGATACGACTTCAGCCTGATCGAACTCGCCCGAAAACTGCGTCGGCTCCAATTGGATAATGTAGCGGTCGTTCGCGTCAACGGCCAAAGCCGCGTTGGCGGACGCAAGCGTCACCAACGCGGCGATCAGGCCACAACTAAGGAGAACAAACGAGTGGGAGAGTATTTGTGGGAGTCTCATATTCCGGAATGGTGGGAGTCAGTCCAGATCTACGAATATCGGCGGAGGTCTCCGCAGACGCTCTCTAGTAGTTCAATCAGCGTGCCAAAATAAAAACACGGAAAAACAAGGAAAACTCGATTCCATGGCCAGCCAAATGGGGGAAATATGGACAGACCGGCGAATGCGATGGGGAAATTTTGGACACTTGAGCCTCCATGACCTCGCGGCCGATTTGAAAATCAAGATTCAAGTAATATGCTTTTCATTCGCAGAAGCGGTGAGCAAAATGCCCGTCGACATCGAGCACATAAATTCTGAACTTCCGATCGGGATCTTCGATTCCGGCGTCGGTGGGTTGACCGTTTATCGCGCCTTGCATTACCGCCTGCCGAACGAACACTTTGTTTACCTCGGCGACACGGCGCGTGTTCCTTACGGGACGAAATCGCTCGCGACGGTTGAAAAGTACGCGCTTGAGAATGCCCAGTTTTTGGCGGACCAAGGGATTAAGGTACTCGTAGTCGCATGCAATACGGCTTCGGCATTGGCGCTTCCATCCATTCGTGCAAGGATCGGCATCGACGTGGTTGGCGTCATCGGTCCCGGCGGTCGGCGTGCGATAGATGTTGCCGATTGTGAGGCCCCAAAGATAGGCGTGATCGCGACCGAGGCTACCGTGAAAAGCGGTGCATATGTCGAGGCGATCCATCGATCCTGCGGCGAGGCCACGGTCTTCCAGACCGCTTGTCCGCTCTTCGTTCCGCTTGCCGAGGAAGGCTGGGCGAACGAAGCTGAAACGGCATCGATTGCTGAACGCTACCTCGCAGATATGCGCGAGTATGCGCCGGACGCACTCGTGCTCGGCTGCACACATTACCCGATCCTGCGTGACGTGATTCAGCGAACTGTCGGCGCGAATGTTAAGCTTGTTGATTCCGGCGAAGCGACGGCGAACGAGGTTGCAGACCTGCTTGTTTCCGGCGGACTCGCGAGCGAGCGAACGATCGAGGGAGCTCGATCGCTATGCGATGACCTTGACCATTTCTTTGTGACCGATGCCGCCGAACGTTTCGCGAGCGTGGCGGAACGCTTTCTCGGTGTAAAGCCCGCGAAACTCGAGGCGATCGAGGTTCCGGCATTGAGCTAAACCAAAATGACATTTCAACGACACGATTCGAGGTCCTTCGACCAGCTTCGCAACACGAAGATAACGCCAAACATCTCGCCCTACGCTGAAGGTTCGGCGCTGATCGAGGTCGGTGGGACAAAGGTCATCTGCACGGCCTCGGTCGAGGATAAAGTGCCGCTTTTTCTGAGGAACAAAGGGCTCGGCTGGGTTACGGCAGAGTATGCAATGCTACCGCGGGCTACCAACACGCGAACGCAGCGGGAGACCCAAAGGCCGAGCGGACGGACGCAGGAGATCCAAAGGTTGATCGGGCGAAGCCTACGCGCAGTGGTCGATACAAAGCTGCTTGGCGAGCGGCAGATCTATCTTGATTGCGATGTGATTCAGGCCGACGGTGGAACTCGATGCGCCTCGATAACGGGAGCGTACGTCGCTCTTGCCCTTGCATGCCGGCGACTTGTCAAACAAGGGATCATCAAGACAAATCCGATCTTGAGCGAAGTTGCTGCGGTTAGCGTTGGGATCATCGAAGCAACTCCGATCCTGGACCTGGCCTATGCCGAGGACTCGGAAGCCGATGTAGATATGAACGTTGTCTGCACCGGCTCCGGAAAATTCATTGAGCTACAAGGCACGGCTGAGCGAGAACCCTTTTCACGCGAGCAGATGGACGAGATGCTGATCCTTGCCGAAAAAGGCATACATCAATTATTCGAGATACAGCGGCGAGTGCTTGCAGCCTAGTTTAGCGGCCTTTGAGGATCTCTCCGGGAAGTTGCCCGGTCGTCCCAGTACCATCCCAGACCTCGACCCCATTGACAAAGACTGCCTTGATACCCTCGGCAAAAAGCTGAGGCTCGGTGAACGTTGCACGGTCGATGACCGTTTTGGGGTCGAAAAGAACTAGGTCTGCTTTGAGGCCTTTCCTGACCCTTCCGCGGTCGCGAAGTCCGAGCCTCTCGGCCGGCATCAGCGACATTTTCTTTATCGCCTCTTCAAGCCCAAGCCATTTGTTTTCACGGACGAACAGTCCGAGAACACGCGGGAAGGTTCCCGTTCCGCGCGGATGGCGACCGCCAATCCCGCCATCGCTCGAGACCATTACCCAAGGCGTTTGGTAGAACGTTCTGACGTCTTCTTCGCTCATTCCGAATCCGACGACGCCGGCTCCTCCGTTCTTCACGATCTCAATGTAGGTTTCGACCGGGGTCTTCGTGGCGAACGCTGCTGCCTGTTCAAGAGTTTTGCCTTCATAGTCTGGAAACGCTCTACAGGATGTAATGAGCACCTTATCAGGACCACCGAGTGCGTCGATGCCCTTTTGCACCTCGGCCGGGTCTTCGTGCTTCCTGCTCGGTACGAGGACGGTAATGGTCGATGCCCATGCGACATAGGGATATGCATCGGCAGTGATATCGAGCCCGTTTTTGCGAGCCTCGTTGACCAACGCGACCGCATCGGCCGATCTGCCCCAAACACTCTTATTGCCCATCTTTATATGCGAGATCTGTACCGGGATCTTTGCCTCGCGCCCGATGCGAATCGCCTCGCGAATGGCGTTTAGTACGCCTTCCTCTTCATCGCGCATATGGGTCATATAAATGCCGCCGTGTTTTGCAGCAACCCGCGAAAGCTGGATCAACTCTTCGGTCGTGGCAGAAAAGCCCGCGTCGTACTCGAGCCCGGACGAAAGCCCGAATGCTCCGTCCTTCATCGCCCTCTCAAGCAGAGCGGACATCGCGGCGATCTCAGCGGCTGTTGCGGCCCGGCGGAGGTCCTCTTTCATTACGAGCGTTCGGAGCGTGCCGTGACCGAGGAATGCACCAACGTTGACTGCGGTCTTGCCGCGAAGGCTTGCGAAGTACTCGCCGATCGAATCAGGTGAACCGCCGTCCGGGCCAACAATGAGCGTTGTTATTCCCTGCGAGACCTGGTTTGCCGCTATTCCTTCGCGCAGGAGGCCCGATTCGCTGTGGTTGTGGATATCGATGAATCCTGGTGCCAACACAAGGCCGCGGCCTTCGATCACACGGTCGCCTTCGCGCGGCTTCGCCGAACCCGGCTTACCGATCTTTGAAATGCGGCCTTCGACGATCGTGACATCTGCAATATACCGAGGCGACCCGGTGCCATCAATAACCGTCACTTCGCGGAAATGCGTTGCACCTTGCCGGGCGACGGCCGAGGTCGAAAGCATCGAAATGAACAGGACAAAGCAGGCGAGACGTTTTAGCAAAAGTGCGGATCTCATAATCGGTTTTCCCACGAATCATAAGCGAAGTCGGGCGAAGAGCACAAAGGCGACGGAACGATGCTTTGACGATACGTGAAGCAGAATCTAGAATCGAGGTTTACTTTGAAGGAGAGAAAACATCTTGGGTAATAAACAGTTTGAGGGCCGGTCCGCCATAGTGACCGGCGGAACACGTGGCATCGGTAAAGCGATCGCACTTGAATTGGCAAGGCGAGGCTGTAACGTAGCATTCAACTATGCCCGTAGCGCAGAAGAGGCCGAAAAACTGAAGGCGGAGATCGAAGGGCTCGGTGTAAGGGCCTTCGCGGCCCAGTGCGACGTGGCGAACACGGAAGCTTCCGCAGAGTTCGTAAAGGCGGCAGGTGCCGAGTTCGGCACGATCGACTTCCTTGTCAACAATGCCGGCATCACCCGCGACCAACTGATACTCCGGATGAAGGAGGACGATTGGGATTCGGTCATCGACACAAACCTGAAAGGTGCCTGGAACTTCTCAAAGGCCGTGCTTCGGCCGATGATGAAGAATGAGAACGGCGGTTCGATAGTTAACATCACGTCAGTGTCCGGTGTGGTCGGAATGCTCGGGCAGACGAATTACTCGGCTTCCAAAGCAGGGATGATCGGATTGACGAAGGCTCTCGCAAAAGAGGTCGCGAGCCGAAAGATCACCGTCAATGCACTCGCGCTCGGGCTAGTCGAGACCGAGATGGCGAGCGAGATGAACGCCGAGTATCGCGAAAAGATCCTCTCGCAGATACCGCTTGGACGGCTCGGAAATGTTCAGGAAACCGCCGAGATCGTTTGTTTCCTCCTCTCCCCGGCGGCTGCCTACATAACCGGAGAAGTGATCAACGCAAACGGCGGCCTCGCGATGTGATGAGGCAAAACGAACAACAAGACGGCCGCGAAACGACTGATGAATACGCGGAAGAGAATGAACATCTACCGGCCGAGGGCGGACTCACTTCCGGGCCGCGGACCGAGCCTGTTACATTCGGAACTCCGGTTTATACATCGATCCTGATCGCATGTTTCGTCGGCGTCTCAATTGCCCAGTTTTCGGCGGACCTTGAGCGATCCGTAATTGTGGCTGGCTTCGTAAAGCCTATATTTGTTAGCGGCGAGTATTGGCGCATCTTGACCGGAGCGGCACTCCATGGCGGCGTGCTTCATCTATTCCTTAATTCGTTTGCTTTCTTTAGTTTCGGGCGGCTCTTCGAAGGGCTTTCGAACCGAGCTCATTTGCCGATCGTGTTTCTTCTTGCTGCTGTTGGAGGAGGCGTGCTGAGCCTTATCTTTAAGCCTAATGGAACATCGGTCGGAGCTTCCGGCGGTATTCTCGGCGTGGTCAGTTATCTGGCGGTTTACACTTTCGCCCGACGGCAATTCGTTAGCCCGGCCTTCCGAAAGGATATGCTCGTGAACGTTGCATTCATCCTCGCTTTCGGTCTAGTACTTTACGACATCATCGACAATTATGGCCACGTAGGCGGCCTAATTGTCGGGGCCGTTTATGGATTGATCCAGATTCCGCGTGATCCGTATGTCGACCCGCGTGCTGTGAGCAGCAGGGTCGAATCCACCGGCCTTGCGTTTCTTGCCGCTTGGATCGCCATATCCGGCTTCAGCATTTTTCTGATCCTTTCGTACGGCGGGTAGCCATTCTCTCTAAATGCCCCGAGTTCGCGTTCATCAGCATGTAAACCCACTCTCGCCGTTTTATCGGCAAGAGCCCGAACCGCTTGGCTATAATGGAATCTTTGCAGATACGAGTAAACCGTTGCTCCTGGACATTGGGTGTGCACGCGGTCGCTTTCTGCTCCGGATGGCCGAGGCCGATCCGAGCCGAAACTATCTTGGCGTCGAGATTCGCGAACCGCTTGTTGCCGAAGCCAATCGGTTAGCTAAAGAGGCCGGGCTTGCTAACTTACATTACTCATTTTGCAATGCCATGCTCTGGCTGGAACGTCTCCTCGAAGGACTTCCGAAGGGCATTCTCGAAGTTGTTACAATTCAGTTCCCCGATCCGTGGTTCAAGAAAAAGCATGCGAAGCGGCGCATGGTAAATCCGGAAATGGTCGAGACCATCGCCTCGCATATTAGGCCGGGCGGCCTTGTCTTTGTCCAAACGGACATCGAATTCCTCGCCGAGGAAATGTTCGAACATTTCAAGGCAAGTGGAAAATTCTCCGAGCAAACGACGGCCGAAAATCCGTTTCCGATAAAGACCGAGCGCGAAAAGGCCGTCGAAGACAAGCAACTGCCAGTCTATCGGCGGCTTTTTGTCAGAAAGTAATTACCCGAGGCTTGTTCCGAGAAGCCATTGACCGCCGTCAACGACCAGCGTTACGCCGTTCACATAACTCGCAGCGTCCGAGGTCAAAAAGAGAGCAGCATTCTCGATATCCTTGATCCGGCCGAAGCGGCCCACCGGGATCTTCCGTGTGATCTTCTCTTTGAGAGGTTCGGGCAATAGCCGCTTCATCCCCTCGGTATCCTCGATCGGTCCAGGAGCGATCCCGTTCACGCGGATCCCGTGGCGACCCCATTCTACCGAGAGATTACGGGTGATCGCATCAACACCGGCTTTCGCCGCCGAGACGTGGATCTGCATCGGCGTAGCCAGATAATGAAGCGTCGCGGAAATGTTCAGGATCTGCCCCTGCGATTTCTTTAGCTCGTCGAACGCCGCACGGCAAACATTGAACGTGCCTTTTGTGTCGATATCAACGACCGTCCCGAATCCATTAGGCGAAAGCTGCTCAGCGGCACAAAGGAAGTTGCCCGCGGCACCGTTGACCACAATATCGATCTTACCGAAATGCTCGACCGTTTTCGCGATAGCGTTTTCAACGGCTTCAAAATCGCGCACGTCTGCCGCAACTGCAAAGCACTCGCCGCCGCCATCCTCGATCAGCTTTTTCATCGCCTCAAGGTTCTCTT
>CAZGLZ010000047.1:3581-26347 GCA_964526245.1 uncultured Chloracidobacterium sp. | reverse complement strand
TGAACATCTCGTTCTTGAGCCGACCGCCGATGAGCCAGTTGATCAACGCACCGGCGAGCGGAGCGAAGATGATTATGCTTAAGAGATTATTCTCGATCATTACAATTCACCGGGTAGATCCAGTGTCATTTCCATCATTGTTTGACGGAATCCAGCTTTCGTAAATACCTTTTGAGCCTCGCTGTTTGCCGACGCGACGGTCAGAAGCAGCTTTTCCGCTCCAAGCCTTTCTGCCTCTTCTGCCGAGGCTTTTAGTAACTCGTTCGCGATCCCGCGTCCGCGAAATGCCTCGCTAACGTAAATATCATGCAGCCAAGCGCCCTTTCGGAGCATTTCCTCGAAGTTGTACTCGTCAAACTCGAGGTAAGCGAAGCCGGCGATCTCGCCGTCGGCCTCGGCTACGAGCACACATGCGTTCGGGTCGTTGAACCGGCTTCGGTAAAAGGCCGCCGTCCGGCCCGCGACGAGCATGTTCGTGAACCGCTTGCCGTCATAAGCAACGTGCTGCTCGACAAGAGCAGTGGCGAATTCTTCTATCCGCTGCTCGTCGCCTTCAACTGCCCTGCGAATCTGCATCGCGGTACTAAAATTTCAATTCAAAACGCCAATGTTCGTTGGCAACTCGACGACGCTTCTAGCTATAGTTCAGATCGTCGTCCGCGTCCTCATCCGGCAACTCCTGCTCGGCGATCTCCCGCCAAACCGAAAGTGTCTTTTCATCGGCCCCTTGCGTCACGAGAAGTCCGCTGACGACCCCTTCGGGTTCCTTGAGCTCCGGAAATCGCCTTAAAAGAACGGCGATGTCCCTGCGATCGGTCCAGGATTTGTCCTTGCCGTATCGCGAAACGAACGAGGCCACTTTGCTTGCTATAAGTTCTGCCGGCGTGAGCACCTCGATACCCTCTATCGCCCGGCTTTCCGGAAGTTCGGCAGCCATTCTGATATCTACCAGATGACGGTTACCTTCTTTCCTTACCTGAAAAAGCCGGAAGCCTTTTTCACCGACCACTCGAACGCGAACAGCGATGTGAAATCTCTCGCTGAGGTGCTCGCGAAGCTCTTCGGCAAATTCGGCCGCTCGTGTGGACATTACATCCACATCCTGCGTCGCCCGCGGCTCGGCGACGTAGGCATTCACGGCTTGTGCTCCGAAGAGGACCACATCGTCCCGGCCCTGCAGAAACTCAAGGACGGCCGCCTGAATTCTCGATAATGGCAGCGGCTCATGCGTCACAAACTCATGAAATGTCAGAACGTCGGCGTTCAGCATCACTAATACTTCAAAATACTTGCGTCGTCCACATCGACGGAAAGCCGGTTGCGGAAGAACGCGATAATGATGCCGAGGCCGACGGCAGCTTCGGCCGCGGCGACGCTCATCACCATAAAGACGAACAATTGCCCGGTCACATCTCCGTAATAACGCGAGAAGGCGACGAAGGTCAGATTAACGGCATTGAGCATCAGCTCGATGCACATGAACATCCCGATCGCGTTACGCTTATAGACGACCCCGACCGCACCGATGGTGAAGAGGATGCCCGAGAGTGCCAAATAGCTTTCCAATCCTGGCTGCATTTTCTTATCTCGTACTCGGCGGCAGTCCGCCAAAAATTTATCCGTTCTTTTCTGCCCTATTCCTTTTCGTCCTCGCCTTCGCCGACCAATTCAAGATGCGGGTGCTCCATCTTGCGGACAAGGATGACGGCACCAATGATGGCCATCAGGAGCATAACGCCGACGATCTCGACCGGGAGCAGATATTCGGTGTACATCGCCCGGCCGATCGACATCGTTCGCCCGGCGGTCATGTTCGGGTCAACCTCGGCCTTCGGCGTTTTGAGAACCGCATAAAAGATAAAGAACGTTTGCGCAAGCAATGCAAGCCCGAGCCCGCCGCCGACGGCGTAAAGATACTTGAGCCGGTTGAGCGGTTTGTCCTCGTCGAGGTTGAGCAGCATGATCACAAAGACGACAAGGACCATGATCGCACCCGCATAAACGAGTATCTGCGTGATGGCGATGAACGGCGCCGCCAGCGTCAGATAGATCGCCGCCAGGGCGATAAAAACGCCGATCAGCGAGATCGCCGAGTAGAGCGGGTTGCGGTGATAGACCATCGAGACCGCACAGGCGATCGCGAACCCCGCAAACAGAAAGAAAAGGACAGTGCCTGCCATAACTTGTTACCGCAAACGCGTGCGGACGGGCCGGACGCTGTGCCGGCCTGTAAACTACCGATTCATCAAAAAGACCACGATGGTCGTTACGATCACATTGCCGATGGCGACCGGAAGCAGGAACTTCCAGCCGAAACTCATCAACTGGTCAAAGCGGAAACGCGGCAGCGTACCGCGGATCCAGATATAAAGGAACAGGAAGAAGAATATCTTCAAAAGGAACGCTGCGTGGCTGACCAGGGCGTAGGGAACCGAGCCGACCTCAAAGATGTGGCTGAGGCCCGGCACGTACCAACCGCCGAGGAAGAGCACGACGCACATCACCGAAACGGTGAACATATTGACGTACTCTGCCATGAAAAACAGCGCGAACTTCAAGGCCGAATATTCCGTGTGGAAACCGGCGACGAGTTCGGTCTCGGCCTCCGGCAGGTCAAAGGGCACGCGGTTCGTTTCCGCAAAGGCGGAAATGAGGAACACGATAAAGCCGATGAACTGCGGGATGATGAACCAACGCATGTACCACGGCGAATTTGCCTGGGCGTTGATGATGCCGTTGAGGTCGAGAGTTCCGGCGAGCATGACGACACCGAGCACTGAGGCTCCCATCGCAAGCTCGTAAGAGATCATCTGTGCCGAGGAGCGAAGTCCGCCCATCAGCGAATATTTGTTGTTCGAGGACCATCCGGCAAGGGCGATGCCGTAAACACCGACAGACGTGACCGCAAGAACGAAGAGCACGCCGATGTCGATCCGAGCGATCGTCAAGGGCATGTTCTTGGCCTGCTCGGCGATCCAGGCGACGATGTTCGGTTCCGTACCTAGCGGAATGACCGGCAGGTGCGGGACCAACCAGCCGAGCGGGTCGCTGATCGGCGGGCCGAAAGGATAAACGACCATCGGCAGAAAAGCTGCCGTAAGGGCTACGATCGGAGCAAGGAAGTAAACGAACTTGGTCGATTTATCCGGGGTTAGGTCTTCCTTGAGGATGAACTTGAGCAGATCGGCAAAGGGCTGAAGCACGCCCCACGGGCCGACGCGGTTCGGGCCGATGCGGCCCTGGATCCATCCGAGGATCTTGCGTTCAGCAAGAACGGTGTAGGCAACGATGGTCATCACACCGCCGAAAGCGGCCACGATACCTATCGAATAAACAATGAGCGGAAATGCGGTTTTGAAAGCAGTTTCCATAAAGAGATTTACTTCGTGCCTCCGACTTGGGCTCTATCCAAAATACCGACGGCGGCGGCTTCGGCGTCTTCCCGCGGCGTGCCGTCCGGGTTGAACTGAACGAGCGGCGAGACGAGCAGGTTATCGGGCTTCGGGTTACCATGGGCGAGCAGGTGGAACTGGGCCGTTTTGCTCGTCATGGTCGTCAGCCGATGAAGCTTATGGCCGACAATTGGCGTTGCGGTGATCTTTTCGCCCGCCTCGAGCGATGCCGCGGACGCTCGCAAAGCCTCGATGCTTGCCGAGATGTCGCGGCCGGTTTCTACTGCGTACTTTGCCTGAACCGGGTTCGATTCGTCCTTGAGCACCGGATAGCGGAGCCCTTCATATGCAGGGACAGCATCGGCAAGTGCCCGGAAGGCGGCCGATGCCGAGAAGCTGTATCCAAAGTCAACGCCCATCTCGGCGGCGATCAGCGAGGTGATCATCCAATCCGGCTTTGATTGATGCACGGGGTCGATCGCCTTGCGGACACGCTGGACGTTGCCGGCGTTGTTCGTGAAAGTGCCGTCAACCTCGGCGAACGAGGCCGCCGGAAGTACGACATCGGCGTGATCGGTCGTTTCCGTCTCAAAAAGCTCCTGAACGACGACGAATTCCTTGCCTGCGAGTACTGATGCATCCGGGAGGCTGCCGGCGATGAGCACAGCCGTCGAGGCCGAGACGACGTCCTCGACCCGCTTAGCCCAGGGAAGAATGTCCACGCCGCCCATTGAATTGTTGTGAAGCATCAGCGGGTGCAGAAGGACCCTGCGGCCCTCGCCGGCGAAACTCGCTGCCGAGGATGCGATGGTGGCCTGTGCTGCTGCCGAAAGCTCGTTCCCGGCCATTATCACAACGTCGCCCGAGGCTTCATTGATGATGCTGCGGATGGCCTCGATATCTTCCGATCCGATGCCGGCCTTGTCGAGAGCTGAATTATCGCCGCCCGCGAAAGCGAGCGTGAATGCGTCATAGCTCGCCGGGTTGATGTGGACGAACCGCGAGGCCTGCGACCTGAGCCGGATCGGCGTGTCGTTGACTATAACGAGCTTCGCACCGTCATTGCGGACGGCCTGCCGAACCTGCTTTGCCGTAAAGGTCTGCTCTTCTTCCGGTTCGCCGCCGAAGATAACGATCGCGGCCGCGTGGCGGATGTCGTTATGCGTGGCAAGCGGAACGCTCAGGTTGGCCATGAACGAGGCCATGCTTCGGCGGTCGGAAACGGCGACGTTGTCGGTCTTCGCGACTTCCTTTGCAAAGCGGCCGAGCGTAAAGATCGATTCATTGGTCAGCCGCGGGCTGGCGACGACGCCGACGCCCGAGCCGAAACCGGCGAACTTTTCCGCGATCATCTTGATGGCCGTATCCCAGGTTGCCGGGATCAGTCTTCCGCCCTTTGAATAGCGGACCATCGGCGTTTTGATGCGGTCGGGATGATTGATGAACTCGTGGGCAAAGCGTGCCTTGACGTCAAGGAACTCGCCATTTAGCCCGTTGACGTAGCGGTCGCGGGCGACGATCCGGTGAACCTCGCCGGCCCGCGAACCGATCGAAAGCTGCATACCGTCCGAGCCGTAAACATCTGTCGTGATTGTCTGGTCGAGTTCCCAGGGACGCGTTGCGTGGCGATAAACGCCATCGAGCAAGGTACCGGTCGGGCAAACCTCGATGCAGTTTCCGCACTGCGAGCAATTGAGCCAGCCGCCATAGGTGCCGATAACGGTGTTGACGCCGCGGTTGCCGGCCTCGATGGCGTCCTCGCCCATCCATTCATTGCAGACGCGGGTGCAGCGTTTGCAGAGAATGCACCGCTGCGGGTCATTTGCAACGATCGGCGAAAGATATTTCTCCGGCTGGACGTTCTTGCGTTCGGTAAAACGCTCCTCAACGTCGCCCCAGTCAAAGATGACCTCCTGCAGTTCGCACTCGCCGCCGCGGTCGCAGACCGGGCAATCGAGCGGGTGATTGGCGAGCAGGAACTCGCCCATCGAACGCTGTGCCTTTTCGATCTCGGGGCTCGCCGTCGTAACGACCATTCCGTCCGTGCATTTAATGGTGCACGAGGTCTGGAGCTTCGGCATCTTGTCGATGCGGACGAGGCACATCCGGCACGAGGCCTGCGGCTCGAGGTCCTTGTAATAACAGAACGAAGGGATGTTCTCGCCGTTCTCGCGGCAAACGTCGATCAGGACCGCACCTTTCTCGGTCTCGATCTCCGCTCCGTTTATGACTACCTTTATCTTCTCTTGTGACATTAAGAGTTTACCGCCGGCCTCGGCCGGGCATTGCTATTCTTCGGTCTATTCGCCTGCCTTCGGCTGGCCGCCGGCCTTCTTTTTGCCGCCTTTGGGGCGGGTCTTGCCGTAGCTGCCGGCAAATATCTTTCCTTTGCGTGATCGCTTATCGCCTTTTCCCATAGTTACTTCTCCTAAACGTTTGCGTGATTCCCGTTGCCGTTGGTCTTTCCTGCGATCCACTTTTTGAAATCATCAGGGAACTGCTTGATCGCACTTTGGATCGGCCATGCAGCTGCATCGCCGAGTGGGCAGAAGCTCTTGCCCTCGATGTTGTCGCAGATATCGAGCAGAAGCTGGGCATCGGTCGGCTTTCCGCCGCCGGCCGCAATGCGGTCAAAGATCTTGACGAGCCAATCGGTGCCCTCGCGGCAGGGCGTGCACCAACCGCAGGACTCGTGCTTATAGAACTCGGTCAGGTTCTTGGTCGACTCCATAATATCGACCGTTTCGTCCATCACCATCATGCCGCCGGTGCCGAGCATCGAGCCCGCCTCGACAAGCCCTTCGTAGTCGAGCGTTACACCCTTGCCGAGGATCTGGCCGGCGTTCATTATGTAAACGCTTGAGCCGCCCGGGATGACGGCCTTGAGCTTTTTGTCGCTGCGGAGCATGCCGCCGCAATCTTCCATAATGAACTTTTCCATATCGGCGTAGCCCATCGGAAGTTCATAGACGCCCGGTTTCTTGACGTGGCCGCTGATTGACCAGAGCTTGGTACCGCCGCTTTTTTCGGTGCCGAGGTCGCGCCAGGCGATGCCGCCCATTTCGATGATCTGCGGTACCGAGGTCAGCGTTTCGACGTTATTGACGATGGTCGGGCAGGCATAGAGCCCCTCGACCGCCGGGAAGGGCGGCTTCATCCGCGGGTGGCCGCGGAAACCTTCGAGCGAGCTCAAGAGTGCCGTTTCTTCGCCGCAGATGTAGGCACCCGCACCGGTGTGGGTGTGGATGTCCATCGAAAAACCGGAGCCGAGAATGTTCTCGCCGAGCAGGCCGGCCTCGCGGGCTTCCTCGAGAGCCGCGTCCATAACGCCGATGAGGTAGTTATATTCGCCGCGGTAATAGATGTAGCCGGTCGCGGCCCCGAGGGCGAAGCCGGCGATGACCATTCCTTCGATCAGGGCGTGCGGGTCGCGCTCGAGCAGGTAACGGTCCTTGAACGAACCCGGCTCGGATTCATCGGCATTGCAAACCACGTATTTCGGCTTTGGCGAATCGCGGGGAACGAAGGACCATTTCATCCCGGTAGGGAAGCCGGCACCGCCGCGGCCGCGGAGCGACGAATCTTTGACCTCCTGAATGATCGCATCCTGCGTCATCCCTAAAGCCTTTTCCAGCGACTTATAGCCGCCGGTTTCGCGATAAACCTTGAGCGTGTGGCCATTTTCGATATGGACACGCTTTAGCGAAAGAGGTTCGCAGCCTATTGCTTTGATCTCCATAAAAATGCCTTGCGGGTACCTCGGCCCGCCAAAAACTAAAGCCCAAGATCGCGGTGGATCATCAACGTATCCGTATGCTGACGGAAGCGGACAACCTTCCCATCGCGGATCTCCCACTCATGGGCGAACGGCACCTTGGTCGTCTTGCCCGTTTGGTTGAACTTGCCCGAATATGTGCCGGTCGCGATGACGTTCCCATCGCCGCCATCGACTATCTTTTCCGGGACGGCGGCAAAGCCTTCCCATTCGGTCCCGAGCCGCATAAAGACATTCTCCAGAACGGATTGCGGGCCTTGATAGGTGCCGGCATACATGAACCCGGCGGCCTCGGTCCACGAGATGCTCTCATCAAATGCACCCAAAACCGCCGGAACATCGCCCGCAGCAAATGCATCGTAAACGCCTTTTATAAGTTCACCGTTGGTCATTTGTGGTCATTGAACTTTTTGGTTCGTCCGATCGAATCTACGCATTCGTAAACTCTTCCCAATCGAAGCCCAGGTCCTTAACTATTCGCCTAAGCGTTCCGGTCTTCAGATCTTTGCTTCCCCAATCGGGAACCGAAACAACAACGATCGGTGTCTGCTTCGGGTTGTACCACTTCCGATGCGACCCACCGCTTCTTCCACTGCTGCTTGTTTCCAAACAGCCTAATTTGCTGAGCTTCTTCGTGACCTCACGATATCTCATGCGGCCTTAAGTTCAAGAAGTGCATCGGTCATGACCGGCACATTCGTCGAAAGCGGCCGCAAAACTTCAGGCAATGGCAGCCCGATATCGTGATAGCCTTCGATCAAAGCCTCGAGGGCATCGTGCACATTTACATTTATTTCTTCGAGTGTATCCGCCTCAGTGATCAAACCCGGAAGGATCGGACAAGTGATCGTCCAGCCGCCTTCGGGCTGAGGTTCGAGTACAAGCGGCAATTTGTAAATGTTGCTCATCGCCAAAACTTACTTCAATGACTCAAGTATCCCGTCCACTTTCTCGATCGTCAGGTCCTCGTGGTAATCAAAACCGATCTGCATCATCGGGGCCGTGCCGCAGCTCCCGAGGCACTCGACGAGCGAGACGGTGAACTTGCCGTCCTCGGTCGTTTCGCCGGGGTGAATTCCGAGCTTCGAGCAGATGTGGTCGGTGATGTCCGGTTCGCCCATTATCTTGCACGAGAGCGTCTTACAGATCTGGATGTGGTGGCGGCCGACCTTTCGAAGATTGAACATCGAATAAAAGGTCGCCGTTTCCCAAACGTCGGTGACCTCGAGGTTCAGGAACCGGGCCAAAAAGTTCACGCCCGCATTGTCCACATAGCCGCGCTCACGCTGAATGACAAAGAGCAGCGGGATCAGCGCCGAGCGCGTCCGGTCCGCCGGATACTTTGCAAGATGCGACCGCATCTCCTCGACGACCTCGGGCGAAAACTCAGCCACCTCGTCCGTGTAAACTATTTGGTCCGTAAAACTTGTAGGTGTTGCTGCAGCCATAATCCAGTTGTCGGTTGTCAGTGGTCAGTGGTCAGTCGAAGGCGTTCAATTCCCACTGAGGACTGGCAGTTAACGGTCGATCTCTCCCAAAACAATATCCAAACTACCGATGATCGCGACTACGTCAGCGACCATTTCGCCTTCGCTCATTACGGGCAATGCGGCGAGGTTAACGAAGCTCGGGCCGCGGAAGTGCACGCGTTCCGGCTTCGGCCCGCCGTTCGATTTCATATAAACGCCGAGTTCGCCCTTTGAAGCCTCGATCGCGTGATAAACCTCGCCCGGCGGTACGTTGAAGCCCTCGGCGACGATCAGGAAATGGTGGATGAGCGAATCCATATGCTTCCGCATATCGTCGCGGTCGGGCAGAACGACCTTCGGGGCATCGGCCTTGATCGGGCCGGGTTTCAGCCGCTCGAGTGCCTGGCGAACGATCTTGTAGCTTTCCTCAAGCTCGCGCATCCGCACCATAAAGCGTGCCCAAACGTCGCCGCCCGTTTCGACCGGAATATCGAAATCGTAGGTCTCGTAACCCGTGTAGGGGTTGTCCCGGCGAAGGTCGAGATCGACACCGCTTGCCCGGAGGCACGGGCCGGTCAGGCCCCATGAGATGGCATCTTCTTTGCTGATGTAGCCGATGTCTTTGGTCCGGCTTTGCCAAATGCGGTTTCCGGTGACGAGCGTGTTAAAGGTATCCATCGCTTCCGGAAAATCGTCCATGAACTGCCGGACGCGGCGGTCAAAGCCGGCCGGAAGGTCCATCATCAGCCCGCCGATTCGGAAATAGCTCGGCGTCATGCGTCCGCCCGAGGCGGCCTCGATGAGGTTAAGGATCTTCTCGCGTTGGCGGAAGCAATAGAAAAATACCGACATCGCACCGATATCAAGGCAGTGCGTACCGAGCCAGACCATATGCGAGGCGATCCGCTGGAGTTCGCACATCAGCACGCGAACGACCTGTGCCCGTTCGGGTATCTCAAACTGGAGCAGCTTTTCGGCCGCCATCACATAGGCAAGGTTATTGCCGAGCGGATTGAGGTAATCCATCCGGTCGGTGATGACGATGCCCTGTTGGTATTTCTTGTATTCAAAGAGCTTCTCCATTCCGGTATGGAGATAGCCGATATCCGGAATGGCCTTGACCACAAGTTCGCCGTCGAGCCGCAGGTCGAGCCGGAGCACACCGTGTGTCGAGGGGTGCTGCGGGCCCATTGAAAGCGTCATCTGCGTTTCAAGCGGCTCGTCGATCGCGTCGAAATCTGCGGCAATGGTTTCAGCTGCTGAGCTCATCGTGGTTCTTTACTAGTTCATGCTGTAGGGTTCATAGCCCCGCAGCGGGTAATCCTTTCTAAGTGCGTGCCCGTCGAAGTCGGACGGCAGCAAGATCCTCCGGAGGTCCGGGTGATTCTCGAAGACGACGCCGACCAGGTCGTATGTCTCGCGTTCGTGCCAATCGGCCGTTTTCCATAGCGGAGTGACGCTCTCGACCTTCGGGTCGTCCTCGCTGAGCAGCACTTTGAGCCGAAGCCGTCTGTGGTGTGTCGTCGAGAAAAGGTGATAGTTCACCTCAAATCTCGGGTCTTCCTCCGGGCCGCGGTCACCGCCGCAAAGGTCGGCAAGCATATCGAAGCCAAGCGAATCGCGAAGAAACTCGCAGGCGGCAAAGATATGTTCACGCGGAACGGTAACGGTCACCTCGCCGAGGGCGTCCTTCACATCGCCGACCCATTCGGGGTTTGCACTTTTAAGTGTTTCCACGAATTCGTGGAGCTTTTCGGTCATAATCCGATAAAAGGCACACCTTCGCGGGGCGTGCCGAACCAAATAAAATAAGGGGCCAAAACTTCCCTTGGGCCTAGAACGACCGGCGGCGTTCGTGCCGCGACGGGATCGTATAGGGCCGCGAAATATTCTTCTGAGCAACCTCGACCTCGGTCTCAGCCTCGAGGGCCGTGCCTTCGGTCACCGGAAGCGTTCCGGGGACTATAGAACCACGCGATTCGGCCTCGATGGTATCGGTACGGTCCTTGACCGATTCCTTCATTATCTTGTCCTGCAGCATCGTGATGGCATGGACAAGCATTTCCGGACGCGGCGGGCAGCCGGGCACGTAAATATCGACCGGGACGACCTTATCGACGCCCTGGACGATCGCGTAGTTATCGAAAACGCCGCCCGAGGTCGCACAGGCGCCCATTGAAATAACCCATTTCGGCTCCGGCATCTGGTCATAGATGCGGCGAAGCACCGGGGCCATTTTGCGCGAAACGCGGCCCGAAACGATCATTACGTCCGCCTGCCGCGGGCTTGCCCGGAAGGTTTCCGCACCGAAGCGCGAGAGGTCGTTGCGGGCCGAGACCGTGTTCATCATCTCGATGGCACAGCAGGCGAGCCCGAAGGTCGCCGGCCAGAGGCTCGATTTTCGTGCCCAATTGACGACGGCATCGAGCTTGACGGTCAGGACGTCCGGGAGCGATTCGAAGATCTTGTTCTCTAAACCCATACTTGTTCCTTTCGGCCGCAGCCGAAGACGAGCAAACTAAGCGGCACGCTGAAGGTCGCCGTGGCCGTCAACTTCGGCCGCACGCGACTTTCGCATCGCGATCGCCTGTGCCTTGGCCGAGGCACGAGCCTGCGAGCTCCAATCAAATGCGCCTTTCTTCCAGTCGTAAACCAATCCGATGACGACCGTTGCCAAAAAGATCATTATCCCGATAAACGCAATGGTCCCATACATTACTCCGGTCATCTTCTCGAGGCCGAGGAGCGACTTGAACGCGACGGCGAACGGGATCATGAAAAGAATTTCGAGGTCGAAGAGAAGAAAGGTGACGGCGACCACATAGAACTTGATCGAGAAGCGGTCGCGGGCAGAGCCGACCGGGTCCTTACCGCACTCGTAGGGCATCAGCTTGGTCGCCGTTCGCTTTCGCGGGCCGATGAGCTGAGTAACGAGAAGCTGGCTAAGTCCAAACCCGAGCGCGACGATGAACATCAAGCCGATCGGGGCGTAATCCATTAGGTTGAATGTGGCCATTTTCGTCCTTGGAGCAGGGACCGGAAACGCATCGAAGATCAAACTTCAACGCTTCGCCGTGCTGATCCCTTGTCTTCGATTCAAAGTAAATCGTATGTTAACCCCTTGATAGTGTCAAGGCACATAGATTTCGGCTACATAGGGGCTTTCGATGGGTTTCGCCTGACGCGGAGAAGAGGCCGGCCCCGGCCGCGAAATGCTCGAAAAATATTGACCCTGAAGTGTTTTTCGTGTTAATTTCAAAATGGTTTCGAGGAGCCGCCTCACACATTTTCCTTTCCGCTCCGCTGCCGATACGCCACAGTGATCTCAGGATTCAATACAGATATCGAGTTTGAAGGTGTTACGTATCACGTTCAGACTGAAGATAAGGGCCTTGAGCGGCCGATAATTCTCTCGCTGGTCTATCACCGCGGGACGATACTTGCCGCAAAGCGGTCGCCCTATGACGACCTCGTAAAGAAAGGCTTTGACGAAAAGGCGCTCGAGGAAAGGCTGAATCGGCAGCACAGGCTGATCTGCGCGGCAATAAAGGCCGGGCGGATCGAGGACCTGAAGCGGATGTCGGCCGGCGAACCCGCAATTGCCGCAAACGGAACGGTGGCGGCTCCTGAAACGCTCTCTGCGGTTATTCCCGAGCCGATCGCAAAGCCCTTTGACCCGTTCGAGACGCGGGACAACGGTATTCCGATACCGATGCCGGAGGCCGAGGCCGACGTTTTTGCCGACCCGCTGATCGAGATCGAAGAACTGCTGGTCGATGCGGTCGAGGTCATAGAGGAGCCGATCGTCGCGCCGGAGCACGCCGTTGAGGTCGTCAGCGACCTTGCCGGCCGCGAGCGGGCTCAAGCCGATCGCCTGACCATCGAACTGGTCGGCGATATGAAATTCAAAGGCGGCGACCGACGTTCGGTGACGATAATGGTGCTCCGCAGCGGCGAGCGGCGCGTCGTCGGCAATGCACAGATAATGGTAAAGGTGCTCGGTTCGGCATTTCGACCGCTGATCTTTCACGCAAGCACGGACGCGAATGGCATCGCCCGACTCAACGTGCAGTTTCCGAGGTTCAATACCGGTCGTGCGGCTTTTCTGGTCAGGGCAATGAGCGAGGGCGAGGAAGCCGAGATCCGCCGACCGATCGTGCACGGTTAAGCCGCGACGGGTTTGAATTCCGCCGCGGATAAGCGAAAATTGTCGTAACGCATGGTTACGATAGTCTTAAATGGCGAAAAGAAAGAGATCGAAAGCGAGGTCACGCTTGACCAGCTTCTCGATCTTTTTTCATTGCCGCGGCAACGGGTAGCGGTCGAACTCAATAAGAACGTGATTCGGCGGCAGGACTGGTCGACTACATTTATAGCGGAAAGCGATAGAATTGAAGTTGTGCATTTCGTGGGCGGGGGTTGATTTGAATACGAAGTGGAGAATGTAGTATGAAGCGCCGACCGCTTTCCGTAATCGAACTTGAAAAATTGGATAGTTTGCCAACGCCCAGACTTCTGGCTCGGCTTAAACGGCTTCACGAGTGCGAAGAATCATTCGAACAGAGTGACCGTACTCCTGATAACTTCACTTCGACGGGATCCATTGAATTTAAGAATAGTGCCGAATGGAAAGCCGAATATGACTACTTAAAGAGATTGTTGGCAGAACGAGAGCATATATCAAGCTGACCAACTGCCGAGGCCTTTAGATGACTGATTTATTCAATTTAGCAAAGAAGGAATTCAATTCGCGGCTCATTATTGGGACCGGGAAGTATCGTTCGTTTGACGAGATGAAGGCGGCGCATCGGGCTTCGGGGGCGGAGATGGTCACGGTCGCGGTCAACCGCGTTCCGCTCGACCGGAAGACGGAATCATTTCTCGACCACCTTGACCCGGCGATGCAGATCCTACCGAATACGGCAGGCTGTTACGATGCCGAGCACGCCATTCGGACTTCGCGTTTGGCCCGCGAGGCGCTCGAAACGGACTGGATAAAGCTAGAGGTGATCGGCGACCCGGTAACGCTTTTGCCGGACAATGAGCAGACGCTCGAGGCGGCGAAGGTTTTGGTCAAAGAGGGCTTCATCGTGCTGCCGTACTTTTCGGATGACCTGATAATGGCGAAGAAGTTGCTCGATGCGGGCTGCCCGGCGGTGATGCCGCTGGCGGCGCCGATCGGTTCCGGGATGGGCGTGCAGAACCCGGCAAATTTGCGAATAATGCGCGAGCAACTGCCGGACGCGACCATCATCGTCGATGCCGGTGTCGGCGTGCCTTCGGACGCGGCGATCGCGATGGAACTCGGGGCCGACGCGATACTGATGAACACCGCCATCGCCGAAGCCGGCGACGCGGCCCAAATGGCGTCCGCAATGAAACTCGCCGTCGAAGCCGGCCGCCTAGGCTATCTCGCCGGCCGAATGCCAAAACGCCTCTACGCCTCAGCCTCCAGCCCGATCGCAGGAGCGATAAAGTAGTTGAAATGTCTTGCCTGCGAAAAATTGGAATACTTATCTCGCTCATGTCGTTCATGTTGTCGGGCTGCGGCGATCAGAGGTACGGGTCGAATATGTCCATGACTCCCGAGCCCACGGAGGCATCGGTTCCGCCGGCTAACATTGGCGCCGAAAACTTTGCAAAGGCGTGGAGAGAAGAATTTGACAAAATGAGAGGCGATATTGTCGAGGCGCGCGAGCGGTGGAAGTCAAACAATATCAACTCCTACTCATTCGTAGCGAGGAAGGATGTGGGAGGCGTCTCAAGCCCGTGGAATCGCTCCCCGGTTTTGATAAAGGTCGAAGACGGGAAACCTGTTTCCATTGAAGTGGTGGACAAGAACGATACTTCAATGCTAGCGAGAACAGATGGTTTTGAGGATTTTGACACTATCGATAAGCTCTTCGATTACATGTTAAGTGAACTGGAGAACGGCCGAATGGTTAGCGCTGAATACGACGGGAAGGTGGGTTCACCAGAATTTGTTTCAATTTTTCGTTCCTTCGAAATTCACGGTGGTCGTTCGATTCAGATTTCTAGGTTCAATCGTGCCGACTAGGAACCGAGTTAAGATTCTTCTTTTCGGAGCCACCGCCGATGCGGCCGGGATCCGCGAGGTTGAGGTCGAGGTCGCGGAGGGCTCGACCGTCGGCGAATTGGTCGACAGCCTCAAGGCTAAACACCCCGGACTCGCCGGCCAGAAACTCCTCTTCGCCGTAAATGAAGAATACGCCGATCCCGCAACCCCGCTCGAAAACGGCAACGAAGTCGCCATCTTCACGCCTGTCTCAGGCGGATAGGTTGGTTAAACAGGATGCACAGGATGTAAAGGATGGCGCGGATGCATCGAATCTTCTGATATCTTGTCCATCCTGTGAATCCTGTTTGAGAAAATGTCTGACTTCTATGAACTCACAACCGACGTGATCGATATTGTTTCCGTTGCGAGGCGGGTTGTGCCGCCGGAGTGTGGGGCGACGGTCACGCTTGATGGCTACGCGAGGCGTTTTACAAGAGACAAGGCAACGGGCGAGGTGCTGGAGACCGAGTATCTTGTTTACGAGGCCTATGAGCCGATGGCTTTGAAGGAGATGGCGAAGTTGATCGAGCGGGCAAAGTCGGAATTTGAGGTTTCGGCCATAGGCATTGTGCATCGGCTCGGGCGGCTTGAGATCGGTGAGACGAGCGTGGTCATTACCGTTGCCGCACCGCACAGAAGGGATGCATTCGCTGCCTGCGAATGGCTTATCAAGGAACTAAAGCGCACCGTCCCGATCTTCAAGAAAGAGGTGTACGCCGACGGCGAAGCATGGTCCGAGGGCGATTCGGTCGCTTCCGCCTGATACTTTTCATCCGACTTTTTCGCGTTAGGATCAACGGAGGGCCTTCGATGCGATCTTTTATTCTCGCTGCAATACTCTCGCTTGCCATTTCAGCGGCTGCCCAGTCGCCGGAGCCGGCCTCGCCGCCGGCCGGCAACGCGGACGCGATCGGCTTTGCTCTCGTTCACCCGCTCTTCGATGCTGACTATATGTGCAGCGAGCACTTCGAGGGCCAGCTTAAGTATCCCGGCGATGATCTCGGTGCTGATTGTCTCGTCATCGGTGGCCTATCGGCAGACGAAAGTTCCGGATTTTCAAAGTTCTATAAGTCCGATGGAAAGACGAACGAGGATTGGTACGGATGGAACGTGCCGGTGCTTGCCCCGATTACGGGAACCGTCGCACGCATCCAAATCAATCCTGTCGTTAATAAGCCGGGCGAGATGGGCAAGCCGCCCGCGAGTTTCGTCGTCTTCAAACATGACGACGGCCTAATGGTATTGGTCGCCCACGTTGCCGATGTCGCGGTCAAGGAAGGTGATAAGGTCACTGCCGGACAGCCCTTAGCGAAGGTCGGCAACAACGGCTTTAGCCGCTCGCCGCTCATTCACATCGGAGCATGGCGCGACAAAACCCCGCTTCAAATACGCTTTGATCTCCGGGCCAAAGGTCTGCTTAGGAAAAAGAACTAAGCGAACTTCGCACGAGCCCGTGCGGCCGCTTCATCGAAGTGCCTTTCGAGTTCGGGGTTCGCGCCGCGGAGCCCGGCGACTACCCGCTCTGCCCAATCGATGTATTCCAAACGCCGTTCCCGCGGCCAATCGGCCGGCGGATGGTCGGTAACGTCTTTCACATTGCTGATCTTGTCGGCGAGTTTGATCGCCTTTGCGCCTGGCGTCAGGTGCGGGGCGTGCTCTATCTGCAATTGCTTTCGTTCGGCTTTCGGCAGGCTCTTGTCATCGGTAACCTCAAGCACGTAACCGGCGACCCGCTCGCCAAAAAGTTCACGCAGTTCCTCGGCTGTCGATTCGGTGTCCTCGACCGTGTCGTGGAGAATTGCCGCGGCCAGGATCTCGGGGTCGTCAATGCCGCCGATATCACTCAGCATATTCGCAACGTCGAGCGGGTGATTTATGTAGGGTTGAGCGTCGCTGCCTTTGCGGCGTTGGTCGCGGTGGCGGTAAGCCGCAAAGCTCGCGGCGTGGAGTATCAGTTTTGTAGTATTCATATTCCAGTCTGCCGAAACAACAAAAAAAGGTCAATGGCACCCGCCACTGACCCTTCATCTTTTACGGATCTGATATTAACGAACGACCACGATCTCGAGCTTCTGCTCGCCGGCGATTATCATCTCCGACGGCGGGACGATGGCTTCGGCGACGATGGTCTCGACGTGAGACTTGGTGCCGCCGGAGCTGCGGCTGCTTGAAAGCGTGGCGAGCACCGATGGCGGAAGGTTGGTCATCTCCGCCGAACCGACGATCATTCCCGCCGAAGACCGCGTCACTTTGACATAGAGCCGGTCGGGCATCCGCGTCCGGTTGACGCCGTCGATCAGTTCGCCGAGCGAGCCCGGAGTGAAGTGCTGCACAGCGTCGGTCTTCATCACCGCACCGCCGTCGCCGACCAAGATGGTATGCTTGCCGGCCGGAGCATCGCTCGGGATCACGACGGGAATGCGTTCTGTGTAAATGCGGCCATCGGTCGCCCGAGCGTATGCGGTTACCTGAACCGTTTCGCCGGGGCGAACCTCTGAGCGGTCGACCGAGATGCGTTCGAGCGAAGCGGTCCGGCTGCCATCGATCATCTTCAGATCAAGTTCGATGCCCGTCATAACGAGGTTGTCGAATCGGCTCCGGAGCATTGCGTTCACCGGTGCCGCGACCGAGCCCGCCGCCATCATCGCCGACTGGCCGCCTGCAAATCGGCGATCGATCTTCACGGGCTTTTGTCCATTGAATCTGATCTCGCCTTCCATGAAAACGGTCGTCTCGCCGATGGTCCGTTCCTGTGCGACCAGCGAGTTGTAGATGGCGATGTTTAGCAGCAGCGGCGTCAGGAACTCATCTTTCGCCATCTCAAAGTTGATCGTGTCGCGCTTGCCGCGGCTTGATTCAATATTGAGCCGGACGGGGATCATCTTCGGGGCCTGGCCGAGCTTGCCGAAAACACCGGTCGCCCGATCCTGCGTCATCGTTCCGACCATTGCCGTCGGCACCGCGAGCTTGAAGGAATTATTCACATTCGGCACGACCGTCACGACGCTCGATTCTGACATCGGAAGGTCCGAGACTCCGAGGCTCAAAAACGGATGGCCGAAGGCGTAAATGCGGTCGCCCTCGCGGAGCGTAACCGTGCCGGACGAGGCGAGGCTGTAATCGCCGCGGGTCATCTGCATTGAGACGGAAGCACCGGGCTTCAGAGTATTCTCATCGGCCGCTTTCATCGGAGCGATCGGCGAGGTTCCGCCGGCCGCCGCGACCGGAACAAGGCCGGCCCGCATCAATTGCGGGGCGAAGGCGTCAAGGGTCTGCTGTGAGATGCCGTTGAACGTCAACGGGACGCCGATCGGCCGAAAGGTTTGTCCGGTGATCGATGCCATAATCGGATTGGTCGAGGTCGTTGCGGCGAGCATTCCGTTATCGACGGTGTGCGTCAGTTCCGGCATCTTCGCCGACGCGATCTCGGCGAAAGAAATCGACTGCGGTGCTGATGTCCGGCGTGCCGGTTCCTTCGATTCAAAGATCTCGACCATCTGTTCGATCGGCGTTATCCCGCAGATCGGCTCTTTTGAAAAGGGAAAGGCGTATGAGATCGCCCCGATCAGCTTTCCATCAACATAGACCGGCGAGCCTGACATTCCGGCAAAAACGGCCGTTCGGTCGGCCCCGCCGCCGCTAAGCCGGCCGATGATGAGGTCCTGTTTCGGCCCGACGCCGCCGGGCAAAATGCCGATTATCTCTACGTTAAATTCCTCCGGCTCCGTGCCGCGAAACACCGTCCGGGCCGTTCCGCGCATTCCTTCTCGAACCTCGGCAAGCCTAATGATCGGCGTCCGAAGCCCCGCGGCCGAGCCCGATGTGCCCGAAGAAATGGCAGTCTGAGCAATGGCCGGGAACGAAAACACTAAAATTGCGAGGAAAAAAGCGGCAGGACGGGTGTTGAACATAGTTAAAAACCTCTTTAACAGATGGCATCTAGTATGCTATCATTCTAGTTGGCTTTGCAGAAGCCATTTTTTCTCTACGCTTTTTTGACTCCGGAAAACCCTTCCCGGTTGCACGCCCTACACAACACATCAACGCACGCTGTTTTTACCGCTATGGCTAAGACCAAAAGACTTTTCAAGAGCATTGTCCGCCTTGTAACTCCGACCATCGTTCTTTCCGTGATCGCGATCGCGGTCGCAGGCGTTTGGCTTGTCCATGAGACCTCACGGCCCGGGGCTCGGGTCTATATCGTAACGCCCAAGCAGTACGGAATGTTGAGTTCGCGTGGCGCCCAGGTCACCGAAGAGACGTGGCAAAACCGGGACGGCTCGGCCGCTCGCGGCTGGCTGCTTCGCGGTATTCCGAACGCTCCGGCCGTTATTCTGCTGCATCGCTTTGGAGCCGACCGCTCGCATGTGTTGAACCTCGGCGTAAAGCTCAATGAAGCGACGAACTTTACCGTGCTTATGCCGGACCTTCGCGGCCATGGTGAGAATCCGGCGCTCGAGTGTTCGTCCTTTGGCGGCTGTGAGGGCGAGGATGTCGCCACTGCGATCGGCTATCTCCGTTCGCTTCGGTCACCGGAGCAAATGCCGCAGGTCGGAAAAGATATCGGTATTTACGGCGTCGAACTAGGTGCACTTGCGGCGATCGGAGCGGCTTCGAAGGACCCGAGCGTAAAGGCAATGGTGCTCGATTCGGTTCCTTCGGATTCGAACGCGCTGATGGAACGAGTCATCGGCGAACGGTTCCCGTTCGCGAGTTCGGTCACCTCGAAGGTAGCGTCGCTCGGAACTTATCCATATTTTTACGATGGCTGCTATGGCCGCATCTCGGGCTGCGAACTGGCCAGAACGATCGCTGATCGGCGGACGATGCTGCTCGGCGGAGTTGACGCACCGGAATTTCAAGATTCGACGAACAAGCTCGGCAAGTGCTTTCCAAACTCCACAACGGTCGATGCGAAGATGGACCTCAGCCCCTCGGGAATGGGGCTGATCACCGCTTCGATGGAGCTTTCAGAGACGTACGAACAGCGAGTGATAGATTTCCTCAAGGCAGCATTGACGATGCCGTAAAGGGCCCTCGTTGCTCCAAAATTCAGTACGCGGATCTGGCAGATCAAGCGGATAGAGCGGATGAGATCCGGCTTTATCTGCTTGATCGGCTTTATCCGCGTTCGGCGTTTTGTCTAAACGTCGATCTTCTTATTACCGTGGCCGTTCGTCTGAGCGGCTCGAAAGATCTCAGCATTTTCTTCCATTTGATCTACTGACTGCCTGAGGATCGTTGAGAGCCGTTCGAGCCGTGCGGCGGTCGAGCGCTCTTCGAGCATTTCGTACTTCACTTCGTTCTCAAGATTAAACGCCGCCGCGATGAGGAACGAGAGCTGTTCCGGTTCGGCACGCGGGATCTCGGGCAGGCGTCCGCGTCCGCCGCCGAGCTTGTAGGCTGCTCTTGCAACGCGTTCGAATAAGGAAAACGCCTCATCTGCTCGCATCGCGAGTTCCGGACCGGCGTCGGAGTCATCCTCAAACACACCGATCTCGGCCATCAGATACGGCGTTCCTTCGTCAACGTATTCCAGCAGCCGATATCGGGCGACACCCATCGTCAGAATATTCGAGCGGCCGTCGTCCAGCGTCTGCACCTCGCGGATCTCAGCGACGCAGCCGATGCTGTCAGCCGCCGGCCGATCCTCAAAGCCCTGCTCGGGGTCGAACATCGTTATGCCAAAAAAGCCGTTTGCGTTCTGAACGTCATCGAGCAACTGCCTGTATTTCGGTTCAAAGATATGAAGCGGCAAAAGCTCATAAGGCATCAGGACGAGCGGCAGCGGAAATATGGGCAAACGGCGGAGGTCGCCGAGTTTTTCAAGGGCTTCTGACATATTATTCGGCCGCTGCTGCGGCTTGCGATACCGATGCGGACTTTTGAGCGATGAACTCGGCGATCTTTTCAGGGGCTTCGCCGTCGAGTGCCTGCCGCTTCGCGCCGATAACGGCTTCGGCAAGCTCCGGCGAGCGTTTGCGGAACCGCTTATCTCTGGCGACGAGGTCACCGACGACGTGCCGCTCCAACGTCTCGCGGTCGGCCGAGCGGTCAACGTCCTCGGCCACGGCGTATTCGATCGGGACCGAATGATTCTTGATCAGGACGTGAAACGCAGAGGTGATCTTCTTTGCCTCGTCGCGGATCTTTTTCAATTCCAATGTGGAATTGGGGAAGCCAAGCTGGCCTTTCAGCGTTATCTCAAGCACCGGCGGCGGAAGCTCGGCGGTCGCTTCGCGGGCGTTCTGGCGGACGTATTCGAGAGCGGCGGCGGTCAGGTCGGCCGGCTGTTCGAAGCGGTCAACCTCAAAATAAAGCCGCTGGAACGGCCGGTGTGTGTACTCGGTAACGTGCCGCGCCGAGACTGAATTGTCATCGCCAATATCGACGATGAAGGCCCCGCGGGTCTCACGAAACTCGGAGATATTCGTCACCTCGATCGAGCCCGGGTTGAACGCCCAGTTGTCGATCTCGTAGTGCATATGCGTATGGCCGAGAGCGACGTAATCAGTCACCGCTTTCAGCTCTTTCAACGCCGAGATCGAGAGTGCGGGAATTGGATGCTTCTGATGGCCTTCGACGTCAGTGTGGAGCATCAGCAGATGGAACGCGTCCTCGCGGCGGCTCTCGCCGATGGCTTCGGTCAGCATCGGGATCGCCCAGTTTGCCGCAGCTCCGTACCACTGCGAGCCGAAGATCCGGGCCCGGCCGATATCGACATAACCGCCTTTTTTGTATTCCGGATCCCACGGCGAATAGATCGTCTTCCCGTCGCGGTTCTCGGGTTCGAGCAGGATCAGCAGGTTCCAAAATGCCAGCGACCGAAGCCAGCTATATTCGCTATCGGCAAATTTCTGGTCGTGGTTCCCTTCGATGGCTATGGCCGGAATTCCGGCATCTTTCAAAAGCGTAAGGCCCGCGACGGCGTAGTTCATCGTCTCCGGCGGGACGTTACGCTTATGGAAAAAGTCGCCGCAGATGATGACAAAATCGACCTTTTCTTCTATCGCATAACGCTGCAGAACATCGACCCAGGCATCGAAAAAGTCTCGCGGGCTTTCGGGCAGGTTGTATCGCGTACATCCGAGATGGACGTCCGCAATGTGAAGAAACCGCATAGGTCGATATTATCACAACGACGACCGCATCGGCCCTATGCTAAACTCGCCGATATGGAAAAGGTGGTCTTCATAACGGGTGCTTCAACGGGTATCGGAAAAGAGACGGCAAAGCTCTTTCAGGCAAAGAACTGGAAGGTCGCGGCGACGATGCGCTCGCCCGAAAAGGCCGAGGATATGAAGAAGATCGTCGATCTTCGGTTGATGCGGCTGGATGTGACTGAGCCGGAATCGATCCGCACCGCGGTCGCCGACACGCTCGAACATTTTGGCCGCATCGATGCGGTCGTCAATAATGCCGGTTACGGCCTGATCGGGCCTTTCGAGGCTGCGAGCGAGGAGCAGATACGGCGGCAATTCGAGACGAACGTCTTCGGGCTGATGGCAGTTTGCCGAGAGGTGATCCCGATATTTCGCAAACAGAAGCGAGGCGTGATCGTAAATGTCTCCTCGATCAGCGGGCTCGCGGCCCTGCCGTTCTCGTCGCTTTATGCGGCGAGCAAGTTTGCGGTCGAGGGGTTTTCTGAGTCGTTGGCTTACGAGCTTGAACCCTTCGGCATCCGCGTCAAGCTGATCGAGCCCGGCCCGATCAAAACGGATTTTTATACACGCTCCGAAGAGATCGCAAAGGACGAGAACCTGCATGTTTATGACGAGAGGTTCGAGAAATTCATAGAGTTCATGAACAAGGGCGGCGAGGCGGCACCGGACGGAAGTATCGTCGCCGAAGCAATTTGGAACGCGGTTACCGATGGCTCGAAAAAGCTGCGGTACGGTGTTAATACCAAAGGGCTTCCTGCTCTTAAGCGTTCACTGCCCGAATCACTGTTCCGTGGTCTCGCGAAGAAGATATTTCTTAAATAGCTTTAATTGCTAAATCGTGGCATTATGCACTTAACTTACGTTTCCTATTCGACCACTTTGCGTTTC
>CAZGLZ010000047.1:0-3481 GCA_964526245.1 uncultured Chloracidobacterium sp. | reverse complement strand
AAATCGTGGCATTATGCACTTAACTTACGTTTCCTATTCGACCACTTTGCGTTTCCTCCGAGTAGCCTGTGAGTAGGGACTCTAAGCCAATCGTCCGATCGGTTTTTGCTTGCAAATGAAAATACTTCTTTATAATCCGGATAACGGGATCACGCGCAATTTCATGCCGCATCTCTGGATGTTCCTGCTCCAATCGCTTACGCCGAAGGAGCACGAGGTGATCCTCATCGACGGTAATGCAAAGGCAATGAGTCGCGAGGAACTTGTCCGTTTTTGCAAGGATGAAAACATCGGCCTAGTCGGCATCGGTGCGATGACACGAATGGTCGCTCGTGCCTACAAGGTTGCGGATGCACTCCGCGAAGCGGGCATCCCGGTGGTGATGGGCGGGCCGCACGTTACGGAATGTCCCGATGAAGCTCTTGGCCGCGATGGCGGACCGCGACACGCCGACGCCGTAGCATTGGGCGAGGCCGACGCGACCTGGCCGCTGATAGTTGCCGATGCCGCCCGCGGGGAACTGAAAGAGGTTTACACACCCGAGCTCGACGCGAAGGGCAATGACATAAAGCCGAGCCTGCAGTCTTATCCGCACATCCCTTGGGAAACGCTTGACCTCGATCAATTTTCGCTTGTACCAAAGTTTCTCCAGCCGATAATGTCCAAGATGGGAGCGGGGTGGGGCAAGTTCTTCGTCGTGCCGATCGAAACCGGCCGCGGCTGCCCTTACGGCTGCGAGTTTTGCACGGTCACCGGGTTCTTTGGCGACTCGATCCGCTTCCGGACGAACGAGAGCGTTGTTGAGGAATTGCTTCGCTTGAAAGAACGTGCAAAGCGTGAGAAGGGCCAGATCGCCGTGTTTTTTATCGACGACAATCTCGCGATCAACAAGAAGAGGCTCAAGAGATTGCTCCGCGACATGATCGCCGCGGGAGCGACGCTGCCTTGGGTCGCGCAGATATCAGCAAATCTGCTGGGCGATGAAGAACTTGTCGATCTTATTGCCGAAGCCGGCGGAAAGTGGATCTTTATCGGGATGGAATCCATCGACCCGGCGAACATGGCCGACGTCAACAAGCAATTCTCGAAACCTGCCGACTACAAGGCGGTTCTTGACGGGCTTGCAAAGCGAAACATTTATGCCATTACGTCGTTCATCTTTGGAATGGACAACGACACCAAAGGCGTTTCCGACCGGACCGTCGATCAGATAGAAAGCTGGTCGCCGGGACTTCCGGTCTTTGGGCAGTTGACGCCGTTTCCGGCAACGCCGCTCTACGAACGCCTTGAAAAGGCCGGGCGGCTAAAGCGAAAGAAGCACTGGCTCGACTTCGCCCCGTTCGTAATGGCACACGACCCGCTCAAGATGACGATCGAGGAAGCGAAGGCGGAGACGTTCAATGCATGGTCGCGGAGCTACGGGCCGGAGCGGAACTTCGAGGCGATCAAATCGATCCGCCACGCCCCGATCGAAACACGTATCGGGCACCTCGTCGCTCGTCTATTCTTCCGCGGCATCTATTTCCCGCAGATGAGCAAGCGAGCATGGCTCAAGCTGCTCTTCGATAACCGGAAGACGATCCTCGAACTCTCGCGAGAGGGGCTTTCGACCTATTGGGCGTTTCGAAGGAGAAAGCGGGTCGAGCGGCGGGAATTGAAGGCGGCGCAATAATCTCAAACCTAGCGGTTCGTTACTCGGACGCGGCCGAAATCGGTCAGCAGCGGGCGGAGACGTTCGATGGTGGTCGCATGCACCGCACCGTTGGTCGCGACGATGCCGCCCCAATTCTGCAGGTCGCGAACGTCATATCGATAAGGCGTTCCCCAAAGGTCGGTCAGCCGCCCGCCGGCTTCCTCAAGAATTATCTGCGGCGCACATGTATCCCAAAGCTTTGTGCGATGCGAGAGGTGGATATACAGGTCGCAGGCCTGCTCGGCGATAAGCCCGATCTTCAGCCCGACCGAGCCTCGCTGCATCTCACCCTCAACACCAAAATCCGCAAGAATCGCATTGATCTTCGGGCTGCGATGGTTCCGTGAAACGGCCATCTGCATTGAAGAGAACTCGAGCTTTTCCGACGTCCTCAATCGTTCGATATTTCCGTCCGATTCGCGAAACGCACCGGCATCGCGGGCGGCGAAATATGCGATGTTGTGAAAGGGAAGCAGCACCACTCCGACGACCGGTTCGCCCGCGACGGCAAGCCCGATCTGAACGGCAAAGTCGCCGTCTTTTTTTACGAAGCCGGAGGTACCGTCGATCGGGTCGATGATCCACACGCGTTCAGCGGCAAGCCGATTTTCGACATCGTCAACCTCCTCTTCTGAAAGAATCGCGTCGGCGGGAAAGGCATCCGCAAGCCGCTCGACGATGATCCGGCTGGCCTCGCGGTCGGCGATCGTCACGGGTTCTTCGTGGCTGTCAACACCGATCTTGCTCTCCGTCTCAAAGCCGTTGCGGTAGTGCTCAAGTGCTCGCTCTCCGGCGGCCCTGGCGGCTCCGATAGCAGCGTCCAATTCCTTTTTGTACATCAATTTCAATCTAGCACAACGGACGGCGGGTTCAGAAAATGTCGATCAGTTCGGTGATGCCGCAGCGGGGGCACATCAGCGTGCGGCGTTCGGGGTCTGCCCATTTTGCGAGGGCTTCGTTGGTAAGCCGCGGCGCTTTTCCCTCGGCCTCGCCCTCGGTCATGAGGCGGGAATGCGAGGCGTCGCCTTCGGATGCAGAACGGCTGAGTTCGCTATGGCAATGCCTGCAAACCCAGCCGAATCCGTCGTTAAAGAAATCGTTCGTTTCCTTCATCCCGAAGCGGAACTACTGCGTCCGCCGCGTCGTGCGGCCCTGTGCCGGAGGCGGCGTTAGCCTTAAGGGCAAGGTCTCGCGGCGGCCTCCGCGGAAGATCTCAACATTGACCGTGTCGCCGAACTGCTTGCGGTCAAGCAGGCGATAGATGTCGTCGAGCGTGTTCATCTCTTCACCATCGACCGAGAGAATGATATCGCCGAGCAGGACCGAGCCATCGCCGTCGCGCATCAGCCCGCGGATGCCGGCATTTGCGGCAGGGCCGTTCGGGATGACCGAACCGACAAGCAAGCCGCTCTCGACCGGAAGACGATAGCCGCGTTCAACGTATTCGGCGACCGGACGAAGCTCTGCGCTCAGCTTTGGCCGGCGAACTTCGCCAAACTGGATAAGCTGCGGGACGATGCGTTTTGCCGTATTGACCGGCACCGCAAACCCGACGCCGACCGAGCCGCCCGCCGGCGAAAGTATCTGCGAGTTGATGCCGATCATGCGGCCAAACTTATCGAGCAGCGGCCCGCCCGAATTGCCGGGGTTGATCGAGGCATCGGTCTGGATCGCCGCGTCAATGGGCCGGTTATTGCGGGCACGAATCGGCCGCTGAAGCCCGGAGATGACGCCGGTCGTCAGCGTGCGGTCAAGCCCGAACGGATTGCCGATGGCGAGCACCTTTTG
>CAZGLZ010000046.1:2088-27152 GCA_964526245.1 uncultured Chloracidobacterium sp. | reverse complement strand
GAGCCTCGACCGGCCTCGCCTCAAAGATATTTTCGACCATATCGGACGTCCACATTGCACTCGTTTCGCACGGAGCGTCCAGTGTCAATCTCACGTTTGTCGTAAAGGAAGATCAGATTACTGAGGTGATAAAACGGCTGCATGACGAACTGTTTTAGTGTGCTAAAATCCACGTTTGAGGAAGAAAAGTTATGTCAGTAGTAGTTGAGATCGAAAACCCGATCACTGAAAAGATCAAGAACATTACCGGCGAGACCTCGGACGACAAAGCGATCAAGGCCGCCCTTGAAAGATTTGTTCGAGATTATGAGGTAAAACCAAAAAAAGCGGCGAAATATGCTTCCGATTTGCTTGAAGAGTATTGGGACGAGTTATTTTCGCAGCCGCAGCTTCCCGCAGGCACATTGGAACGGATAATGCGCGAAGAACGTGAGGATAGATTTTGAATGGATTTTGGGACAGCAGTGCGATCGTTCCGCTTTGTGTGTTTTAGCAAAACTCGGCAGCCGCCAGAAGTATACTTCAAAAACCTCACAACGAGTTTTCAGTAATCTTGTTGAGAATCGCTGTACGAAAGATAGATGAGATAAATCGTTGGAGCTGAATACACGAGAACCGGTAGTAGGAAGATGCCCCAGTAAATCGCCGTCTTTAGAACGTTTGATACCGGGAGAATGGCAATCCTCGGTTCTAAGAATGTTGCGGCGGCCGGAAAAAGTATAATGGGAAGAAAGATGCTTACGGCAAAGGCAATCACCCATCGCATTGAACCATCAGTTGAAATCGCCCAGCCGCCGCCAATTCCCATTACGGCTAAAACATTCAATGATAAAAAGGCAACCGCCAGCGAAATCATTAGTAGTATAAGACAAGCTACAAAGACGGATATCAAGACCAACATAACGCTCCCGATTTTATCATTATTAAATGGTTCCACTTAACAAAATTATTTGTGGCTTTCACATCTACACCCTGCGAATAGAAAGCGGCGGTTACTTTTGTGCGACCACTTGGCCTCGCTCAGGCGGAATGGCTAAGTTCTCTCTGATCGGCGAAACACCAACCGGAGCAGAAAACCGACCGCTAGCGTTGAAAAACCCGCACCGATAACGACCCACGGAAGCGATGCGGCCATGGCGATGCAGAACATCAGGCCGAGGATCGCGACCCATTTTGGATACAGCTTATGTTCCTTCGCGAGTCTCAGCGCGCAAATATTTGCGATGCCGTAATAGATGAGGATAGTAAAGGCCGCGGTGGAGACGACGAATTGGAGCGTGCTGAAAAAGGCGAGTAGAATGATGATCGCTCCGGTCAGGATGATTCCGTAGCTCGGTACGGCGTGCGTGTAACTGACATGTTCCAAGAATCCGGGCAGGTCGCGTCGGCGTGCCATTGCGAACATCATTCGCGAGATGCCGACGATCTGGCTGAGCAGCACGCCGAGCATCGCGGTCGCGGCGCCGATCCCAACTATCCAGAAAACGCCCGGAAGCGGGAAGCCTTTTGAAGCCTCCTGCAGCGGTGAAGAGCTGCCGGCAAGTGCCGCGGAACCTACCGAACCGACCGCTACGAGAGCCACCGAAAGATAGAGCACAACCGATACGACGAGCGTGATGATCACTGCTCGCGGGATGGTCTTCTTCGGTTCGTGCACCTCTTCACCGAGCGTGGCGATCCTGGCGTAGCCCGTATAAGCAAAGAAAAGAAGTGCGGCGGACTCGGCGATGCCCAAAAAGCCGGTTGGTGCGAACGGCGTAAGGTTGCCGAGTTCAAATGCGGGAACACCGGCGGCAACAAACGCCACTAGCGAGGCAATGGTCAGGGCGACGATCGCCGTATTGAGCTTGCCTGCCTTTTTAATGCCGAATAGATTCGCTGCGGTCAGCAAGATCGCCGCGGCAACGCCGGCATAGATGGCCGGAACGGCAGGTACGAGCTTTGAAAAATACGCGCCGAAGCCGAGTGCGACCGTGCCGCCCGCCGCAAGCTTACTGGCGAGAAACATCCAGCCTGCGGCAAAGCCGAGCGATGGGCTGAGCAGACGATAGCCGTATTCATAAGTGCCGCCGGACTTAGGATAGGTCGCGGCGAGTTCGGCCGAACTCAAAGCATTGCAGGTCGCGGCGATCCCGGCGATGACGAGGCCGACAAGAAAGGCCGGGCCCGCGACGCCGGCCGCGACTCCGGTCACTACAAATATCCCGGCACCAATGATCGCTCCGAGCCCGATGCCGACGGCATCGACGAGCGTTATGTCCCGGCGAAGGGAACCAGAAAGCTTATTTGGCTTCTCCACTATTTGTGTCTTCGCGGTCTGAGATTGAATGCCCGAACACTCTGAGACTTCGGTCGATATCTGTTATTCTTCAAAAGTTTAACACGCTGCGAATTCGGGACTATGCATCTTTTTGAACTAACTAAGGCACTAATGGCGATCCCGTCCGTTTCCGGCGACGAAGAAGCGGTGGGGTTCTTTCTGCGGGACCACCTAACGGAACTTGGGTGGACGGTCGAGCTACAGCCGGTCTCGGAGACGCAGAACAATGTCATCGCGACGTTGAACGACAACCCGAGGGTTTGGATGTCCACGCACATGGACACGGTGCCGCCGTTCATTCCGCCGACCGAGGATGACGAAAAGATATACGGCCGCGGGGCTTGTGACGCGAAGGGAATAATTGCGGCGCAGATAACAGCAGCGGAACAGCTAAGGAAAGAAGGGATAAGCGACATCGGACTGCTTTACACGGTCGAAGAAGAGCGTGCATCAACCGGTGCGAAGGCCGTAAACGATCATCCGCTGGCCGCCAAATGCGAATATATGATCAACGGCGAGCCGACGGACAATGACCTCGCGATCGGTTCAAAGGGGTCGTTTCGGCTGCTGATCAAAACCTTCGGCAAGGCGGCACACTCCGCCTACCCGGAAGAGGGCGATTCGGCGATCGAGACGCTACTGGATATTCTTGAAGACATTCGGCACACGCATTTCCCGCATGACGATTTCTTTGGTGAGACAACCGTGAACATCGGCACGATAAACGGCGGGCTTGCTCTCAATATCATTCCTCCAAAAGCAGAAGCCGGGCTTCTGATCCGCCTTACAACAAAAAGAGAGCCCATCGAACAGGCTCTCGAAAGTGTCATCCGCGGCCGCGGCGACATCGAAGTTTTGTCGTGCAGCGAACCAGTAAAACTTTTTCCTGTGGAGGGCTTTACACAGAAAGTGGTCCGTTTCACCACCGACATACCGCACATGCCCAACTGGGGCAAACCTCTTCTCCTAGGCCCTGGCTCGATCCTCGTCGCTCATACCAAGGACGAATTCGTTCTCAAGAAAGACCTCGAGACCGCGGTCGAATCATACATGAATCTCACGGAGAAGATAATGCGAATTTGTTGACCCGAGTTCATAAGAATGGATTCATTTTCTAGTGACCAATTCAAAAAATTGCGACGGTAAAAGGCCGATCTGTATAATCAATGGTGGCCCCGGACTCATGCGTTTCGAAAACCGTAACAGAAAGGCTGGTACCTGACGGCTGGTATGCGATACTAACCGGAATAAGTGAGATCAAATTGTCTTGGACTGAAACAACAACAAACCTTGAATTCACGTCGAATCCGAGTGTGATGGTGTAATTCCCTTGTACGGGTCGGGACACAGTAAAGCCACATCCTCCAGTCGTTGATCCGGAGATTCCGTTATAGCAGTTCAGGATCGCTCCGTTGCCATTGACCTTGATCAACGCTTTAGGCAAGCCATGACCTCCAACGTCCTGTGTCACGCGGCCTTGCATATTAATCGGCCCGCCATTCGGCTGGATCGAAAATCGGGTTTGGTTATTTGTTTCATCTCCGATATAAAGCTGATTACCGTTGAAATCCCTTGACGTGCCAATGAACCAACTCTGATTCAAGGTGCCATTCTCATTCACCGAGCGCATATAGTATCTGGCCCACGAGTTTGTTCCGCCCATCGTCTCGGCTACAAATTGAGTCGAGGCGGTGTCGGTCGACCGAACGCCTCCCACGAAATCGGCGCGATAGCCGAGGTGTGGATTTATCGTCCCGAATCCAAAAGTGCCGCCGGTCGTTATCACCATCCTTTGGCCCGCGGTTAGGCTGTCGCCCTCGCCAATATAGAACTGGTCGCCGTTGAGGCCCTGCGAGGTTCCAACAAACCAGTTTCGTGTCGCCGTTTTCATATTAAATCTTGCGCCGTTATTGGTGCCGGAGGTCTCCGCGGTGAAGTTCACGTGCGTGTTGGCGATTGCCCTGACGCTCCCGGCGGTATCAATGCGATAGAAAGGACTCGGGGTGGTGGTTCCGATTCCAAGGAACCCGCCGCCGCTGTTTATAAAAGTGTTCGCGCCGTCTGTGCCGAGATACAGAGGCTGAGCCGTACCGGTACCATAGTTGTACCCGGTTACCTTCATACCGTTGCCGGGACCGCCCTGCAGCACAAGGCTATTACCCGAGACGCTGTCCGTGATCCGTTGTTGGGCGTTGAGTCCCGTTCCCCGAAGTTCGAATCCTGAACCGGGCGTCGGAGTTCCTATGCCGATATTTGTACCGGCCTGGAATATGTTCGAATCACCGAGTGTTGTCGCGGCGCTAAAAAAGGGAATGCGGTTCACGGTTCCGCTGCCGCTGACGCCCGTCGCACCGACGAGGTTGACGTAAGCCCCGCCATTTTCCGAGACGCGAAGCTTGTTCGTCGCTGTGTCGAAATAGAATCGGGTCTTTCCGGCGGGAGCGACTGCGGGCGGCGCAATGCCGGATGCGGTGAAAGAACCGAGGACATTAAGGTCCGTAAGCGAGCCATTCCCGGAAATGTTGAAATTAGCTACGGCCTGTGGTGCGGCGTTCTGGTTTTGGATGTAACTCGTGCTGCCGGGAAGCGGGTTGCGGGCGTCGGTCAAACGCGAGTCATTCGTCTGAACGAACTGATTCGCGTTCACACCGCCGAGTTTTTGCGAATCATCGGCCATGGCGGCGCTCAGGGTCCGAACCGAGTAGGGCGAAGATGTAATAGGTTCGCGAGGACTCAAGGTCACGTAACTTTCTCCGGAGTTACGCCGAACACTGATCTCCAACCATCGGTTCGCGCCCGAAAGCGCCGCCGAGCCGAAATCGAGGGTAACTGTAAAAACGCCATTCGTTGCGGTCGTAGGCACGTCAGTGATGGTCGAGCCCACCTGCGTTCCGCCGCTAAACGCATCGAAAAGCCTGAAACTCATCTGAAAGCTGCCGTTTGCGGGCGAACCTGTATCAGTAAGGCTGCCTTGGTATTTAAATGCCGTTGTTTGCGCAAAAGCTGATGCAACAATCAGCGTGCACTGCAGTAGCCAGAACATCATCTTCATCAATCTAGAATCGCGTTTCATTTTCGGTTTGCCCTCCGTAAGTGAATTTCTGTTGGTGCATTAAAAACGGGCAGCAGACGGCCGTCCGCTGCCCGTTCGTCGGTCTAGTTCAGGCGGACAGCCGTCGCACTTGAGCATCCGGTGCCGATCACAATGCCGGCGAAATTCGTCAGCACGAACGAACCGGAAGAGGTTTGCTCGTCGGAGAATCTCGAAAGTTCACCGACCTGAGTTACACGAAGCCGGCCGATCGGGATTCCTTGTGGCGTCATTGGTATGAAAGAGAAACGTAGTGTGTAGATGCCTCGGCCTTCAGATTTCCAGATGCCGGTGCCCGGTGTGCGATACGGGGTCGCCGGGTTGGCTCCAAATTCTGCGACAGTCCCGCCCTCGTTAAATGTGAGCACGCCCGGAAACGGTTGCCCGATCGGGTCGCCGGTGGTGCAATCGCGGGGCTGCACCATCGTTTCCCATGCTCCGACGATGCGGTTGAATCCCTGTTCGTCAGTGGCGACTATTTGAGCGCTGACACTAATTGCAGAGACCGATGCGATGAACGCGGCGATCAAGGTGAGTTTCACTAGCTTCGAGATATTGTTTTTCATTGTTGTTCTCCTACTTGGTTTTGTTGTCGAATTTCGGCGAAACCTTTCGTTGTGTGGCCGATGCATGCGATAATTGCCCGCATCGATTGTGAAAGTCGTTAGGTTGGGCATGAAAGTTTGTGAAGTTTTCTGAAGATCCGATGGAAACTCACCAAAAGCACATTTTTGATTTCGGCGGATTCAGGCTCGACGCCGGTAAAAGACTCCTGACCGACGGCTCCGGTGCGACCGTCCCTTTAATGCCTAAAGTGTTCGATACGCTGGTTTTTCTTGTGGAAAACGCGGGAAGGGTCGTTTCAAAGGATGAACTTCTCTCGGAGATCTGGGCTGACACAATAGTCGAAGAAAACAATCTGACGCAAAATATCTCGTCACTCCGCCGAGTTTTGGGCGAAAAACCCGGCGAACATAAATTTATCTCCACAATTCCCGGCAAAGGGTACAAATTCGTCGCAACGGTCACCCGGTGCGACCCCGATCCGCGCGAACTCGGGGATAAAAATACTGCCCGTGCGAGTTCCGTCGTAGATCCCGAGGGATCTTTAGGCAATACGTCCCCTATGGTCGGGAATCCGGAGGAGCAACGACGTACCGGCCGTTCAACGATTTTGATCGCGGCATTTGGCGTTCTCGGGGTTGCGTTGATCGTTCCGGCTTACCTGCTAATGTTTCGAAGCCCTGCTAGCGAGTCCGTACGATCGGTGGCGGTACTCCCATTTGCGAATTCGGGTCAGCTTCCGGATACGGAATATCTTTCGGACGGTATCGCAGAAAATGTCATCAACAGCCTTTCTCGCCTTACAGATCTAAGGGTGATGTCCCGCAATTCCACCTTCCGGTTCAGAGAGAATCAAACCGATATCCGCAGCATCGGCACTCAGCTAGATGTGGACGCGGTGGTTACGGGAGATGTTCGGCAGATAGGGACTGACTTTGTTATCAATGTTCGGCTTATCGATGCTCGCGACGAACGGCAGATCTGGGGGAATCAATACGTTCGTAGTTCTGCCGATATCATCGCTGCCCAAAATGAGATCGCACAGGCGGTGGCGCAGAACTTGCGGCTCAAGCTCACCCCGTCGGACGCTCAGCTTTTGGCAATACGCGATACTGAAAATCCTGAGGCCTGGCAACTTTATCAGCGGGGCCGCTTCCACGTCTTCCGATTAACGCCGCCCGAAGTTCAAAAAGGGATCGGATATTTCCAGCAGGCGATCGAGATCGATCCCGGCTACGCCCTCGCATATTCCGGTATCGCCGACGCCTATCGTTCACTTACCCTCAGCATCGAAATGCCGCCGGTAGAATATCTGGCAAGATCGAAAGCTGCGGCGGCCAAAGCAATCGAATTGAATGATTCGCTTTCCGAAGGCCATGCCGCACTTGGAATGACCGTTTTCTGGGGCGACTGGAATTGGCAGGAGTCCGAGAGGCTCTACCGGCGTGCGTTGGAGCTAAATCCTAATAACGCAATGGCCCACCTCTTCTACGCACATTTGCTGTCAAATCTGGGAAAACATACAGAGGCCGCGGCGGAAATGAAGCTTGCCCGGGAACTTGATCCGCTTTTTCCGTTTGGGAACGCCCTTGAGGGTCAATTTATGGTTCACGCCGGGCAGACGGACGCAGGGATAATTCAATTACAAAGAACTATCGAACTTGCGCCGAATTTCTGGATGCCGCACTTGTTTCTCTCGAGCGCGTACACTGAGAAGGGTATGTATGCCGAGGCAATTACATCTGCCCGAAAGGCCACGGAGCTTTCTCCCGCACAAACCGTGTCGCTGGCTTTCGAGGGAAATGCGCTGGCAAGGTCCGGCGATCGCGAAGGTGCCGAGGCAAACGTGGAAAAGCTTCTGAAGCTCTCTGAGGAACGCTTTGTTCCGGCATCACACATCGCGATCATATATGCCGGGCTAGGCGAGCGTGCGAAGGCCCTCGACTGGCTGGAGAAAGCTTTCGAACAGCGCGATCCGAAAATGGCTTTCCTAAAGGTTGAGCCGAAATGGAACGGCTTGCGTAGCGAGCCGCGTTTCATTGAACTAATGCGGCGGATGAATTTTTGAGCCTCACAGGGAACGGATCTTATCATGAGGATCGCACTTATCGGTTACGGGAAGATGGGGAAGCTGATCGGACGGTTGGCGGCGGAACGTGGGCACTCGTTGGCGGTGACGGTGGGCGAGTCGCATGCGGGGCTCGCGGCCGAGCAGCTTGCCGAGACGTTGACGGCCGCCGACGTCGCGATCGATTTTACGGTGGCGGACGCCGTCGAACGAAATGTCCGGGCATGTATGCTCGCCGGTGTGCCAATCGTGGTCGGGACGACCGGTTGGGACGCTCGGCGGAATGAGATCGAAAAGATCGTGACCGGGAGCAATGGTTCGATGGTCTACGGAGCGAATTTCTCGATCGGCGTAAATCTCTTTTTCCGTATCGCCGGTTACGCCGCCGAACTGCTCGCCCGCTTCCCGGAATACGAGGCCTTTATCGAAGAGCAGCACCATTCGCAAAAGAGGGACAGCCCGAGCGGGACGGCCCTGAAACTGAAAAGCGTGGCCGAAAAGCATGTCAAGATCGGCGAGGTCGCCGTGACCCGTGCCGGGAGCATCCCCGGGACGCACCGGCTCGGCTTTGACGGCCCGGCGGACCAGATTCTACTCGAACACACCGCCCGAAACCGCGAGGGTTTTGCTTACGGGGCAATAATGGCCGCGGAGTGGATAGAAAACAGGAAAGGCTTCTTCGAGTTTACCGAGGTGATCGCGGAAAAAATGGGGGTTGACGTTGGCGAACATTAAGCTATTCGAAGAGCGAAAAGTGCGTTCTGTTTGGGTCGAGGGCGAACAGAAATGGTACTTCTCTGTTCAGGATGTTGTCGAGATCCTGACCGATAGTGTTGATGTAAAGCAATACATAAAACGATTGTTGAGCAGGGACAGTAGCTTAAAAGCCAACTGGGGTACACTTTGTACCCTGGTTGAAATGGAGGCCGCAGACGGCAAGCGCCGGAAGATCCAGTCTGCTGATGCCAAAGGATTGCTTCGAATCATCCAGTCGATTCCTTCGCCCAAGGCGGAACCGTTCAAGCTGTGGCTTGCCCAGGTTGGTTCCGATCGGCTCGATGAGATCAATGATCCGGAGCTTGCAATGCAGCGGACCCGGGACCTTTACAAAGCAAAGGGATATCCCGACGATTGGATAGAGCGTCGGATGCGGAGCATCGCGATCCGGGAGGAATTGACCGACGAGTGGCAAAAGCATGGCGTTAAAGAACGGGTCGAATACGCGATACTGACCGCCGAGATATCAAAAGCTGCGTTTGGCCTTACGCCCTCGGAACACAAACGAGTAAAGGGACTCAAGAATCAAAATCTCCGCGACCACATGACGGATCTCGAACTGATCTTTTCGATGCTTGGCGAGGCTTCGACCTCTGAGATCGTTAAAACGCAAAACCCGACGGGCTTTATAGAAAACAAGAAAGCTGCGATCCGGGGCGGAAAGGTTGCCGGTGACGCTCGGAAGGCACTCGAGTTGGAGACCGGAGCAAAGGTTGTTTCAAGCAGCAATTTTTTAAGTGAAGCGCCGAAGTCGAAGCGTATTGCGAAGACTAAGAAGTGATCATCGGCGTTTATCGATAAAATCCGAAGGATCGACCCAACCGTAGCTAACCGGGCTATAGCCGACGAATACCATATCCCAAGACGGACAATGCCGCTCGCGGAGTTCAAAGTGCAGATGGCAGATGTATCTTCCATTGCCGTCGCCAATGGTGCCAATTTTCTCTCGGAACTTGATCGTTCCTGACGTTTTCTCGATGGCCTTGAGATGGCCGTACAGCGATTGAACCTCCGTTCCATCGGGTAGCGTGTGCGTGATGATCACGACGTTTCCCCAGCCGGCCCCGGCGTCGGCGGCGTAAGTGATCTCGCCATTTGCGATCGCATAGACCGTCTCGCCGCAATCTGTGTTTCCGCCCGAGTTCTTGTTCCAATCCTCGCCAAGGTGGTTGTTCTCGCCAAAGTCCTGGGCGTCGTACCATTCGTCCTTTTTGTCGCGGGCCGCCGTGACGTATTCGCTCGGCCCGACCGGGTAGGCAAATCGGTCTGCGATCAACCGCAGTGTTTCGGGCCGCGGGCTTTCTGCCGGCACCGCTTCGGAACATCCGGCAAATGCCATTATGCTGAAAGTAATGCTTATGGTTGCTATAAATCGAAGCAAAGTGATTTTGTAACTCCCTCGTCCCTAAGCATATACTTATCGAGAATTTCGCGGAAAGAGAAAATTTGCTATGAGAGCAAGAACGAATTGGATGACGGGTTGTGCGACGGCCCTTGTGACGCCGTTTCGGAACGACGGTTCGATCGACGAGGAGTGCTTCCGGCGGCTCGCGGAGCGGCAGATAAAGGGCGGCGTAAAGCTGCTTGTGCCGTGCGGAACGACGGGCGAGAGTGCGACGATGACCGAGGCCGAGCGGTTGAACGTGATCCGTCTCGCGGTTGAAGTTGCCCATCGTCGAGAGGCGAAGGTGATCGCCGGTACGGGGAGCAACTCGACCGCTGCTACCATCGAATTCACCCGAAGGGCCCGCGAACTTGGAGCCGATGCGGCATTGATCGTCGCACCCTATTACAACAAGCCGACGCAGGCCGGGCTCTATGCGCATTTTTCTGAGATCGCGAAGAGCGTTTCGGACTTTCCGATAATGCTCTACAACGTTCCGGGGCGGACAGCCTCGAATATCTCGGCCGAAACGACGCTGCGGCTTGCCGCGGATAATCCGAACATCGTCGCGACAAAGGAAGCCTCGGGCGACCTCTCGCAGGTGATGGCGATCTTGGCCGGGCGGCCGAAGGGATTCAAGGTCTTTTCAGGCGACGATGCGACGACTCTCCCGCTGATCGCCCTCGGCGCCGATGGGCCCGTCTCCGTCATCGCCAATGAAATGCCGCGTGAGACGTCGCGAATGGTCGAGAAAGCGCTCGACGGGGCCTGGACCGCCGCCCGAAAACTGCACTTCCAGCTTCTGCCGCTGATGGAGGCAAACTTCATCGAGTCCTCGCCCGCACCGTGCAAATTCGTGATGAAAGAGATGGGCTTGCTCGAAGAGAACCTGAGGCTCCCGCTAGTGCCGGTGACAAAGGAGACGCAAGGGATCTTGAAGAAAGTAATGAAGTTGATTTAGGCCGTGTAGCGGCCGAGAAGCATGTAGCCCACGGTGAACAACCGTGGGAATATCGGTCAAACGCAGGTTCAGCCCGTGAAACGGGCGAGAGATGCAAATCGACAATTCGACAATTTACAATTCGCTATGGAAATTGATGACCTAAAAAACGTAGGCGGCACTTCGGGCGGGCTGTGGGAGTTTTTGATCGGCCTTGCGATGGCGGTTGCCGGTGGATATATGCTCATCAGCCGCGTTATTGTGACCAGCGGCTTTTGGAACTGGGGCGGCTATAACGCGTTCGGGCTGTCGATGGTGCCGCTGATCGTCGGGGTCGGGATAGTTTTCTTTAACGGCAAGTCGCTGATCGGCTGGCTGCTGGTCTTTACCGGAGCGGTCATTATCCTGGCTGGAATAATCATGAATCTCCAGATCTATTTTCAGCCGACGAACCTTTTTAACACGCTGATGATGCTCGTGCTTTTTGCCGGCGGCCTCGGCCTGATTGCCCGCAGCATTAGAGAGCATAGTTAAGGCTCAGGTTATATGGAATTGAAAGAAAAGATCGAGGCGATGTTTGCCAAGAGTGAGTTTGACGCGGCGGATCGCGAGGTTTATGAGCAGTTCAAGCTGGCACTGCGGCGGGGCGAGATACGCTCGGCGGAGAAGGACTCGAACGAGAACTGGCATGCGAACAGGTGGGTGAAGCAGGGGATCTTGCTCGGCTTTCGGATGGGCAAGATGGTCGAGATGTCGCAGCCAACCGAGACGCTGCGGTTCTTCGACAAAGACACGTTTCCGCTCCGGCCGATGTCGCTCGAGGACGGCGTTCGGATCGTCATCGGCGGTTCGGCGATCCGCGACGGCTCGTACGTTGCTCCGGGCGTGGTGGTCGTTCCGCCTGCCTACATCAACGTCGGTGCCTTTGTTGACGAAGGCACGATGGTCGATTCGCACGCTTTGGTCGGCTCGTGTGCACAGATCGGCAAGCGAGTGCACATTTCGGCGGCGGCGCAGATCGGCGGCGTGCTTGAGCCGGTCGGTGCGGTGCCGGTCGTTATCGAAGACGATGTGATGGTCGGCGGCAACACCGGCGTTTATGAAGGAACGATCGTCCGCGAACGGGCGGTGCTCGGGACGGGCGTTATCCTTACTCGCTCGACTCCTGTCTTTGATCTGCCGAACGAGCGTGTGATCAAGGCCGAGGGCGGCCGCCCGCTTGAGATACCGGCCGGAGCGGTCGTGGTCCAGGGCTCGCGGGCCGTTACGAACGAGTTTGGCAAGGCAAACGGCCTCTCGGTCTATTGCCCCGTGATCGTAAAATACCGCGACGATAAGACCGATGCCTCGACGAAGCTTGAAGACTATCTGCGATAAAAGAACTGTCGCAATACCGCCGAAAGCGGGAGACGATGTAAACTTATAAGTATGAGTAATGATCACGAATTGCCGGAAGACGGTCACGAAGAGCATTCGTTAAAGGAAAAGATCTCGGGCCTGGGGCAGAAGATCATCGGCGAGGTGGAGATGATCGGCGGGATTTTGACGGGTGACCCGAACACGGCGGCCGAGGGCGAGTTTAACATTGAGGTCGGGGATGCCCGCGAGGAACTCGAAGAAGATCTCGAATCGAGCAAGCCGCCGCACGGCGAGACGGCTGAGGATGAGGCGTAAGCGATCTGGACATGACAGCTGCATTTGAAAAAAGAGAGTTTCAATTGCCGAAGCGTTTGCAGGGCTTGCAGCCGACGCTAATAAGGCAGTTTTTTGAGCGGGCTTTGCCGGATTCGATCAATTTCGGCCTTGGCGAGCCGGACCTGCCGACGCCCGACTTTCTCCGCCGCGAGGCAGCACGCGTCGCGACCGACGAGCAAAACGGCTACACATCGCATCCGGGGCTTCCGGCGCTTCGCGAAAAGATCGCCGAGCAGTATCCGCATCTTGGCCTTGGGCTTAAGGATATCGTCGTCACGTGCGGGTCGCAGGAGGCGATGACGGCGGCGTTTCTGTCGATAGTCGATATCGGCGACGACGTGCTGCTGCCGAACCCGAGCTTTCCGGCTTACGATGCTTGCGTGCGAATCTCGCAGGGTAATCCGGTCTATTACCGATTGCCTGCAGAGACCGAGTTTGCGTTCGACATCGAGGAATTCAGGCGGGCGATAACGCCGAAGACGAAGGCCGCGGTCGTGATCTCGCCTTCGAATCCGACGGGGAAGATCTTCACGGAGACGGACCTCCGGCAGATCGCCGAAGTGCTCGAAGGCACAGGTATTTACCTTATTTCGGATGAGATCTACAGCGATCTTTATTTTGGCGAGCGGCCACATTCGGCCTCGGAATTTTACGACCGGACGGTTATCGTCAGCGGGCTTTCAAAGTCGCTCAGCATGACCGGCTGGCGGCTCGGATGGGCGGCAAGTTCGCGGCCCGAGGTGATGCATGGCATTCAGGTTCTTCATGGCTTTCTAACGGTATGTGCCTCGGCGATAACGCAGAAGGCATCGCTGCTCGGCTGGTCGCCCGAGGCCGAGGAATTCAAGGCTCACGCCCGCGAGGTCTATAAGAAACGAGGCGATTTTCTTGTCGATCTATTCGACAAAGAGCTCGGCCTTAAAGCAACGGCTCCGGAAGGAGCGTTTTACACAATGCTCGATGTGCGAGAAGTCGGCGACGACATCGAGATCGCCGAGAAATGCCTCCAGAATCGCGTGATCACGGTTCCCGGCGTGGCATTTGGTTCAGAGGCGAAAGGATTTCTGCGGATCTCGTTCTGCAACTCAGAGGAACGCATGGCCGAAGGCGTCCGGCGGATGAAGGAAGCGATAAACGGGTGAAAGTGGAAAGTAAGGCTGAACTTGTCGAGTTCATAAAAGCGTCGTTTCCTTGCGTCTCACCGCCAGGAGAGGTAATAGAACATTTTTGCGATGAATGCCTTTCTCTGCAGAATGCCTTCAAGGGAAAGACCTGGACCGAAGTTTCGGACAACACGATCGTCGAAAACTATGACAAGCTACCCCTGTTTACTCCAGAGGCGTTTGCCTTTTATGTCCCGGCATTTATGACATACGCATTGGGTGACCCAGCATTTCGTGATGAGATAGTTCGTGAATTTTTGGTCTACAGCTTTTCTCCTTCAAACGATCCAGGGTCAAAGTCATTTTGGAATTTGAGAAAGGCAAAGTTAAATGCGGAGCAGTGTACGGCGATTTGTACTTTTTTGAATACAATCAGACTTGAAGACGAAACAATTGAGTCCGATGTTGTCGACGGATTGAAGTTTTTTGATTGTAAGAGTCTGACGGTCTGAGAGCTTTAACTATAATGGTCAAGAAATACCGCGTAGGAATATTGGGTGCGACCGGGACGGTTGGGCAGCGGTTCATTCAACTGCTAGAACATCACCCGCAGTTTGAGATAACTGCGCTTGCGGCCTCGGACCGCTCGGCGGGCAAGTCGTTTGCCGAGGCGTGTGCGTGGAAGTTGGCCGGCGACATCCCGGAAGGCGTTCGCGAGATCACCGTCCAGCCGATCGAGCCGCCGATAGATTGCGACATCGTCTTCTCGAGCCTGCCGTCCCCGGTCGCCCGCGAGACGGAGGAGGCATTTGCCCGAGCCGGTTATCCGGTGATCAGTAATTCATCGGTTTACCGAATGGACGAGGATGTGCCGCTTCTGATACCGGAGATCAATCCCGATCATCTTGGGCTTATCGAGGTCCAGCAAACGAAGCGCGGATTTAGCAAGGGATTTATCGTAACGAATCCGAACTGTGCCGTCGCGAGCTTTGCTCCGCCGCTTGCCGCACTTGACCGAAAGTTCGGCGTCGAATCGGCGATCGTAACGACGATGCAGGCCATTTCGGGTGCGGGCTATCCCGGCGTTGCATCGCTCGATATCATCGACAACGTGTTGCCTTACATTGCCGGAGAAGAGCCAAAGGTCGAGACCGAAGCACAGAAGATATTGGGCAAATTTAACGGCACCTCGATCCAAAAGGCGGACTTCACGGTCTCGGCACAGTGCTTCAGGGTGAATGTGATAGATGGGCACACGGCCTCGGTTCGGGTGAAACTCAAGGGAAATTCGACGCTTGAGGAAGTTATCGCGGCGATGAACGAGTTCCCGAGCCTCGGGCTTCACTCTTCGCCCAAGCAGTTCATCGAAGTGCTTGATGAGCCTTCGCGGCCGCAACCGAGGCTCGACCGTGACCGCGGCAACGGGATGACGGTGACTGTCGGCCGGGTGTTTCCGGATAATATTTTCGATTACCGCTTCGTCGCCCTAAGCCACAACACCGTCCGCGGTGCAGCGGGCTCGACCATTCTTAACGCAGAACTTTTGGCAAGCAATAACCTGATCTAAACGATGAACTCAGAGAGCTTTCAAGAGCGTTCCTTTGCCGGCAAGGTGCTGGTGACGGTCGGCATTGTCCTGCTGATCCTGCTTCTTCTCGCTCTCGTTTACTACACCATCGACATTCTTTTGCTGATCTTTTCGGCGGTGCTGATCGCGATCTTTCTCCGCGGGCTTGCACTGCCGATCTCGGAAAGGCTCAAGATCGGCGAGGGCTGGGCCGTTCTGGGAGTTTCGATCCTGCTGGTGCTCGTCCTTGCCGGCTCCATAGCTCTTCTCGCACCGAGCGTTGCCGAGCAGGTGCAGCTGCTTCGGGTCAAGTTGCCGGAGTCTGAGCGGCAGATCATCGATTTCGTCAGCAGGTTTAGTTGGGGGCAGTCGCTTATCAACCAAATGCCGAGCGTCGATACGGTCCTCCAGAAGATCGATACCGGCCAGGTCGTCTCGGGCGTCGGCGGAGTTTTCTCGTCAACGGTCGGAGCGGTCGGAAACTTCTTTGTAGTTATCTTGCTCGCCATATACATCGCCGCCGAGCCACGGCTTTATTCGAGCGGGCTGATAAAGCTCTTTCCGGTCGCAAGCCGCGGCAGGGCCCGAGAAGTACTTGATACGACCGGTGAGACGCTCGGCTGGTGGCTGATCGGCAAGATCGGCTCAATGGTCTTTATTGGGCTGCTGACCTGGATCGGGCTTTCGATAATCGGTGTTCCGCTGGCGCTGACGCTCGGGTTGATCGCGGGGCTATTGTCGTTCATCCCGAACTTCGGCCCCATCATTTCGGCACTGCCGGCTCTGCTGCTTGCTTTTATCAATAGCCCGATAACGGCCGTCTATGTTCTTGGGCTATATGTTGGCGTGCAGTTGATCGAATCGAACCTCGTTACGCCGCTTATCGAGCGTGAGACGGTTGAACTTCCGCCGGCCTTGACCATCGTCTTTCAGCTTGTCTTCGGCGTGATGCTCGGCGGGCTTGGGCTCGTGCTCGCGACGCCGCTGCTCGCGATGCTGATGGTCGTCGTGCAAATGGTTTATGTCGGTGACGTGCTAGGCGACCGCGAAGAGGAACTGCACCTGTCCAAAGCCTCCGGTGGGGACAACGTTGCCGAGGAATGACAAGTTTTTTATGATCGAAAGATACACACTTCCCGAAATGGGAGCGATCTGGTCGCTCGAGAACAAGTTCCAGAAATGGCTTGATGTCGAGATCGCCGTCTGCGAGGTTCATGCCGAGGACGGAACCATCCCGGCCGATGCGGTCGAGGAGATCAAGGCAAAGGCTGCGTTCACGGTCGAGCGGATCAATGAGATCGAAAAGACGACCGACCACGACGTCATCGCCTTTACGACCAATCTTGCCGAGAACATCGGGCCGGCGGCGAGGTTCGTCCATTACGGGCTGACGTCGAGCGATGTGGTCGATACGGCAAACGGCATCTTGCTTCGCGAGTCGTGCGACATTTTGCTTGCGAAGATCGACGCGATGCTGCCCGTGATCAAACGGCGGGCGTTCGAGTTCAAAGATACACCCCAGATCGGGCGGACGCACGGCATACACGCCGAGCCGACGTCCTTCGGGCTTTGCTGGGCACTTTGGTATGCCGAGATGGAGCGGAACCGCGAGCGGCTCGCTCGTGCCCGTGAGATCGTTTCGGTCGGGAAGATCAGCGGAGCGGTCGGGGCGTTCGCCCATTTGGCCCCGGACGTTGAGGAACGCGTTTGCGCAAGGCTTGGGCTGAAGGCCGCCGCGGTTTCAACACAGGTCATCCAACGCGACCGCTACGCCGAGTATCTTTGTACGCTGGCGATCATCGCTTCGACACTCGAGAAGATCGCCTTGCAGGTGCGGCACTGGCAGAGGACCGAGGTTCGCGAGGCTCAAGAGAAATTCAAGGCCGGACAGAAAGGCTCCTCGGCGATGCCGCATAAACGCAATCCGATACTCTCGGAACGCATTTGCGGAATGGCACGAACGGTCCGGGCAAACGCGATCGTCGGGCTTGAGAACGTGGCCCTCTGGCACGAACGGGACATCTCGCATTCCTCGGCCGAGCGGATAGTGCTGCCGGATTCTTCGGCGACGCTCGATTATCTGCTCGCCAAGGCGACGTCGCTGCTCGACACGCTCGTCGTTTATCCCGAGAACATGATGAAGAACCTGGAGATAACCCGCGGGCTTGTCTTCAGCGGCCAGTTGATGCTGGCGCTCACGCAAAAGGGCGTTTCGCGTGAGGACGCTTACGTTTACACCCAGCGGAATGCCATGAAGGTCTGGGACGAGGGCGGCGAATATCGTGACCTGGTAATGAAAGACGCGGACATCTCATCGCACCTTTCGGCAGAAGAGATCGCCCGCGTCTTTGACCTGAAACACTATCTACGAAACGTAGATGTCGTATTCAAGCGTGTGTTTGCTTAAGCCCATTTCTCGGCAAAGGAACCCACGATCGGCAGTTTTGTCATCTGACCCTGGTATGCCTTGATCGCACCATAGATAATTCCGCCTAAAAGGGCGAAGAAAAGTCCCAGGTAAACCAAGACGAAAATTCCCCATGCTACGAGTCCGAGGGTCGATGAGATCGAACTCAAGACGGCCCCGATGATCGCACCCACGATCATAATTACTATCCAGCCGACAACAACACCAACGCTCCAAAGAACCGATTGGAGTGCATGGAAGCGTACAAAGCGATTCTCTTTTTCGATAAAGATCAGAATCAGAGCAAGAATTCCAACAGGATATCCGATCAGAGCGGCGATATTTGCGTCCAGTCCGATTGCAGATTTTTGATTTTGCATTTCTTAGCGAAACTCCTTAACCAGAATAAAGTTGACCGAAACTACCGTGAGAAAAACACGTGAAACTTAACATAAGATGTTGCCAATGACAAGAATTTGCGTAACAATCTACAATTTATTTCGGAGACGAAAATGAAGGCAAAAGTATTCGTAACGCTAAAACCCGGAGTTCTCGACCCGCAGGGGAAGGCCATTCACCATTCGGCGGAACTGCTCGGGTTCGGGAACATCGCCGACGTCCGGCAGGGGAAATATTTTGAGGTCGAGGTGAACGGCGGAGCTACGGCGGAAGAGGCCCGCGAGGCCGCCGAACGGCTGGCGAAGGACGTTCTTGCAAACCCCGTGATCGAGGACTACAAAGTGGAGTTGGAGGCCTGATGAAGTTCGGCGTAGTTGTTTTTCCCGGTTCAAATTGCGATCACGATGCTTATCACGTGATCTCAAAGCACGTCGGACAGCCGGTCGATTTCATCTGGCACAGGCAGACGGACCTGAGCGGTTACGACGCATTGATCATTCCGGGCGGGTTCTCTTACGGCGATTACCTGCGGGCCGGTGCATTGGCGCGGTTTTCGCCGGTGATGCAGTCGGTCAAGAATTTTGCCGCCGAGGGCAAGTTTGTCTTCGGCATTTGTAACGGGTTTCAGATACTTTGCGAGGCGGGCCTGCTTCCGGGGGCGTTGATCCGAAATGCGGGGCTCCATTTCATCTGCCGACATGTGAACATCCGTGTCGAGAACAAAAACACGCCATATACTAGCCAGATCGACGAGGGGACCGTACTCTCGATCCCGATAGCACACGCCGAGGGCAACTACGTCTGCGACGACCCGACATTCAATGCACTTGAGGAAAATGGCCAGATCGTTTTTCGCTATTGCGAGGATGACGGCGAGATCACGGCCGAAGCGAACCCGAACGGCGCGAGGTCGAACATCGCCGGTATCTGCAGTCCGGACAGGAACGTCCTGGGGATGATGCCGCATCCGGAGCGGGCCTGCGAAGAACTGCTCGGCTCGAACGACGGGCTTGGTATATTTCGTTCGCTGACGGCGGCAATTCAGTCGAACTAAGAAAAGTGCGAAAAGAAAAATAGAAGGGATCCAGGGAAGAGTGGCGGTCTGTGTCTTCCATCTGTGCGTTCTGTGGTAATGCCCGCAAGGCTAGAGAAAATTACCACAGAAAGTGCACAGAATAGGAATCGAGTACACAGACCGCCTATATATTCTTAGTACTTTATCTCGTCAGCGTTGCTGATCTTGATGCCGCCGTTCGTTGTTATTACGCGGATGGTCGGGCCGCCGCCGTTGATCGACGTATTGATCTGTTTTGCACGCGAGCCGCGGCTCCAATCACCTTTGACATCTTCCGTAGTTATGTTCAGCTCCGGAATGTCGCTCTTGAACCCGCCGTTGACCGTTCCCGTTTCGATGTTTGCCGCGTAGGCCGCAGGAAGCTTGAGGCTGACGCCGCCGTTGGTCGTCAAAACGTCAAGCCCGTTCCCACGCCATGCCTGGCCGTCGAGTTTGACGCTCACGCCGCCGTTCGTCGTCCGGCCGCGAACGCTGCCGCCGAGGTTACTCAACGCGACACCGCCGTTGACCGTTTCAAATTCAACGTTGCTTTCGACACCGCTGATCGCGATGCCGCCGTTCTTGGCATTGAGCTCGAGGTCGGTGTTGCGCGGAACGACGAGCGAGAACGAAACCGCCCAGCCCTTGCCGTCGGCCGGTCCTTCGGCAGAGATCGTCCCGGACGTGTTGACCCTGATGGACGAAAGCACGCCCTGAGCCTCGGCGGCCGATTCGCCCGATGCCGTTACGCATGCCCGCAATTGAACTTCGCCAACATCGCCGCCCTTGACGGAAATACCGCCGTTCTTGCCCGCATCGACCGCGATGCGGCCGGTTGCCGGCAGCTTGAACTCGCGGAGCTCGGCAACCGATTCTTTGCTGCCCCACGAATAATTCTTGCAGTCATCGCCCGCCCCAAAGGCCTCGGTTGCCGCCGAGCCAAGAACGAATGCAAACATAAACAACGAAACTGAGAAAATGGAAATGAATCTACGCATGAAAATGCCTCCCGAAATTTTAGTTAAGAAATCGCTTTCTTGAACCAAAACACCGCCAGGCGGCAGATTGTGACACGTTGTCGGCGTTACCAGGAGATCTCTATCAAATGATCGGCGGCACCGCCGCGGGTGTCGCTTATCTCGACGATCGCGGTGAAGTCATTTGAGGAGTCGGGCTGCTGAACGACGGCTACCGTCCCACGGCCGTCCTTTCTCAGAGCGCTGACCTTTACGTTGTCGCGGGGAAGAGGAGCGGTAAAGCTGAAGTCGCCGGCCTCCATCGCCCGGCCCGAAACGGTCTTGGTCTCAACGGTCAGGCCCTTGATGACGAGTTGAACCTTGTCATCGACCATTCCGCGCCAGAAGACCTTGCCGGGGGCGATCTGGCCAGAGGCGGCAGCAACACAAACGAGAACGCAAACGATAATAGCGGATCGTTTCATCTTGATCTCCTAAATTGTTAAAAAGGCCGGATGGTGAACGTGCCCCGATATTAGCGCCACTTGGCCGCAGGGACAAGGGCTAGCTGGATGTTCGGACGCTTAGTCCCTCGGTGTTCAGCCGCCATCCGAGCACCTCGACGCCTTCCATTTCGGCGATCGCTTGTTCGACGCTCCCGCGTTTTCCGTCCTCGCAGAAAAAGGCAATGCAGCCGCCGCCGCCGGCTCCGCAGACCTTGGCCGCTATCGCACCGTTCGCGAGGGCGGTGTCAATAATGTCGTCCATGTGCGGCGTGGTAATGTGGGGCGAAAGCCGTTTGCGGAGGGGATGTGCGTCGCGGAGGATCTCACCGACCGCATCCCAATCGGCGGCAAGCATTGCCTCGCGGAGCCGCAAGGCACCATCGCGGATGCCTTCGAAGATGTCGAAGAGCTCGTTGTCGCCGTCGATGTGGCGTTTGGTGATCTCCCAGTTGTTCGTGCCGGAGTTCCTTGGCTCCCCGGTGTAGCAGACCGCGATCCGCGATTCGAGCACTGCGGTATCGACGGCCAATGCTTCACGCTGCATCCCTTCGACACCGAAGTGAATACACGCCGGGCCGCCGTATTGGGCGGAATAATAGTCCTGATAGCCGGTCGGAACCCGAATCACCTGGCATTCGACCGCAGCGGCGATCGGGATGAACCGTTCGGGTGCGTATCGGCCGCCGACGAGCGTGTTCAGAGCCCCAATACAGGCGATGTTGAGCGTCGAGGAACCGGCAAGGCCGGCACCGGCCGGAGCCTCGGATTCGGTCGTCATATTGAAGCCGACCTCGGGCTTAAAGAAATGGACGAGCTTTGCGAGCAGTTCGAGCCTCGGTTCGTGGCGGAGTTCGTGAATTCGGCCGAGCGAGGTCTCGTAGCTGAGGCCGCGGTCGATCGATTCGAGCACGATGCGGTCGTCATCGCGCGTCTCGATCCGGCACTTGCCCAGCAGGCTGATCGCGAAATTTACGGTTGCGGCCCCATCGTGAAAAAGAAAGAGCGGCGGTATATCGATAGTGCCGCCGGCGAGGTCAACCCTGGTCGGGGCGGAAGATTCGATGATCACAAGTTATGTCCTCTGTTGATGGCAAGCAGACTTGCCGGGGTGAACGGGTAGTTTAGCTTATTCGGCGGAAAAAAGCGTAGCCGAGCAGGTCACTTCTTTGCGGCTTTCGTGCTTGCGGGTTCAGCCTCGCGGTTAGGCGGTTCGGAGCGATGAGCGTCGCGGGTCAAATGGAGCCTTTCGGTCAGGTCGTGCAGCTTTTCCTGAGCTACTTCTTCGACATGATGCAGTTTTTCCTCAAGCTTGTGAATGGTCTCGGGGTCGGCCTCCTCGACCTTCTCCGATAGCCAGTAGCGTTCGACCACATAAAGGAATACAACCGCGAAGAGAATGACGAAGAAAAGTGCGATACCGATCTGCTGGAAGTCGCCGATGATCGATGTGATAGCTCCGCTGAAGAAGTAACCGGTGCCGGCGAGGACCAAAACCCAAAGGAAACAGCTTATAAAATCGAGAAACAGAAACCGGGTGAAGGGCATCTTGCCAATGCCGTAGAAGATGCACATTGCCGCCCGGATGCCGTAAATGTATTTGGAGATGATGATGGCGAACGCGCCGAATTTATCTATGAGCCGTTCGACCCGCGGCTGGGCCATTTGGTAGAAGCGATAGTGCTTGGCCTTTTCGTGAAAAATGCGGCCGATACCGTAGCCGATATGGTCGCCGACCATCCCGCCCAGAGTTCCGAAGAACAAAACCTTGAAGAAGCTGTAATCCCCGAAAAAGCCCGAGTGTGCGAGAGCTCCGGAGATTAGAAGGGTGATGTCGCCTTCGACCATGCAGAGGGCGAAAACAGCATAAATGCCGTATTGCGCTATCAGCTTAGAAAGCTCATCCATAAACCGCAGAAAAGCAAAAAAGGAATGCTTTTGAAGGCAAAGGACAGGTTAACCCTCGAAAGGAAGTGAGTCAAACCCGGTGAGCTGCGGTCGTAGTGGTACTTCGGCGAGGGTTAGGGCAATATCTCGACCTTTACGTCGAAGGCTCCGGTGTTGTCATCAAGGTTGCCCTCGTTCAGCCCAAGGAAAAGGGCTCCATCGCGTTGGGCGGTAAATTCACGCGATGCTCCGATGTAAATGAACTCATTGTTGTCGTCGCCAATGACGGCGATCAGGGCTCCGGTCGCAACCGCACGCATCAGCTTTTCAGAATCTTCGATGTCATCGCGGCCGGCCGGCCCGGTCGAGCGGTCGGCGCCGAGCGAAACCTGTCCGCTGCCGGTTATGCGGATCCGTTGGCCTTTTTTGACGACCCATCCGGAGTGCGTCCAGCCGTTCGCGGTGTTATCGGCAAGGACCTTTACGTTGAGTTCGATCGGCTGTGCGGGCGAGACGGGCTGGTCGTTTCGAGCCGCGGTCTCGCGGGGAAGCGGCGTCGGCCGAGGCGTTGTTGGCGGCACCGGCGGCGGTTGCGAGCGGTTTTGCCCGGTCGTATCCGTGGTGATAACCCGCGGATTTGAGGTTCGCGTTTCACTTGCAGGCGGGGTGTTATCAACGACCCGAACGGTCGGCACGTTTCGCGAAGCGGTGTTCGCCGCGGGGATTGTTCCCAGTGAATCGAACTCGATCGATTCGACCTCATCGGCTGAGTAATACAGCGTCCGCTGGCGGCTGCCCTCGCCGATCACCACGGTGAACCGGCCTCCCGTGAAGCCGGTGATCTTGCCCTTGATGATGCTGCCGTCCTTGAGCCGAATGGTATCGGCAAAAGCAGAAACGGCAAGCAAAACGATCAAACCGATAACGGCGAATTTACTAAAGATCTTTGGGGTCATCGTTCGTTTCCTTCACTTAGGGCACTGCAGCCATCCGACGCGGCCAACGCCGAAAAGATGCTCTCAGATCGCGGATGGTTGCAGATGAAATCGTTGTGCCGCGAGCCGCAAACGATTATACAATACCCTGCAAGCCGGACGACCGGAGTTCGTTCCTTTAAGTGGCGGTCAGACGTGTGCCGAATGGCACCTGCCGCCGGATGAACCATGAACAGGGGAAAAGATATGATCAAGCAAATTATTTTCGGTGTGGCTGTGCTCTTTGCTTTTGGAGCGGTTGCCGACGTTGTCGCACAGCCGGCCTCGCTTACGGGTAAGCGCTGGTCGCTGATGGAAATGAATGGCAAAGCGGTTTCGGGCTCGCGTGCCTTTATCGAATTTGCCGAGGATGCGAAGCAGGTCAGCGGAAATGCCTCGTGCAATCGCTTTTTCGGCGGCGTGTCGATCACCGGCCGCACGATGAAGTTTAGCGGAATGGGCTCGACGCGGATGTTCTGCCAAGGGCTGATGGAAGCCGAGCAGGAATTCTTGGATGCGATGAAGGGCGTTACGCGTTACCGGGTTCGCGGATCGGTTCTGACGCTTTACGCCGGCAGGAAGGCCGTGCTTAAACTTGACAGCATGAAGAATGAAGACGCTCCGGAGCCGCAGAAGTTCGGTCTCGGCGACCGCAAGTGGCTGCTCGATACGATCGGACCTAATGAGAAGGTCGCGGCGACCTACGGAGCCTTCATCAACTTCGACACGGAAGAGAAGACGGCCGGCGGCAACACGGGCTGCAACCTTTTTGGAGGGAACTACTCGGCAGAGGGCGGCAAATTCTCGTTCATGAACACGATCGCGACGCTTCGTGCCTGCATCGAGGACGACCGCAATGACATCGAGCGGAAGATGCTCGAAGCAATGGAAAGCGCCGACCGCATCGAGATCTTCGAGGACCGCCTGACGCTTTACAGCGGCAGCCGCGTAGTGCTGGTTTTCCGCGGCAGCGATAAGTAAAACTTTCGGTAAAAGCTAGACGGGAAGGCTCCGATCTTCGGAGCTTTTCTCGTTTTTGGAACGATGATGCGGTAAGATGAGAAATATAACGGAGACATTATGAAAAGAGCATTTTTTCTTTCGCTTCTTGTCCTTGGGATGCTTGCAACGGGCGCTCAGGCACAGACGTCAGTCGCCGGCGACTGGGATGTGGTTTACAGCACGCCCGGCGGCCCGCGTCCTTTCAAGCTGGTGCTCGCGGTTGACGGCGAAAAGCTGAGCGGCACGGCCAAGCGGCCGAACGGCGACGTTCCCGTAACGGGCTCGATAAAGGGCAATGACATTACTTTCAGCTACACGATCGTTTACGGCGGCAACGAGCTGACGCTTACATTCAGCGGCAAGGTCGATGGCG